>JAYUCP010000176.1:0-5445 GCA_043740245.1 Acidobacteriota bacterium | reverse complement strand
AGCCCGCGCGTGAGCAAGGGCTTTACTGGCAGCAGACAGCCCTTGCTCACGCGCGGGCTACTGACACGCCGTCCCACTCGATTTAGCCACTACCTCGTCTGTCAATTCCGGCAAGGCCTGCCTGAATTGCTTCAGCGCCACCTCAATGTCGTGCAGCCTGTTCAGCTTCGTCCCAATTTGTAAAAGTGAGTTTCGTCTTCGTCTTCGTTGTCGCGTGTTTTCAACCTTCACTATGTTGTGTGGCTCGATTTGGCGGCTGGCGTTGACGTGTTTCTGAACCGCGTGCTACGGTGCGCTGCGTTTTTCAGCGCTGATTCCCGTTATGCTTTATTCCCTTCATCAGTGCGTTTTGTGGGCCTGTGCGGCCTTGTTGCTGGCGGGGCTTGGCTGCCGCTCAGCGCAAAGCACGAGCGGCGCGCCACGCCGCGTTTACAACGACGAACTCAAGCGCCGCGTCGCCGTCGTCCCCAATCCGCCACGCATCGTTTCGCTTGCGCCCAATCTGACCGAGATGCTGTTTGCGCTCGGACTGGGCGAGCGCGTCGTCGCCGTCACCAGTTATTGCGACTATCCGGCCGCCGCCCTGAGCAAAGAAAAGATCGGCAGCACGCTGCAACCGAACCTGGAGCGGTTGATCGCCTTGAAGCCCGATTTGGTTATCGTCAGCACGGCCAGCCAGTTGGAAGGGCTGGCGCAACAGCTTGAACGGTTGAACATTCCGCTTTACATCACCAACCCGCGCACGGTGCGCGATGTGCTGGCCTCGATTCGCCACGTGGGCGAAGTGACCGGCGCAGTGGCACAAGCCGAACAACTGGCCGCCGCACTCGACGAACGCATTCAACGTGTCGAACAGCGCGTCGCCCAGCAGCCCAAGCCGCGCGTCTTTTTCGTGCTGCAACTGGCGCCGCTGATTACCGCCGGGCGCAACACCTTCCTGAATGACATGCTCGCGCTGGCGGGCGGCGCGTCTATCTCCGGCGCAGAGAGCGCGGACTATCCACAGTTTTCGCGCGAGGCCGTGATTGCGCGCGCGCCCGAATTCATCATCGCGCCCGCCATGCACGGCGACGGCGCGCTTGGCGATAAAGAATTGCAACAAGCGTTTGCCGCCACGCCCGCCGTGCGCAACCAGCGCATCGTGCGCATACATCCCGACCTGACCAGCCGTCCGGGCCCGCGTTTGATAGACGGGTTAGAGCAGTTGGCGGACGCTTTGCATCCACAACAAGAGCCGTCTGTTGGGCCGAAAAAGCCATGAAGCGCGCCACCCTTGTCACGCAGAATGCCCGCGCCTATTTGACGCAGCGGCGCGCGGTGCTGGTGCTGGCGGCGCTGCTGCTGGCGTTGCTGTTGGCGGCGTTCATCGCGCTCACGCTCGGTCCCGAACCCATCGCCGCGCGCGCGCTGTTCAAAGGATTGGCCGCCGAACTGTTTGACCTGCCCGCCAAATTCTCGCCGGAACACGAAGCGATCATTTTTCAAGTGCGCTTGCCGCGCATCGGGCTGGCGCTGGCCGTGGGCGCGGCGTTGGCGCTGGCGGGCGCGGCGTTTCAGGCGTTGTTGCGCAACCCGCTGGCCGATCCGCACGTGCTGGGCATTTCCAGCGGCGCGGCGTTGGGCGCGATTGTCGGGATCGTGTTCGCGCAACAGCTTGGCGTTAGCCTGCTGCTGTGCCGTTCTGTCTGCGGGTTTGGCGGCGCGCTGTTGACGAGCCTAGCGGTTTACCGCTTGGGGCGGCGCGAAGACGATCCGGCGCGGTTGGTGTTGGCGGGCGTGATCGTTTCTGTCTTTCTGTCTTCGTTGAACGTGCTGACGTTGGCGCTGGTGAATGACATGCAATTGCGTAGCATTACGCTCTGGTTGCTGGGCGATTTGGCGAGCGGCACGGTTGAAGGGTTGTTGTTTGTGGCAGCGGCGGTGATGGTCGGTGGCGTGCTTTTGATGACGCAAGCGCGGGCCTTGAATTTGCTGATGATCGGCGAACGCGATGCCTTTGCTTTGGGTGTTGAAACGGCGCGGGTGCGTTGGATGGTGTTCGCGGCGGCTTCGTTGTTGACCGGGGCCGCCGTGTCAACCAGCGGTTCCATCGGTTATGTCGGCTTGCTGACGCCGCATCTGGTGCGTATGGCGGCCGGCGCTGACAATCGGCTGGCACTACCGGCTTCGGCATTGGCGGGCGCGTTGTTGGCGTTGATTGCCGATACGATCGCGCGCACGGTGCTGGCCCCGACTGAATTGCCGACGGGCGCGATCACGGCTTTGCTGGGTGCGCCGTTGTTTATCTATCTTTTGTTGCGGAACCGCTGAAGCGCTGCGGTACAAGGAGCGGTAGCGACTTGGTGCTTACGAATGACGCGCCCTCGGAAGCACCAAGTCGCTACCGCTCTGGGCAGCGTTTCACACCGGCTTGACAATAGCGAAGAGCGCCCGCTATTTTGCCGCTTTCCTCATCGCCCCATTATTTCATCTGTAAGGAGTCACAACATTGGCAAAAGGGCAATCACGACAGTTAAAAAGTGATCCGTTGATGGATCAATATGTCAAAACCACCGAATGGGTGCAGGAGCGCTCGAAACCGCTGGCAAACTATTTCATCATCGCGGCGGTCGTAATCGCGCTGGCTTTGATCGCCTGGCTGATTATTTCGCGCCGCGCCACCAACGCGGCGGAAGCGCTGGCGGAAGCCTTCCGCGTCAATGAAGCGGTCGTGGCGAACCCGGTGCCGCCCGGTGTGACTGGCTACGCTTTCACCACGCAGGACGAAAAGCATCGCAAGGCCTACGAAGCGTTTACCAAAGCCGCCAACGATTACTCGTCGCAAATCGGCGATTTGGCCAGTTATTACGCCGCGACGCACCAACTCGCTTTTGAACCCGAAAAGGGTGAGGCCAGCCTCAAACAACTGGCGGAAAAGAATTCGCCTGTCGGCGCGCAGGTACGCATGGCCCTGGCCGGGCGGTACGAAGCCGCCGGCAAATACGACGCGGCGCTGGCCGAATACAACAAGCTCAAGGCAAGCCCTGGCGAACTCTCGGTGCCGCTGATCAAACTGAAGATCGCGCGCACCCTGGAAGCCGCAGGCAAGAACAAAGAGGCCGCCGATTTGCTGTTTGAAATCGCCAGCGATAAAGACGTGCGAACAACCGGCATCGGCAGCGAAGCGGTCACGCGCCTGACTACGCTTGATCCCGAGCGCGTCGAAAAGCTGCCCGCGCCCGAACCCAAGCCCGGTCTGGGTGGCGGCGGCATGCCGATCTCGGTTCGGTAATGGCGCGCTGGAATTTGCCAAGCAAACGGACGAGTGACGAATCAGCCCGATTCATCACTCGTCTTTCGTTTTATGAATGAGGAAGCAGCGCATGTTTGAATTTCTGCGAGGGCGCAACTGGAGTGCGATTGGTTTGTTGTTGCTGGCGTTGGCCGGCTCGGCTTGTCGTCAAACTGCCGCGCCCGCGCGCGAGGCTCCGTCGCCAAGCACGGCGCAACCAGCCGCGCCCGCCAACTTTCAAGTGCGCACGGAGGTTGGTTTCGCCTCGCGCCAGAAATTCCACGACCACTATGAAAAGCACGGGCGCGAGTTCGGCGGGATCAGTGCGGACGAATACCTGCGGCAAGCGCAAACGCTGCGCGATCGCCCGGCAAACAAAGACGTGCTCGAAGTCGTGCGCGCCGACGGCGTCATCTCGCGCTTTGATCAGCAGAGCGGCGCCTTCCTTGCGTTCAATCAGGATTTGACCATCCGCACCTTTTTCAAACCGAATGACGGCGTGAACTATTTCTGGCGGCAGAGTCGCCGCTGAAGGAGCAATCTGATGAGCAATCACGATCCGGTACGCGAACTGTTGCGCGAACGCGGCAGCGCCGCCCACGTCATCGAAGGCGGTTTGCCCAGCCTGTTGGCTGACTGGGAAAACCTCGTCAGTGTGGTCGAAGCGGGCTACGCGCTGGGGCTGGATGATTATTTGAATGATCTGGACGTGCGGCAATTGCTCGCCGACGCGCTGGCCGTCGCGACACTCAAAGAGAGCGCGGCTTATGATGACCGTTTGCAGCGTGCCGATGAGCAGATGCAGGCGCTGCTGGCGCCCGTCGAAGTTTGTCTTTGGGGTGACGAGGTCGCTGAAGAAGAAGGCTGGACGGCCCGCAACAACTGGTGGTATTTCAGCCGCCCGCGTCACGGCGATCCTGAGTTTTTGGCGGAGTTGGCGGAAGCGACCGGCGGCGACTAAGCGTCTGCCGCAAAAAAGCGCAAAGGACGCAAAAACATTCAAACGTGTAAATGCCTTTTGCGTCCTTTGCGCTTTTTTGTGGCGATCAACAAACCCGATGTTGATTACACGTTGCGCTTGCGCGCTTGGGCCTGTACTGCCGTGATGGCGACCGCGTCTACTATGTCTTCCGCCTTGCACCCGCGCGACAGATCGTTCGCCGGTTTATCCAGCCCCTGCAAAATCGGGCCGATGGCCGTCGCGCCCGCCAGCCGTTCCGTCAATTTGTAGCCGATGTTCGCCGCATTGATGTCGGGGAAGATCAGCACATTCGCGCGGCCCGCCACCGTGGAGCCGGGCGCTTTGGACGCGCCGATACTTTGGATCAAGGCCGCATCGAGCTGCAGTTCGCCATCAACTTCGAGTTCTGGCGCGCGGGCGCGGAGGGTGCGTGTGGCCTCGATCACCTTGTCGGCCAGCGGGTGTTGCGCGCTGCCTTTGGTCGAGAACGAAAGCATTGCCACACGCGGTTCAGCGTCGAGCAGCGCGCGGCAGGTTTCCGCCGAAGCCAGCGCAATCTCGGCCAATTGCGCGGCGGTTGGATTGATGACCACCGCCGGATCGGCAAAGATCAACGCGCCATTCACGCCAAACTCCTGCTTAGGCACCACCATCACGACGACCGAAGATACGAGGCTATAGCCCGCTTTCAAGCCGAGCGTGATCAGCGCCGCGCGCACCGTATGCGCCGTGGTGTTGGTCGCGCCGGCGACTGAACCATCCGCCTTGCCCGCGCGCACCATCAAGTTGCCGAAATAAAGCGGGTCGAGCACCTGCTTGGCTGCTTCATCGAGCGTCGCCCCTTTGGCGCGGCGCAATTCGTAAAGCTCTTGCGTGTAGCGATCCAAATCAGGCGAGCGCCGATGATCGAGAATCGGCACGTTGGTGAGCGAAACGCCCAGCGTGGCGGCCCGACTGCGCAGCTTCGCTTCCTCGCCCAGCACGGTCAGACGGGCCAATCGTTGTTCGGCAATTTGTGCGGCGGCGACCAGCGTGCGGTCATCGTCGCCTTCGGGCAGCACGATGTGTTGCAGTTGGGTGGCCGCGCGCACGCGGATGTTTTGCAGAATGTCCATCACAAGTAGTCAGTAGTCAGTAGTCAGTAGTCAGTAGTCAGTAGTCAGTAGTCAGTAGTCAGTAGTCAGTAGTCAGTAGTCAGTTGCTGGTTGCCGCC
>JAYUCP010000175.1:0-13521 GCA_043740245.1 Acidobacteriota bacterium | reverse complement strand
CCGTAGCCGGACGCACAAAGCGGCACGAAGAAAAAGACAGTTCTTCTTCGTGCCGCTTTTGTGCCCAGCCGTATGTTTCAGCGTGTCGGCGTCTCCGGCTAAACCTCTACGAATTGCCCCATCCGGCGAAACTTCTGATAGCGCCGCGTGGTTCTTTCAGCCGCGCCCAGCGATTCAATCTCCGCCAGCGACTTGCGCAGACTTGCGCCCAACAGCGTTGCCGCCGCATCCCAATCTTCGTGCGCACCACCCGCCGGTTCCCCGATGAGTTCGTCCACGATGCCGGTTTTCAGCAAATCCGGCGCGGTCATCTTCATCCCCGCCGCCGCACGCGACGCTTGCCCCGCGTCTTTCCAGAGAATGGCTGCACAACCTTCCGGCGTGATGACCGAGTAGACCGCGTTTTCCAGAATATTGACCACATCGCCCACGCCAATCGCCAGCGCGCCGCCTGATCCGCCTTCGCCCGTGATGGTCACGATCACCGGCACTTTCAGCTTCGCCATCTCGCGCAAGTTCAAGGCGATGGCCTCGCCCTGGCCGCGCTCTTCGGCATCCAGGCCCGGATAGGCGCCCGGCGTATCAATCAGCGTGAAGATGGGCCGGTTGAATTTTTCGGCCAGCTTCATCACGCGCAGTGCTTTGCGGTAGCCGTCCGGTTTGGGCATACCGAAGTTGCGTTCCTGCCGCTCTTTGACGTGGCGGCCTTTCTGGTGCGCGATGATTGCCACGGGGCGGCCATCCAGCTTCGCCATCCCGGCGACAATGGCAGCGTCATCCATGCATTTGCGGTCACCGTGGACTTCTTGAAAATCGGTAAAGATGCGTTCGATAAAATCCAACGCGTAAGGCCGCCGTTCGTGACGGGCCAACTGCACGCGCAACATCGCTTCATTGTTCGGCGCTTCGACAATTTGCAAACTCATCAACATTCCTCCTGCTTATTACACGAGAAACTAAGTTCTTTAATAGCTGCGACCTCACCTCGTAGTAACGAATTTATTCGTTACGCGCTGGGAAGTAACGAATAAATTCGTTACTACGAGGTGAGGCTCAAAATGTTAAGGAACTTAGTTGGCGGTGTACTTATTCCAGCACGACTTCCCACTTCGGACAGATGCCCGCGACCAATTCTTGCAGTTGCAGCGTCACTTGCACGCGCGGCAATTTGTCGGGGCGCAGCCGTATGACCTCGCGCCCCGTTGTCGCCAAGTCAAAAAATACTGGCGTATTGCCCTGCTGGCTTTCCCACAACAATTCGCTAAGCTCGTTCAGCATATCTTGGTTGACTGCATCTTCCGGCAGCTTCACGACAAAGGCGTTCGCCGCTCCGGCGCGCGCGCATTCCAATTGCTGAATCTCCTGCGCGAAGATCGTCGCCGCGCCCTCGTCGGTCAGTTCCAGTTTCCCGCGCACCAGCAAGACCATCTCGGCCTGAATCAGCGCCTTGTACCTGTTGAAGGATTCGGGCCAGCAGACGACCTTGACCGAGCCAAACTGATCCTCGACGCGGAAGAGCGCAAAGCGGTCGCCCTTCTTGGTCGTCTTGACCGCTAGATCAACCACGATACCGCCCAGCGACACGATCTCGCCGTCTTCGCGCTCGGTGATATTGCCGGCATCGGTCTTGGTCAGGCTCTCGATGGAATAGTCTTCTAACGGATGGCCGCTGGCGTAAAAGCCCAGCGCCTCCTTTTCCTGCGCGAGCAGTTCCCTGCGGCTCCACGGTTTGACCTCGGGCAGCGGCGGATCGGTGGCGGATTCGTTGCTGGCTTCGGCAAAGACCGCGAACAGGTCGGTCTGGCCCGACGCTTTGTCGCGCTGGGTGCGCGCGCCGGTTTCGATGGCGCGATCCACTGCCGCCAGCAGGGCCGCGCGATTGGCCGTCTGAAAATCGAAGGCCCCGGCCTTGATCAGCGATTCAAAGACCCGTTTGTTGGCCGCGCGCGGATCCACCCGTTCGGCAAAATCGAAGATCGAGCGGAAATCGCCCTCGGCGCGCGCCTGAATCATCATCTGCACGGCGCTGGAACCTATGCCCTTGATCGCCGCCAACCCGAAGCGCACCGCATTGCCGACGGCGGTAAAACTCTCGTGGCTTGTATTCACATCCGGCGGCAAAACCTGAATCCCAAAGGCCTTCATCTCGCCGACGTAACGCGCCAGCTTGTCGGTGTTCGAGGCTTCGCTGGAAAGCACGGCGGCGTAAAAGTGCGTCGGATAGTGCGCCTTCAAATAGGCCGTTTGATAGGCCAGGTAGGCGTAGGCAAAGGAGTGCGAACGGTTGAAACCGTAATCGGCAAACTGCGCCATCAACTTAAAAACCGTGTCAGCCTTCTCCTTGGCGATCCCGCGTTCGATGGCGCCGTTGATGAATTTCTCTTCGTGAGCCGCCATCTCCTCCTTATTCTTTTTGCCCATCGCGCGCCGCATCAAGTCGGCCTCGCCTAGCGAGTAGCCGGCCAGTTTTTGCGCCAACTGCATGATCTGTTCTTGATAAACCAGAATGCCGTAGGTGTTTTCCAGAATCTCTTTCATCTCCGGCACGATGTAAGTGACCTTCTCGCGCCCGTGTCGCCGGGCAATGTAATCGTCCACCATCCCGCCATCCAACGGGCCAGGGCGGTAAAGCGCATTCAGGGCGGAAAGGTCTTCCAATCCCTGGGGCCGCATCTTCCGGCAGATTTCAACCATTCCGGAACTTTCAAATTGGAAGATCGCATTTAGCAAACCATCCGAAAACAGCTTCAGCGACTTCTCGTCATCCAGCGGGATTTGCGACAGGTCGGGCCGCTGTCCGTGTTCGCGTTCGATGGAGCGCAAGCAATCCTCAATGATTGTCAGCGTAGTCAGCGCCAGGAAGTCCATCTTGAGCATCCCGGTTTTCTCAAGATCGGACATCACGAATTGCGTCGTTAGTTCGTCGTTCTGTCCACGGCAGACCGGAATCAGCTCGTGAATCGGCCTAGGCGAGATGACCACCCCGGCGGCGTGCACTGATGTGTGGCGCGCGTTACCTTCCAGCTTGCGCGCAATTTCGATCAGTTCGGCGACCTTCGCATTCGTCTCAATCGCCTGTTGCAGGTCGGGATTCTGCTTAATCGCGTCATCGATGGAGACATTCCGCCCGCGCACCGGCGGCGGGATCATCTTGGCGACCTTTTCGACTTCGCCGTAATCCATTCCCAAGACCCGCCCCACGTCCTTGACCGCCGCGCGCGAAGCCATTGTCCCAAAGGTGATGATCTGGGCCACATTTTGCCGCCCGTAAAGCTCGCTCACGTAATTGATGACCTCGGCGCGCCCGCGCACGCAAAAGTCAACGTCAACATCCGGCATACTTACGCGCTCCGGGTTCAGGAATCGCTCGAATAGCAGGTCATACTGAAGCGGGTCAATGTCGGTGATCTTCATGCAATACGCGACCAAGCTCCCAGCAGCCGATCCACGTCCAGGTCCAACAGGTATACCATTCTTCTTCGCGTAGTTAATGAAGTCCCAGACGATCAGAAAGTAGGCCGGAAAACCCATCCGTTTGATGGTGGCGATCTCGTGCCTGAGCCGGTCTTTGTATGTTTCGAGCGGGTAGCGCAGCGAACCGGCAGCTTCAGTCTTCTGCCAGACCTCCTGATAGCGTGTCTCAAAACCATCCCAGGCCGTCTTCTCAAAATAGCTTTCGGTCGTGAAGCCGTCCGGCACCGGGTAGATCGGCACCTGGTCAATCGCTTTGGGGAACTCCAGATTGCACTTCTCGGCAATCTCCAGCGTGTTCAGCAAAAGCTGCGGCTCCTCGCCGAACAGGCCCCACATCTCTTCGGCGCTGGTGAAGTAAAAGTTGGGCGTGCCATAAATCGGCGTGCTGACCTCACTGATCTTCTTGCCGCGGCCCAGGCAAAGCAGCGCATCGTGGGCTTTGACATCCGAGGCGTTCAGATAATGCGAATCGTTCGTCCCCACCAGCGGAACCCCGGTTTTCTTGGAGAGTTCGACCATTGGCTTGCGGATACGCTTCTGCGCGTCCAACCCGTGCTCCTGAATTTCGAGGTAGTAATTCCCTTTGCCGAAGATGTCCCGAAACTCGGAAGTGGCGGCCACGGCTTCGTCAAACTTCTCGCGCAGCAGGAGCGCCGGGGGCACACCGCTGATGCAGGCGGAAAGACCGATCAATCCCTCGCTGTGTTGGGCCAGCAACTCCTTGTCAATCCGTGGTTTGCGCCAGAAACCTTCAGTAAAGGCCAAAGAGGAAAGCTTGACCAGATTGTGGTAGCCCGTCAGGTCTTTGGCGAGCAGGACGATGTGGTTCGTGCCCTTTTCGCCCGGCTCCAACTTCGCCTCGCCCCGGTCGTGGCGGCTGCCGCGCGCGATATAGGCTTCGATCCCGATGATCGGCTTGACGCCGACAGCGCGCATCTTGTGATAGAAGGAAAGCGAGCCGTAAAGATTCCCGTGATCGGTAATCGCCACGGCGGTCATCTGCATCTCGGCAGCGCGCTGGGCCAACGGGCCGATCTTGATCGCCCCGTCCAGCAGGCTGTAGTCGGTGTGCAGGTGCAGATGAACAAATTGTTTAGTCATAGCTTGTCGAACTGTTTAACCGAGACTCTTAAGCAGAAGTGCTAAACGTGAACCCGCTTAAGCATTCAGACGAAACGTGCTTAAACATAAAGCCAAAACCATTAAGCAGTAGCCTATTCCCATTCAATCGTGCTCGGTGGCTTTGAGCTTATATCGTAAACCACACGATTAACTCCTCTGACCTCGCTGATAATCCTTTGGCTAAGCCGCCCCAGCAAGTCATAAGGCAGCCGTGCCCAGTCCGCCGTCATCCCGTCCTGGCTCTCGACGGCGCGGATGGCGACCAAGTTTTCGTAAGTGCGCTGATCGCCCATCACCCCGACGGTCTGCACCGGCAAGAGCACGGCAAAGACTTGCCAGAGTTGATGATAGATGCCCGCGCTGCGCACTTCCTCTTGCACAATCTCGTCGGCGTCCTGCAAAACCCGGACTTTATCGGCATCCACATCGCCCAGAATTCTGACCGCCAAACCGGGGCCTGGGAACGGGTGGCGATCTATTAAATCAGCGGGCAGCCCCAGCGCGCGACCCACGGCGCGAACTTCATCCTTAAACAATTCGCGCAGCGGTTCGATCAGCTTAAGGTGCATCTTTTCGGGCAGGCCGCCGACGTTGTGGTGGCTCTTGATGACGGCGGAGGGGCCTTTAACTGATTGGGATTCAATGACATCTGGATAGAGCGTGCCCTGCACCAGGAAATCCACCTGGCCGAGTTTGGCGGCTTCTTCCTGAAAGACCTCGATAAACTCATTGCCAATGATTTTGCGCTTCCGTTCTGGGTCAGCTTCCGCTTTAAGCTTAGTGAGAAAGCGTTCGCCAGCGGCGACTCCCTTAATCTGTAACTCGTCAAACTGCTTAAACGCCTTAAGCACGTTCTCAAACTCGTGCTTACGCAAAACGCCATTGTCCACGAAGATACAGGTTAAGCGATTGCCTATCGCGCGCGAGACCAAGGCACCAGCGACCGAAGAGTCCACCCCGCCGGAGAGGCCGCAGACCGCTTTGCCCTCGCCGACCTGGGCGCGAATCTGTTGGATGGCGTCCTCGATAAAGGATTCCGCCGACCAGTCGCCTTTGCAACCGCAGATGGCTTTGATGAAATTGCCGAGCACGCGGCTGCCGTCGGGGGTGTGGGCGACTTCGGGATGAAATTGTATGCCGTACCAACCCTTGGCCGGCTGGGCGACCGCGCCGAGCGAGTTTTCGGTCGCGGCCAAGACCTCGAAGCCGGGCGGCGCGACGGTGACATGATCGCCGTGGCTCATCCAGACCGGGAATTCTGTCGGCACGCCTTCCAACAAAGCGCTGGGCAAGGTCTGTTTGATCACGGCTGCCCCGTATTCGCGCCGGGGCGAAGGCTCCACGCGCCCGCCCAAGAAGTAGCTGAGCAGTTGCAGGCCGTAGCAAATCCCTAAGACCGGCACGCCCAAATTCAAGAATTCGGCTGAGCAGTGCGGCGCATCGGCGTCGTAGACGGAACTGGGGCCGCCGGAAAGGATGAGGCCCTTGGGATTTTTCTGTTTGAGTGCGGCGGGCGCCAGATTGTACGGATGGATTTCGCAATAGACGCCCAGTTCGCGGATGCGGCGGGCGATCAACTGCGTGTACTGCGAGCCGAAGTCCAGAATGATGATGGTCTCGAACGTATTGGACACTACGGTGCACCTCAAATGTTCTGCGTTTTGAAAGTAGGTATGAGGCGGCGAGTATACGCGAGCGCCAAGCGGTGAGGCAAAGCGCGCGGCTAACAGAGTGACAGGATTTTCAGGATTGACAGGATTTTCAGGATTGACAGGATTCGCCAATAAAGACAGGACATTTCAGATCTATCCCAGCCTGTCCATCTAGGATTCAAGCGGCCCTGCGGCCTCATCGTTCTTGGGCAGTGGACGACGCAGGCGGCTAATCAGGCCGAACAGTTTCAGCAACAGCCCGTGCGTGACGTAACAAACACCGAAGATCAGCAGCATCAATTGGGAGTGAAACCAGATCAGCGCCACAAACAACGAGAAGAGCGGCAGTGCGATGAAGGGTTTGTTGGTGTGCAGGCCGATGTCTTTGAAGCTGGTGTAACGGAGCGTGCTAACCATCAGGACGGCGAGCAAGCCCATGCCAAGCAGTAGGAGCCAGCTCATAAGCTGCTGCTGCGCAGGGCCATAACTGACAAAAGGTTGCGGGGCGAAGTGAATCAAGGCGGCCAGCATGCCGGCGGCGGGCGGGATCGGCAGACCGACGAAATAGCGTTTGTCCAGCTTGGGTGTATTGCCGGCCTGGGCGAATTTGGGCGCGCGCGCCAGCACGTTGAAGCGCGCCAATCGCAATGCGCCGCAGATCAGGAAGAAGAAAGAGACGGCCCAACTCAGCTTTTCGACACCGGGGGTAGAGCCGTAACCCCAAGTGTACGCCAGCACGGCGGGCGCGACGCCGAAGGTGACCACGTCGGCGATGCTGTCGAGTTCGACGCCGAATTCGCTGGTGGTATTGGTCATGCGGGCGATGCGGCCGTCCAGCCCGTCGAAGAGCACGGCAAAGCCGATGGCGATGGCAGCTTTGTCAAACAGGTGCGCGGCTTCGGGCCCGGCCAAGTCTTTGAAGGCGATGGCCGCGTTGATGACGGCGTAAAAGCCGCAGAGGATGTTAGCGATGGTGAAGGCGCTCGGGATGATGTAAATGCCTTTGCGGATGCCGCGCCGCGGGGGATTGCCTGTCTCGGTTGGATTGCTCACGGGCTTCTTCTCCGGTTGTTTATTGCGTTTTTACAAGGTTGCTGGAAGTGGCTCCGAGTTTAACACGAAGAGACCTGCAGACGCGAAAAAGGCGGAGCCGCCAGCGTGCGTCTCCGCCTTCTTAATTCTTGGATCACTCTTGGCAAGCCAGCCAGGTCAGTGCGAGGTGTTGCTCGACTTGTGTTTGTGGGCAATCGCTTCCATCTGATCTTTCAGAAGGAGCTTTTTCTTCTTCAGAGTAACTTCTTCAAGTTGTTCGTCATCGTTGGGAAAGTGCAGTTCGGAAAGCTCGTGCAGGCGGGAGTCGTATTGGCGATGTTCACTCGCCAAGTTGCGGTACTGCTCGTCGTTTGCCAGCAGAAATTCCTTCAAGGCCATTTCCGTCGTCGTGTTGCTCATCGGCTTGTCCTCCGTATCGGTAAGAATTAGCGGTTAGGCGTCTGGTGTCAGACAGGATGTGCAGATGGCGCGCATAGTAATCCAAAGCTATAAAGTTTTCAAGACAGCCTTAGCTTCAATTTCGCGGTTGATTGCGAGAGATCGAGCCGGAGCATAAGCGCATCTTCGATGGGATTGTTGTAGTAGCTACGCCGTCTACCGAATTGCGTAAAACCGACTGAGTAGTAGAGCGAGCGGGCTGCGAGATTACTTTCGCGTACTTCCAGAAAGGCGTATCTTGCTCCCCGCTGCCAAGCTTTCTGAAGAGCTTCAGTTAGCAATGCGCGTCCAATCCCCTGCTGGCGTGCTGATGCCCCTACTACCAAATTGTCAATCTCCAACTCATCCACTACTACCCAACCAGAAAAGAGTCCGGCCAGTTGCCGAACATCAGAGTCATCAGAGTCATCAGAGTCATCAGACAATGACTTCACGTTGTCTCTGTTATCGCTGGACGTCAAACTAAATTCGTTATCAGACTGTTGAAATGCAACAAGGAACAAAGTGTTCGGATCAGCCAGCCGCGCTTGCAGACCAGCCTCACCCTGTGTGCCGAGCCCCACAGTACGGTCGAGTTGGCAGGCGGCAGCGAGGTCGCGCGCTGTAATCGGTTCGATCCAAAACTTAGTTGTTGGCGAATTTAATCTCGGCATCGGAAGGTCGCAGATAGTAAGGGTGGAGTTCAAGCGGAGTGCCGTTTGCCAGCAGGTCAGCCGCGTGTAGCGCGAGGGTGCGTGCAAGCGGAGTTGCCAACAGAACAATACGTCCCGCCAAGTCGGTGGCGGCAAGATATTTGACAGCCCCACTGCCGATGAAAGCGGTGGTAGTGTCGGACAGGAACCGCTCGGGAAGCACGGCAGGCGACCCAACCCAATCTGGCATTGTTTGCACCAGTGCCCCCATGTGGTTCACTAGGCGTTTGCCCGCGAAGACTTCATTACGGCCAGCTTCGAGCAAAACGATGAATTCGCCGGTGGTTTCGGTGGATAAGGTGGTGAGATCGATCGCATTAACGCCTAGTACTGGGCGTGCGGCGGCTTGCGCCAAGCCTTTCAGCGCAGAGAGGCCAACGCGCAAGCCAGTAAAACTGCCAGGCCCGATGACACCAGTGAACAGATCAATTTGTGCCAAGCTCAGGCCAGTTTGCGCAAGCAATGTTTGGAGGTTGCCAAAGAAAGTTTGCGAATGCGGCGCGGGGTCGTAGCTAACCAGCACGGCCAACAGACGCTTGTTTTGGGCGATAGCGAAGCTGGCCAC
This sequence comes from Acidobacteriota bacterium, assembly GCA_043740245.1. Classification (GTDB taxonomy): domain Bacteria; phylum Acidobacteriota; class Blastocatellia; order RBC074; family RBC074; genus JACPYM01. The sequence goes on along the minus strand of JAYUCP010000175.1, from coordinate 4,525 downwards.
CGCCGTTGAGGTGTCTGCCGCAAGAATGATTTTTGCGCTCAAATGCGGGTCTTCCTTTCCTGATTGGGTGTGATTGACAGTCTGACGCGGCGGATTATAGAGTGCGCCCTGCCCGACGACAATCAGCCGGATTCACCAACACATTTTCGCGGAGAACGATAGGACGAAACCAGATGAGCACAACGGAAAAACCTTCGCAGCTTACGCCTATGCTGCGGCAATATCACGAGATCAAAAAACAATATCCCGGCACGCTGCTGTTCTTTCGGCTGGGGGATTTTTACGAGTTGTTTTATGACGACGCGCTGCTGGGGTCGCGCGAGATGGAGATCACGCTGACGGCGCGTCACAAGGAGCGCGGGTCGCCGGTGCCAATGTGCGGCGTGCCGTATCACGCGGCGGCGAATTACATCGCGCGGCTGGTGAAGAAGGGCTACCGCGTGGCGATCTGCGATCAGGCGGAGCCGGCGCAGGCGGCGAAGCTGGTCAAGCGCGAGGTCGTGCGCGTCATCACGCCTGGGACGGCGCTGGAAAACCAGTTGCTGGAAAGCAAGCAGAATAATTATTTGGCTGCGGTGTGCGGGTCGGGCGAGGGGATGGGCTTGGCGTTGTTGGATGTTTCGACGGGCGAGTTTTTGGCGACGCAGTTTCGCGGGAATGAGGCTTGGCCGCAGTTGCAGGAGCAGTTGGCGATTTTTACGCCGAAGGAGATTGTTTTGCCGCGGTCGTTGTTGCCGTTGTTTGCGAAAAAGGGGAATGGGAGTGATGGGAGTCAGGGGAGTGATGAGACCAAACCCAGTGTAGAAGACAAATCAAAAGCAGTCCCGTTATCAGACTATCGTAGCTTGAGTGAGCAGGCCGCGTTGACCCCGTTGGATGATTGGCTGTTCGGGTTTGAGCATGCGGAGTCGTTGTTGCGCACGCAGTTGGGCGTGATTTCGCTGGATGGGTTTGGGTTGGCGGACAAGCAGTTTGCGATTTGCGCGGCGGGGGCGGCTGTGCATTACGTCAACGAGACGCAGCGGGCGCAGGCGACGCATTTGAGCGAGATCACCTTCTTCGAGCAGCATGATGCGCTGATCCTTGACGCGCCGACGGTCAGCAATCTGGAGTTGGTCTCAGCCTCCAACGGCAAGACGGAAGGCAGTCTGTTCAGCATTCTGGACGAGACGATGACCGGGATGGGGGCGCGGTTGTTGCGGCAGTGGCTGTTGCGGCCGTCGGTCAAGCTGGCCGAGATCAACACGCGGCTGGATGCGGTCGAGGAACTGAAAACCGCGCCGATCAAGCGCGACCAGATTCGGCGGCAGTTGGAGCCGATGGGCGATTTGGAGCGGCTGGCCGGCAAGGTCACGCTGGGGCGAGCGAATGCGCGCGATCTGGTGGCGTTGCGGCAATCGCTGGAAGTCATCCCCACGTTGCGCCGCACCATCGCCGAATCGCGGACTTCCCTGTTGCAGGTGCTGGCTGAGGGGCTGGACGAATTGGAAGACGTGCGCGCGCTGGTCGCCGAGGCCATCGCCGAGGAGCCGCCCGCCGCCAGCAATGAGCCGGGGATGATTCGGAATGGCTACAACGCCGAGTTGGATGAGTTGCGGAATCTGGCGCAGAGCGGCAAGAGCTACATTGCCGCGATTGAGGCGCGCGAACGGGGACGTTCAGGTATCGCTTCACTAAAGGTTAAGTTCAACAATATCTTTGGTTACTTTATTGAAATTGGCAATTCACATAAAGATAAAGTTCCAGTTGACTATGAGCGTAAGCAAACACTCGTCAATGCAGAACGGTTTACGACGCCTGAGCTAAAAGAATATGAAATTAAAGTTTTAGGTGCGGAGGATCGCATCATTCAATTGGAAACAGAGCTATTTAGCTCGATTCGTCAAAGCATCGCTCGTGAGGTCAAACGGATTCAGGCCGTGGCCCGCGTTTTGGCGGCGTTGGACTGTCTGACTTCGCTTGCCGAAGTCGCCGCGCGGCGCAATTACACGCGGCCCACGCTGCACGAAGGCGATGAGATCAAGATCGTGGGCGGACGCCACGCGGTCATCGAGACGCTGGGCGAGCGGTTTGTGCCGAATGACCTGCTCATCAACAATACGACCGACCGGTTGTTGATCATCACCGGGCCGAATATGGGCGGCAAATCGGTCTTCCTGAAACAGACGGCCCTGATCGTCATCCTGGCGCAGATAGGCAGCTTCGTGCCCGCCGCGTCGGCCAGCCTGGCGCTGGTGGATCGCATCTTCACGCGGGTGGGCGCGTCGGACAATCTGGCGCTGGGCCGCTCGACCTTCATGGTGGAGATGACCGAGACCTCGAACATCCTCAACACCGCCACGCCACGCAGCCTGGTGCTGCTGGACGAAGTCGGGCGCGGGACGGCGACCTTCGACGGGTTGTCGCTGGCCTGGGCGATTGCCGAATACCTGCACGACCACGGCCAGCACAACGCCAAGACGCTCTTCGCCACGCACTACCACGAACTGACCGAACTGGCGAAGCTGCGCCCCGGCGTCAAGAACTATCAGGTCGCCGTGTCCGAAGCCGGCGGCGACATCGTCTTTCTGCGCCGCGTCGTGCCGGGGAGCGCGAGCAAAAGCTACGGCATCGAGGTCGCGCGGCTGGCCGGCTTGCCGAAAACGGTGATCGAGCGGGCGCGGGAGATTTTGACGAATTTGGAGCAAAACGAACTGGACGTGACGGGCAAGCCGAAGTTTGCGCGGCATTTGAGGAAGCCGAGCAAGCACGTCAATCAGCTCTCACTGCTCGATCCGCCGCCGGATGAAGAGGCCGCGTAAAGAAAAGGCACTCTCCCACGAAGACACACGAAGCAAACACGAAGGAAGGTCATTCCTGTGGTTCTTCTTCGTGTTTGCTTCGTGTGTCTTCGTGGGAAGCGGCTTTCGCTTGTCAGCCTGCCGCTGGCGGGTAGAGAATGCGCCCATCGTAAAGGAGATGACCACCATGAGTTTGCCACAGCGTGAATTGCAATTTACCGTCGCGGAATATCTCGCGGCGGAACGTGAGACCGAAGAACGGAACGAGTACCTGGACGGGTTCATTTACCGGATGGCTGGGGAAAGCCCGGAACACGGCACAATCTGTTCAAATCTGGCCGGTCAGTTGTACCTGCAATTACGCGGTAAGCCGTGTCAGTATTTCAGCAAGGACACCAAAGTCCGCAGCGGCCCGCTGCCAGAGCGGTTGCATTCGACCAAAGGACTTTACTCCTATCCTGACCTACTTGTCGTTTGCGGCAAGCTGCAACTTTTGGATGAACACCGCGATGTGCTGCTCAATCCGATAGTCATCATTGAGGTCACTTCCCCAACCACCGAGCATTTTGACCGCACGGAAAAATGGATGCGCTATCAACGCTGGCTGCCGACCTTGAGCGATTACATCCTGGTGGCCCAAACGCGCCCCGTCATCGAACAGTACCAACGCGCCGCCGATAACCGCTGGACGTACTCGGCGGTGAGCGAAACAGGCAGCCTGTTTATTGCTTCGATTGAATGTACCTTAGAGTTGGCAGAGGTGTACGACCGGGTCGAGTTTCCGCCACCAAATGAGGATGAGGATATAGATCATCTTCTTCGCAATCAATAAATTAGACGCGATGTCGGCGTGCCGACAACTTACTATTTCACGTAAAGGAGAGCGCAAATGCCACAAGCAAAAAGCAACTCGAAACAAACCCAGGTGCCAGTCAACGAAGCCAAACTTCGTCGCTTGCAAAAGTTGTATGGAGCCAGCGTGGCCGCCGAAGCGGTAGAAAAAGCCATAGATGAAGCCCTCACCGAACACGCGCGCAATCGCCTCGCCTGGCGTGCGCATAATCGCCTGATCGAAAGCGGCATTGAGATCAAAGACGTATACGGCGTGATGGAATAAATCCAATGCAAGCGGTTCTCTTCGCTACGTCTGTTTACATTCACGCGCTGCGGCGTGGCGACACGTCTGTACGGAATCCGCGCGATTTCGCTCGCATTGAAGAATTCTGCACGGTCAGATGGTAGTCAATTTGAAGCGGCGGCATTAGGCTGAACTGAAGCGAGTTCGCAGCGGCCCATTGCCGGAGCCGTTGCATTCAACCAAAGGAAAAGGGAGAAACCAGTATGATCGGAATCAGCGAAACCCATTCCATCACCGAATTCACTCTGAACCCAAGCGAGTTGATTCAACGGCTTAAATCGTCGCGGTTGCCCTTTGCTTTGACCATTAATGGACAGGCTGAAGTCGTCATTCAGGATGCGGATGCCTATCAGCAACTGCTTGAGCGTGTCGAATCTGCGGAAAGTATTCAGGCGGAAGTTGGCGGACAGACGAACGGCGAAGCTCGTTCAGAGACCGAACTGGAAAGAGAAAAATTGCGAGCGCAAATACTTGCTCAGGGGCACAAGCATTACGGCATCTTTGCCGGCGATCCGGGCGCAATGGAAGTCTTTGACGAGATTGAACGGTCGCGTGACCAATTTACGTTGGCTGATCTTGACGCTGAAACTACGCCATAACTCATGCG
>JAYUCP010000174.1:0-5495 GCA_043740245.1 Acidobacteriota bacterium | reverse complement strand
TAGCCCGCGCGTGAGCAAGGGCTGTCTGCTGTCAATAAAGCCCTTGCTCACGCGCGGGCTACTGACACATCCCACCTAACTTAGCCACTACCCAATTTTTAACCGGGAGAGAAAACAAATGATCCGACCACGAAGAGTTTGTTCCGCAATTTGTCTCTGCCTTTTGCTGGGCGTCATTGCCAGCGCGCAGACCACACAGCCGGCATCCCCATCTGGGCCCGCGATTTCACTGGGCGTCAGCGGCGAAGTCGAACGCCCGCTCAAACTGACCGCCGCCGACCTGGCCAAGCTGCCGCATCGCAGCAGCCGCGCGAAAGGCCACGATGGCAAGGAAGCAGGGTTTGAAGGCGCACCGCTGGTCGAAGTATTGAAGCCGACAATCGCTTTGGGTAAGGCGGCGTAAAACTCTTTGACCGCCGGCGTGTTGTGCAGCAACTGCCGCGTTTTGATTTCGCCGCTGGACAAATCAACCCACGCGACGGTTTGTTGGTGTGGATGAAAATCAACTCCGAGGTAAAATTCCATCACGGTTTCTCCTTCAAAGAACGACTCTGACTTGTCAAATTCATTGTAGTTCGACTTGCAGCGCGCGTTTGAGCATCCCTTCGGCATTCGCCAACTGGTTCTTCTTCGCGTAGGACTTGCCGAGCAGAATGTAGGGGCCGCTCTGTAAAAGGGATTGAGCCAGACCGATTTTTGCAGCGCGCTGATCGCTTCGTCCCAGCGCAGCAGCCGCGTGTAAGCATCGCCGAGTTTGTAATAGGCGTTCGCGTTGCCGGGATTGACGGCGAGTTCGCGTTCGAGCAGCGCGATGGCTTCGTCGAGTTTGCCGCGAAAGATCGCCGTTTGGGCGAGTAGGTAATTGGCCTGCGGCAGGCGCGGGTCCAGGGCCAGCGCCGCTTTCAATTCGGCGGCGGCGGGTTCTTCCAGTTCGACGCGCTGCATCATCTGCGCCGTGAGCAGGTGGGCGGCGGCGGAATCGGGCGCGACGCGAAACATGCGCGCAAAGGCCGTGCGGCCCTGGTCGGGCTGGCGCGTTTGAATCGCGGCCATGCCCAGCACGTAAGCCAATTCGTGATCGTCGGGCGCCCAGGCGCGCGTCTGTTCCAGATAGGCGACCGCTTCGGGCAGCCGTCCGAGCAGGTAACACGCGAGGCCGAGCAGTTGAATGGTCTCGCGCCAGGCGGGTGAATTCTTGGGCAATTGGTCGGCCAGCGGCGCGAGTTGTTTGATCGCGTTGGCGTGGTCGTTGGCGTGGTAATAAGCGACGCCGAGCAGTTGCGCGAGCAGCGGGTAGGTTGACGGCGGTAGGGCTTGCAATTTACTGATGGCCGCTTTGGGCTGGCCCGCGCTGATGAGCGCGCGTGCCTCAGCAAGTGTGGGGGCGAGTGTGGCGGCGGGTTGCTGCGCGAACGCGGAGAGTGCCACCCTGAGCAAGCAAGCGACTGTGAGCAAGAAGGGCTTCATATCAGGGATGCCAATTGGGATTGTCGGTCGCCAGACCTTCGGCTTTTGCGGCAGCCAGCAACTGGGTGTCGGCGGAAAGGAAGATCGGCGCGGCGGCGCCGGTAGCCAACAGCCGATTGCGCGCGCGCAAAGCCGAGGCGAGTTGGACGGCGTCGTAAGCGCGCAACGGATGTTGTTCCAACAGCAACTTTGCTTCGCCGAGCAGCGCGTTGCTCACGTAAATGATGTCGTACTGCGCCGGCCAGATCACATTGATGACCGAAACGATGCTTTGGTACTGGGGCGGCGTCACGGCGCCGGTACGCACGCGGCGGTTGAGCGCGCTGTAAAGTTCAACCAGGCTCAGTTGCGTGGTGATGATCAGGTTGGGCGGCGTAGCGTTGACCAGCGCGCGCACCCAAGCCGAACCGGTTTCCGGCACGTGCCGCTTCACCAGCACGCTCGTGTCAGCATAATAAGCCGCCATCAGGCGCTCCGCTGCGCTTCAAAAACGCTCTTCGCGCTCTTCGATAATGATCTCAGAAAGCGGCTTGTCGCCGGCAAATACTCGCCCGAGCTCCTCTTCCTCTTCCGGTGAGATGGGCATTACCGGCACGGCCTGCCACCGCTCGTCGTCGTGCACCACTCCCCCATCCACCAGAATCTGGTGAAGACGCGCCCGTTCATTGATTGGTGAAGCCGTCGCGCCATTCGTTTTGGCGAAACGCTCTTCCCGCTCTTCGATGATAATTTCCGAAAGCGGCTTCCCGACTGCAAAGAGCCGGCCCAGCCTTTCCCGCTCTTCTGCTGAAAGCGGCGGAGGCGGTGGTGGGGGATGTTGTCGCTCCCGGACTAATCCCGCCTCCACCAGAATCTGATGAATGCGCTCACGTTCATCCAGCGGAGCCGCCGCGCCATTCGTTTCAGCGACCGGCTTGATTTCAATTTCGACCTCGGTCTGCTCCGGCAACTCCAGCGGAATCAGGGGCCGCAAAACCCCATTGGCATACACTGCCGTTACGATCTGATTCATGTTCGACCTCCTTGATGATTGAAGTGTCGAAAGCATAGCATAAAAAGAGGAGAAGCCCGGGCGGGGCTTCTCCTCTTTGGTTATACGGCGAGCGCGCTGGCCCGGCCCGTGTTAGAAGTTCAACCGCAGCCCGAACTGGAACTGCCGCATCGTCGAGCCGGGCGCGAGGCCGTTGATCTTGCCCGCGTTCGACCCGCAATCCACACAGTTGTCGGGATTGTTGAGGTTGACGTGATTGAACAGGTTGAAGGCTTCGGCGCGGAATTCGAGCTTGATGCCTTCGGTGAGGTGGAACTTCTTGAACAGCGACGCATCGGTGTTGAAGAAGCCGGGGCCGCGCAAGCTGTTGCGCCCCGCGTTGCCGAACCGGCCCGTCGCGGCTTTGGCCCAGGGCGTGCCCGTGCCGATGCCGACCTTGAACCAGTTGTTGCGGTCTTTGTTGCCGTCGGTGTCGCCCGTCACATCGGGGCGGCAGGGGCCGGCGTTGACCGAACAGTTCGCGCCCGACACCGACGGCGTGAAGGGCAGGCCGCTCGACACCGAAGTCACGGTGTTGACTTGCCAGCAGCCGATGAAGAGGTCAGCCGCCTTGGAAACGCCGCCAAAATGCTTCTTGCCTTTGCCGAACGGCAAATCCCAAACCTCCGAGAGGAAGAAGACGTGCTTGCGATCATCCACGGCGGTCCCTTGATTGAGCTTGGAATCGTAGATGATGTAATCGCCGTCTTCGGTCGTGGCGTGCGCCAGCGTGTAGTGCGCCAGGATGTTCAAGTCCGCGACGCGCGTCTCGAACTTGGCCTGGAAGGCGTTGTAGCGGTTGTCATTGCAATTGCAGAAGAAATCAATGCCCTGCATCCAGCCGAACTTGCTGAAAAACGGTTTGCGTTTGTCGGCGTCCGGTTGCGAGAGGTCGTTGATCGATTGGTTGACGTTGAAGGCCGGCGTGCTGCCCTGGAAGCCGCTGAAAACGTGCGTGCCTTTGTTGCCCACGTAGGCGAACTCAGCGGACGTGTTCTGCTTCAGTTTGTATTGCACCGTCACGTTCCAGGCGTCCACGGTGGGGAGCGTCTGTTCAAAGGGACGGCTGCGCGCGAAGACGCCGTTGGGCAATTTGATCTTGCCGTTGGTCGGCGGATCAATAAAGGGCGGCGCGGGCGGCCCGGCGGCCAGCGTGAAGACGCGGTTGAAGCCGGAGGTCGAAAGGTACTGCGCCGACAGCACCGGCAGGTTCTGCGTCACGGCGTGCCCGAAGAGCGAGCCGAAGACGCCCACATCGAAGCTGCGGCCATAGCCCGCGCGGATGACCGTCTTCTCGTTGTATTGATAGGCGACGCCCAGGCGCGGCGCGAAGGCTTTCTGGACTTCGAACTCAACAGCGCGCCCCTGCCCGGCGTGTCGGCCAATTGCGCGTGGAAAGGCGTGCCGGTCAATTGCGGGCCGAAGGGTTTGCCCTTCGCGCGCAACTGGCTTTATCACAACAACGGCGACGGCACGTTCAGCGATGTCTCCGAAAAATCCGGTGTCAGCAAAGTCACCGGGCGTTATTCGATGACCGCTGCCGCCGCCGATTTCGACGCCGACGGCTGGGTGGATATTTACGTCGCCTGCGATTCGACGGCCAGCATTCTGTAACGCAACAACGGCGATGGCACGTTCAGCGACGTGGCCTTGGAAAGCGGCGCGGGCTGCCCCGGCGTTGTGTGCGGGATGTATCAACAAATCGAATTTGCGTTGAAGTCGAATAAGCGTGATTTGGGCAAAGCATTGTACGAAGCTTTATGCGCGCAGCCTCCCGCGCGATGTCTGAGCGATGCGGTTACCGGCACACCGGTACAAATTGTCGCCACCACTGAGGCGCCAAGCAGGGCAGACCCTCGCGGCGCTCGACAGGCTGCGATAGCTTTTACGTTAGGCGGGCTTCTTCGGGGTTCTGGCAAAGGCTGTCCCCTTGGCTTCGCGCACTTGAAAATAGGCTTCCAGGCGGCTCAAAGTATTGTTCAACGCGTTCTGAATATGCTTGCGCATCGCTTCTGCCGCGGCTTTCGGGCTTTCATTGTTCAAGGTTGCGGCGAGGTCTTGATGGCGGCGCGGTGGTTCAGCAGCCGTTTTAGGGCGGGGTACGCAGAGCCAGGTGGAAGCCAGTACCTGGTTTTTCTCGATCGCCTCGCAGAGCGGCTGGCAATGCGCGCCCTCGGCGATGCGGCGGTGCAGCTTTTCGTGACATGTCAGATAGAGAAAACGGTCGTTGCCCGCTTTGGTCGAAAGAGCGTCTACGCGGGCGGCCAGCCGTTGTAACTCAGCACGTTCTGAGGCGGTGGCGACTGCGGCGAACAGTTTGGCGGCCTGCACTTCCAACGCCTCGCGTACGACGTAATGCCCCCGCACTTCATCTTCGGTCGGAATCTTCACGCGCGTGCCGGCGCGCGGACGGCTTTCGAGCAAACCTTCGAGTTCCAGCCGCTGCAAGGCTTCTGACACCGGCACGATGCTCATGCCGAGTTCCACCGCGACCTGGCGGCGCGAGACGACTTGGCCGATTGGCAACTCGCCGCGCAAAATCCGTTCGCGCAAAATCAGATAGGCTTCGGCGGATAAACTGGCAGTTGCGGTTGTTTCTTTCATGGCGCGCCCTCCTTTGGATGAACTGTGTTTGCCGCGCCGGAGTATGCCGGGCAGGTGAGGGGCTGTCAAGAAATTGAAAGCGTGTGAAGTAATCTGTTATATCAGAATTGCTGTAGTTCTATTGACGCAATCACTAAACGCCAGCATACTGTGCCCATTCATTACCTGCGACTATTTGGATAAGGCGGCTGGCAAAGCCCAGCTTTTGCCTTCTTCCACTACTAAAAATAAAGGGACTCAGATGAGCGAACATGCGAATGACGCAGTCACCCCGGTGACCGAGGCGGCCTGGGAAGCGTTGCAAGGCGCGTATGACCTGCAAATTCACGTCGCGCCCGACGTGATCGAACGGCGCATTGACGACGTAGACCTGGCCAAAGAATTTCTCGCGCGC
>JAYUCP010000173.1:0-5501 GCA_043740245.1 Acidobacteriota bacterium | reverse complement strand
TTACCCGCGCCAACTCAGGCGCGGGTAAAGAACCCGCGCCACGTTTTTCTGAAAGGCAACAAGTATGACCGAAACACATCGCATCAACATTCAACTCAAACAAGCGCACCAGGGCGGCGCGTGGCACGGCCCGTCCTTGCGCGAATTGCTGACGGGCGTGACTGCCGCGCAAGCCGCGCAGCATCCCTTGCCTGATACGCACAGCATTTGGGAACTGGTCAATCACATCCGCGCCTGGGAAAGCATCGTCCAGCGCCGCGCGCAGGGCGAGAACGTCAGCGCGGTGCCCGACGAGTTGAACTTCCCGCCGGTGACTGACGCCAGCGAAAGCGCGTGGCAAGCGGCGTTGCAGCAACTGGATGAAACCAATCGCGCGTTGCGCGCGGCGATTCAACAACTCGATGACGACAAGCTGAATGAGACAGCGCCGGGCAAAACGCATCCGCTTTACTTTGAATTGCACGGCGCGTTGCAGCACACGCTTTATCACGCGGGCCAGCTTGCGCTGCTCAAAAAAGCTCTCGCCTAACGCATTCACATAGCCGCCTCACTTGATGTTGAGCTTGACCGGATTGGCGACTTTCCCCTCCACCGTCAGCGCAACGTCTACAGCGCCGCGTCCAGCCAATGCGCGCGGCAGCACAAAATTGAGTTGATCCAACCCAACGAACCCCGGCGCGGCGCCAGCGAACGAAACGGTCGCGTTCACGGGCGGGAGCGCGCCTCCGCTGATCAGCACTTCGACATTCTCCAACCGTTGCCGTTGCCGCCAGCCGGTGCCGTACAAGACCGCCGCGACGACGTCAGTGGCCGGGCCCAAATCAATCGGCAACGCAACATAGCGGTTGGTCGCTGCATCGAGGCGCGCCAGCGCTTCAAAGAATTGCTGCGGCCCGCGCGCACGCAACAGCACGCCCGCCGGCACGTCGCGCCCGTTGGAATTGGCTGTAAAGAAACCCGGCGCAATGGTTGCCACGATCAAGTCGCCGCGGCTGAGCGCGCCATTTGAGTTACTGGTCGTAACCAACGCCAGCCCCGGCGCGCTGCCGGGCGGGACTTGGTAATTGACTTGCCCCGACGAAACAAAGAACAACGGCGCGAGGCGTTCGACACCCGCGCTATCGCGCACTTTCACTTGCGTGCCCGCCAACGTGGTCGGCAGCGGCAAAGTTGTCGCTGCTTGCCGCGCGGTGGACAAAGCCGTGCCAAAGGCCGAGGCGATGCTCTCAGGCGCTAGTTCACCACCGAGAAAACTGGCGGCGGAGACATTCACCAGGTTTGGCTGCGTCGTGAGTTGGGTCACTGTGAAGGTTTGCCCCGCGACTGTCAGCGTGCCGGTGCGCGTCGGGCCGGTGTTGGCCGCGACGGTGTAATTGACCGCGCCGTTGCCCGCGCCCGCCGCGCCCGCCGTCAGCGTCAGCCAATTCACATTGCTCGCGGCCGTCCAAGAGCAAGGAGCGGCGGCCTTCACTTGCACGCTGCCTGTGCCACCGGCTGAGGTGAAACCCTGCGCGCCAGGGCTAACTGTGAACGTGCACGGCAGCACGGTGAAGCTGGCCGTTTGAACGTTGTTGCAACCGGGCTTGCTCAGTGTGATGGGCCCGCTGACCGCACCCGCCGGGACGCTGGCGTTGATCTGTGTAGCGTTGACGATGGTGAATTGCGCGGTGACGTTGTTAGTGAAACGCACTGCCGTCACATCCGTAAAATTCGTTCCGGTCAACGTGACTGTCGCGCCGATCACCTCTGCCGCGGTGAAGCTGTTGACGACGGGGCAACTCACGCCCGGTGTGATGCTGAAGTTGGCGTCTAAAATATCAAAGAAGATGTTGCCAAGGGCTTCGAGCTTGAGGCGCGCCTGTGTGGTCGGCAGGTTGTTGGGCACAGAGATCGTGGCGCTGCCGTTATTCGCCGTGCTAGCCAGCAACACCGTCGGGAAGCTCTGGCCGCCATCGGTTGACAGCAACAGCCTGACGTTGCTCGCCAGCGCCTGCGTGCCGTTGACGCTCCAACTGACGGTTTGCGCTGTGCCGCCTGTCCAACTCACCGCCGTGTTGGGCGCGGTCAGGCGGAAAGGGCCCGAGTTGTCCACCGTCAGTTTGACCGCGTCTTCATTGACGCCGCCGCGTTGGTCGCGGATGGTCACGCGGAAGTTGAGCACGCGCGGCACGCTGGGCAAGGCCTCCGCCGTTTGCAAACCGTTGACGACGGCGGGCGGCGTGTTGGCGTTGTTCAAAATGTAGGTCAGGCTCGGAAAGCTGCGCGCGGGGCTGGCCGTGGGCGCGAAGCTGCGCAAGAGCGGGCGCGTCGTCGTGGGCGGATCGCCCGGTTGATCGCCATAAGGCGGATTGCCGAAAGTGGCTTCGCCCGCATCCACCTGCTCCCAAACGTAAGTCAAATTCGGCCCGTCGCCCGCGTCGGCATCGGCGCCAGTGGCCGTCAGCGTAAACGGCGTCTGTTTCGGAATCGTGAAATCGGCGCCGCCATTGACCGTCGGAATACGATTGGCGCTGGCGCTGAGCGTGCCGCAACCGACTGTGGCTAGGTAGGCCAGAATCTCGCGGAAGCTGCCGTTGTGAAAGCGCAGGTCGCGCGTGAGCGTGACATTGTCGGTGTCACAGACGCCGATGTACGCCATGATCGTCGTGCCGCCGCCAGGTTCATACGCCGTCGAGCCTTGCCGCTGACTGCCGCAAAAACCGTTGGCGCTGTTGTATGAATGATGCGCGCCGAATTGATGGCCGATTTCGTGCGCCCACACGCCCAAGGGCCGGCTGTCGCCCACCGGATAATTAACGCCAAAGGTAGAAGCCCCGCGGCCTTTGTTCGGCCCCTGTTGGTCGGGCCCGCCAGTGAGCGGGTTGAATTGCGTGTTGTCGCAAACCACGCCCAGACCCGCTGTACCCTGCGCGTTAAAGCCGCTCGCCGCGCCAAACACGTGACCCAGATCGTAATTGTTCACGCCGACCTGATCGCGCAACACCGGCCGCGCCTGTTCCATCATTGAGAGCACGTTGGCGTTGTCGAACGGATCGCTCCCCGCATTGAAGCCGCGTTCAGTGGTGTAAAGCACATTCGTCCCGCTCGCCAACGTCAGCCGCACTGACAACTCGCGTTCATAAATCGCATTGAGCCCGTTGAGCCAGGCATTGATGGAGGCCAGCGTGCCCGCGTTCGTCCCGCCGCCGAAGGCGTTGGCATATTCCCAAGTCGCGGCGATGGCGAGGCGATAGGTGCGCAGTTGATCGCCCACCGCAACGTCCGGCGCGCGTGCGCCAAGCAACTGTTTTGTATCTTGCGCCAGGCAAGCAAACGTCCCTGTTTCGGCTGCACCAGCTTGACTGAAATAAAGCGTTGGGTCGTTGTGCATGGGCAGCAGGATGATCGCTTCGCCGCCCACCAGCAGCGTCGCGTGAAAGCCCAGCGGCGACCAAGCGGCGCGCAGCGTCAGTCCCGGCACATCCAACGCCTGCCCGCGATAGCTTTTGATTTCGGGAAAGCGCGCCGCCAGCGCCGGTTCAAACAGCGGCGATTCCGCAATCCTAAAGTGTGCGATACGGCCATCCGGCAAGGGCAATGGCAGGATCGTCTGACTGTCTGCCACTGCGCCGGTTGATTCCAGCGGCGCACCAGCAAGCAATTGCCGCAACGCCGCAGCATTCAACTGCCAGACGAGTGTCTCGCCAGCAACGCCGCGCGCCAGCCGCTCCGCGCGCGCCAGCGGCTGCCAAAGCGGCGTGTCAGTCTGCCAATGAGTAACGATTGCCTGTGCGTTCCAGCCGAGACCGCAGCACAACCCTAGAAACACAACAAGCCAAATACGCGCGAGGAATTTCATAAGCGTGGTTGTTACAAAAGTGAAGTTTGTATGCAGGAGGCGACGCCACGTTTCAGTCAACAGGCGAATACTAACGTCGCACAGTCATGGATGGGGCTGCGCCAGCTTACCGGCATGTCTTCGTTTTTCCAATCCGTCCGCGCAAAATTCTATGCGCCCGGCGTTGTCAGCGCCCCGCGCCGCGTAGTACAAAACCTGTTATGAAGACCAGCAATTCAATGACCGCGCATCTCATTCTTTTGGCAGCGCTCAATTTGGTCAGCCCGCTGCCAGCCGCCGCGCAAAACGCCATTCCGCCCATTGCGTCTGGCTACGGCGCGAATGGCGCGTTCACGGTGCTTGACGAACGCTTTGCCAGCCCGCTCTTTGCCGCCGAGAACGTGCACGTCTTTCGCCCGGCGGAGCGGAGTTCGCTTGCGCCGGTGATTTTCTTTGCGCCCGGCTTTGGCGCGACAGACCCGGCCACTTACCGCCCGTTGATCAATCACATTGTCAGCCGTGGTTATGCGGTCGTCTTCTCGCCGTTTCAAATCATCGCGGGCGATGGCAGCGTGTATGAAAAACGCTACGACACGATCTTTGCCGGTTACGAAGAGGCGGTGCGGCGCTCCGGGAATTTCTTTGACCTGACGCGGGTGGCGTTTATCGGGCATTCGTATGGCGGCGGCGCATCGTTTGCGATGTTGCAGCGCGGGGCCGTGGGTAAAGGCTGGGGCGCGCGCGGGCTGTTCGTGTTCGCGCTGGCGCCGTGGTACGTGTATGAGATCACGACCAGGCAGTTATTGAATTTCCCCGCGCACGCCAAATTGCTGGTGCAGGTGTATGACAACGACACCGTCAACGACCATCGCATCGCCAAAGAAGTTTTTGAACGCACGGGCTTGCCCGCCAGCGAAAAGGATTTCGTCTTGTTGCGCAGCGATCAGCAACAAGGCGTTGCGCTCGATGCCACGCACGGCACGCCGTCGGGCCAGACGGCGGATGCGCTGGATTATTACGGCATCTGGCGGCTGTTCGACGCGCTGGCCGATTACGCGTTCAATGGCGCGGCGGCGGGCAAAGAACTCGCGCTGGGCAATGGCAATGCGCAACAACGTTTCATGGGCGTGTGGCCCAACGGCCAGCCGGTCAAAGAGGCGCAGGCGGGCGCTTGCGTTCCCATCACGCGCGCCTCGTCATCGTTTCTCTTTCCTTACGATCAAACCATTCACGACTTGGCGGCGCTCTCTGCCGCGAGTTTCAAAACGCCGCTCGCGCCCGAATCCATCGGCTCGGTCTTCGGCAAACTGTTGTCCGTTTCGACGGCCACGAATAGCAACGCCAGCTTGCCGCTCACTCTGAACGGCACATCGTTGAAAGTGCGCGACAGCAACTGTATCGAGCGGCCCGCGCCGTTATTTTTTGTCTCGCCCGCGCAGCTCAATTTTCTCCTGCCCGCCGAAACCGCCACGGGAACGGCCACGCTTATCGCGCAAAACGACGCGGGCGAAGTCAGCCTGGGCAACATCAACATCAGTCGTGTCGCGCCGGGCATTTTCACCGCCAACGCCAATGGCCAGGGCCTTGCGGCGGCGCTGGCGTTGCGCATCAAAGCCGATGGACAGCAAGCTTACGAACCCGCCGCGCGCTTCGATGACGCCACCAAACGCTTCGCCGCCGTGCC
>JAYUCP010000172.1:0-34543 GCA_043740245.1 Acidobacteriota bacterium | reverse complement strand
GTTCGAACGCCGACGCCAACGACGCAGCGCAATTCGCCGAACTCGAAACGCTCGGCGAATTGACCAAAATCGCCTGGGAAATGGATTGCCAAACCATGATCGAAGGCCCCGGCCACGTGCCCATGCACCTCATCAAAGAGAACATGGACAAGCAACTCAAGGAATGCCACGAAGCGCCGTTTTATACGCTGGGGCCGCTCACGACCGACATCGCGCCTGGTTACGACCACATCACCTCGGCCATCGGCGCGGCGATGATCGGCTGGTACGGCACGGCGATGCTCTGTTACGTCACGCCCAAAGAACACCTCGGACTGCCCGATAAAAAAGACGTGAAAGACGGCGTGATTGCCTACAAGATCGCGGCACACGCGGCTGACCTGGCGAAAGGTCACCCCGGCGCACAACTGCGCGACAACGCCATCAGCAAAGCGCGCTTTGAATTCCGCTGGGAAGACCAATTCAACCTCTCGCTCGACCCCGACACGGCGCGCGAATTCCACGACGAGACTTTGCCGCAGGAAGGCGCGAAGACGGCGCATTTCTGTTCGATGTGCGGCCCGCATTTCTGCTCGATGAAGATCACGCAGGACGTGCGCGATTACGCGGCGCAAAAAGAATTGGATGAACAGGCGGCGCTCAGTGCGGGGATGCAGGAGATGTCGGAGCAGTTCAAGCAGGCGGGGGCGGAGTTGTATGTGAAAGCCTAGCTGCTGTAGCCAACAATTAGGGGGATTGTGCAGCAGGTCGCTGCACAATCCCCCTTGCTTTGCTAATGGCATCAAGCCTTTTTGTGGCTCTGACGAGTGATTCCGGGGAACTCCAAAATCAGGTGGTAGCAACGAAACTGCGAAGGGTATGGCTTCCCAGCTTCAACTTTGCGAACGTGATCAGACATTTTGCAAGGACGATTTTGAAAATTAGGGTGAGTCGTAAGAGTGCAAGGTATCTTTTTTTCGAGATTGCGAAAGACGTTGTTGGGATTACCCTTCAACAAATAACCAAGCATCGCACCTTCGCTTGAGAAGGGCGCATACTGACAAGTAAGAAACTCATTGTTTAAGTCCTTCTTGTATTCTTTGATTGCGCCGTCTGTTTCCAGCACCTTTGCCTCAATCGGCCACATTATCCGCTCTTGATCGTAAAGTTTGAATGCAAGGTCATATTGCTTAGGCCGAGCCGGAGGAGAAGACATTTTTTCCCGTTCGCCTGGCTCATGTTGAATATAGAGATGGATGTCGTATGGTTCGTAACCTTCCATTACTTTTCGGATTCGCAACTCTAACGATTCAGTAATGCTCCGTTCTAAATCCTTGTCGTTGATGCCTGCTGGAAGGTCGTTCAATAGCAAATCGTATCCTTGCCAAACAAAATTCAGCAGAGTGACAGAGTAATTCGCGCACCAACGTCCAGCCAAGGCAACAAAATCTTTTGGGACTGGGCTGCTTGGCTGAGTCAGCAAAACCCTTTTATCCATGCCTGCCTCCACCTACAGCTAAGCTTTGCCAACTTATGAGATCAGCCGCGACCTCATCTGCATCATTTAATCCTATGCTGCGCGTCCAATAGCGGCAAGCGTCAGGCTTAATCATAAAAATTGTTGGTGTTTTGTCGCGTGCATCATAAATGCGGGCAATTCGTTGGTGGTAAATATTCCCGCTATTCATTTTTTTGCTTTTCGACCAAGTCTTATTCAATATTTCCAACTCTGCTAGCAAATCGGCGGATTCGAGTGACTCAACTTGTACCGAAGGAGCTGAAGCGCGATCAAGTTGAAAAGCTACCAATCGGAACGGAAGTCGATCAACACCATTTTCCTGAAAGATCGTCGCTGAAATTTGTTTGTCCTGGCCAAATCCTGCTTTGAGAACACGAATAAAATGCTCGCAATATGGTTTTAGTTCAGGTTCATCTTCAGGCACAGCCGTTCGGCGTGTTGGCTGGCGACCTCGAGAATTAAAATCACCCTTGAAATCCTCCAAGGTGATACTGCACATATCTTCGATCAAAACCCATTCGGCAGGCTTCAACGCAAATGCTCTACGGGCACGTTCTTCAATATCAGTTGTAGTCTTGAGGCCATCTAGCAAATTAGACTGTGGGTTCGGAATAGGGATACGTGGTATTTCGGTCGCTAGCGCCTCTGGTCTATAGGAAGCAAAACGACCACTGGTGAGTAGTAGAAAATATACAGCTAATGAGCTGTTATAGGCTAAACACGCACCTTCAAGAAGTTCCAAATCCTCAGCTTTAGAGCAAACCGTAAGAAAGCTTTGGGTGCATATCGCGCCCCGCCCTTGCTGATCTGGAATGACTAGACGTGCATCAAACCGCTTACTTTCTGCTGACCAACTCTGTTTTATTAAGAGCTGTGGCGAAGAAAAATTTTCTTCTGCTCTTGGTCGCTCTGCCCATGGGTCCTTATTTGGTGGAAGCCGGTCAGCACGGAGATATAAAAAGGTGTCTGAAGGGAATTTTGCAGCTTCTAAAATTGGACGCTCAAGCAACCAATCATACTCATCACGTCTTTTAGGGTCTTTTCCCCGTATTATTCCTTCAGGGCAGGTCAACCGCCCGTCTTTTTTAAGCTTGTCCAAATTGAGTAATTGAGCAAGCTTTTGTACCAAATTGAAATCACGATGACTGCCCCACATTAATGCAGTCCAGATGTTGGGATCCTCTGCGCCGTTCGCAGGGTGAACCTTCTTAACATCTGTAGGTTCAATAATGATTTCAATGGCTTCCAATGAACTATCTATCACCTTTGGGCTAATATAGCTTATTCGATCATTGCTTGCTGGTTGAGGGCTAAAAACTACTACACATGACGGTGAAACTGTTTTTTGAGCCGCCCCTTTTTTCTTCTTGAAGACCTCAAACCGGATAGCAGACAGGTTAACAACTTGCTGTACATAGAAGGTTGTGAAGAATTTTTTGCGAAACCCGCTTGCAGTGCCAGAACGATTAAAGAGTAACGAACCGGCTGGCTGAATCATGGCTACTTTCCCGTCAGGTTTTACAAGGGTTGCCGCTTTGGGTAGGAACAATGGGCCAATTCCTTTGTCTGCAATCGGCCAACAGTGATCACTATTGTTGGCCCAAGTTTTGGCAGCTTCCGATGATGTCTTTTCGCCCCAAGGAGCGTTGCCGACCACCAGATCATAACTAGCTGCATCCTCACGTGTACGGAATCCAGGACGGTCTTCCTCGAAGAAATCAGCATTGACAAGGCGTTTTCCGCGCATCAACGGAAAGCGAACTTGAGTCCAGTAATGTCTGGGCTCTATCCCATCACACATAGCAAGATAAAGGCTGAATGATGCTACTCGCGCAGCGTGCGGATCGTCGTCTACTCCAAACAAATTGTTTTCGAGTAAACCACGCAACGTTTCGGCTCGGATGGTTTCGCCAGGGTGAGCATTTTTCCAGCGGTGAACTAAGCGTTGAAAAGCTTTTACGAGAAAAACCCCTGACCCACAGGCAGGATCAAGCACTTTGATATCCCACTGATCACCTTCCCACGGCAATACACGATCAAGCACAAAATCAACAAGGTGAGGTGGTGTGTAGTAAATTCCAGCCCCACGCGCATTTTTGACGAACGATTCATAGATGCTGCTGATAAACTCGAGAGGAATAGCATCAAAAGCATATCTTCGCCAAAGGTTTGTTTGCCCTGATGGCATGTGCAAATCACCACTGACTAAATCACTCAACACATTTAAGTGCGATTGTTTGACATCGCGTTTTTCTGCCTGCCAGGCACGTTCAAGTTCCGCCTTAGTATTGCCTTTGCCTGGGAACAAGTCCCCATTGAATTTTTCGTTCAACCAAGAGAATAGGCGGTAACAGTCCGCAAAGTCTGACAAGATACTGGCAAAATTGGAGTGCTTCGCTTTAAGTACGCCTTTTTCATATAACCGCTCCAACCAACTTTCATTTAAGGCCGAGTTACCCAATGAATCTTTGCGGTCAAAAAGAAACTGAATAAAAATAACCCGTGCTAACAGGTCGTGACAGATGTCGTCATTGACCAATCCTTTTTCATGTAGCTCTTGCCTGACAAAAGACAGGTTTTCGAGCAGCATTTGATCTGCGCGTTGATCGCGGCGAAATCTGTCAGAATTGTCCTTAAAGAACTGGCCAGAGACTAAATTGATCCAGTGCAATACTTGCGTAGTGCGTTGCGAGATACCACTAGCGAGGTCAGACAACTGAAACTCATGTACGACAACATTCGGAAGTAATTGGTCAGTTGGTGGCTCACAGCAAGTCCAAGCTCGTAATTGGTGTGGCTCTACGGTCACGAGCATCGGAGACCTAGAAAAATTCCACGCCAATCCTTGTAAATCACGCAAGGTTTTATCACCAACTGCTTGTTGAAATTCGCAAACTACAGCCAGTGGCGAAGCTGTGTCAGATGAATTGGGATTAGACGTGAGAACTCCGAGGCGTGCATTTGCGCCATCAGGTTGGAGCTTTAGTGCTTCGCCGATCTTAGCTTTTGCGAGATCGGCGAAGATGCGCGCACCGGCCCCCGGTGGAGCTTCAATCTCACTGCGCGAGGGCCAACCAAGTCGTTCGTGTGCTAAATCAAGCAGCATTGCTAAGGTTCCTATAGTCGTTGGTATTTGATGGATTCTACGTTTTGATAGATTCTGTATACCATGTATGAAACACATCAGGCTAGAGAACAGAAGCTCATTACCTGACAAATCCATGATGAATCAAATGAACAAAGTCGCCCTCGTCACCGGAGCCGCCCGCGGCATCGGTCTCGCCATCGCGCAAAAGTTCCTCGCGGAAAACTATCGCGTCGCCCTGCTCGACATTGACGCCGAGACGCTGGCGCAGACGGCGGAGGCGTGGCGCGGGCGCGAAGGCGTCTTGCCAGTCGTGGGTGACGTATCCGATCCGCAACAGGTGCAAGCCGCCGTCGCGCAAATCGCCGCGCACTTTGGGCGGATTGATGCGCTGGTGAATAACGCGGGGGTGGCGGTGTTCAAACCGATCCTGGAAACTTCGTTTGCGGATTGGACGCGCATTCTGGCGACGAATCTGTCGGGGCCGTTTTTGATGACGCAGGCGTGCGCGTCCGTAATGCTCGGCAACGGCGGCGGGGCGGTGGTAAATATCGCTTCGATTTCGGGCCTGCGGGCGAGTACGTTGCGGGTGGCGTATGGTACCAGCAAGGCGGCGCTGATTCATCTGACCAAACAGCAGGCGGTCGAATTGGGCGACGCCGGCATCCGCGTCAATTGCGTCGCGCCAGGGCCGGTCGAGACGGCGATGGCGCAGCAGGTGCATTCGGCGGACATTCGCACCAGTTATCGCGATGCGATTCCGTTGGCGCGCTACGGCACCGTGCACGAGATCGCTGAGGCGGTGGCGTTCCTGTGTAGCGAGGGGGCCAGTTTTATCAATGGGCAAACGTTGGCGGTGGATGGCGGATTTGATGCGGCGGGTGTTGGCTTGCCGAGTTTGCGCGGCCAGGTGTGAGAAGTCTGCCGGAGCACACAACCACCGCACCACGCAGTCGCTACCGCTCCCGGTTCTGTACCAATTGATTAGCGCCGCTCTGATTTGGCGTATTCACTCTTCAACAAGCCCATCATCTCTGCGCGGCGGTCGTACAGCCGTTTCAGCGGACGCGGCGCGCGTTTGGCTAAGGCATACGCCGTGATGAGCGGCAGCGCGACGGTCGAATCTACATAACACACCACCGTGCCCGGCAATTGGTCGGGATCAATCTTGCCCCAACTGACGGCTTCGCTGGGGGTCGCGCCGCTCAGACCGCCGGTGTCGGGGCGGGCGTCGGTGATCTGCAAAAAGTAATCGTGGCCTTTTTCTTCGATGCCGAGCACCTCCTGAATTTGCGGCTCGGTTTGCAACGCGAAGTTCTTTGGACTGCCGCCGCCACAGATGAAAATGCCGGACTGGCCCCCTTCACCTAAAAAGCCACGCTTGGCCGCCAACACCAGTGCCGCTGTCTCGTTTACGTCCGCCGATGGATTCAGCCGCAGCTTGCCGCCTTGCAATTCCATGGCCGCCACGTTCATGCCAATCGAACTATCGCCGGGCGAAGAGGTATAAACCGGCACGCCCAGGGTGTAGGCCGCCGAGAGCACCGATTGATTGGTCAGGCCCAGCACGCGCTCGCGTTCGGCGACGTATTTGCCGCACAGATAATGAAACTCCGCCGTTGACATCTCGCGCTGGAATTCGTCGGCGCGAATGATTTCGCGGAAGAAGGCGTCGGTCGAGAGCAGGACTTCGTAATCGAAGAAGATGTCGTAGATGCGCACGACGCCTTCGTCACGCAGCGTCACGTCGCTGATCGTGTGGTTGCCACGATGCATCGCCAACCCCAGGCCGAAGTGCGCGTCGTGATAAAGATTCGCGCCGGTCGAGATGATCCAATCCACAAAGCCGGCTTCGAGCAGCGGGATGATGGTCGAGATACCCAAGCCCGCTGGGGTGAGCGCGCCGGTCAGCGTCAGGCCGACGGTGACGTTGTCGCCGAGCATGCGGTCGGCAAAGAGTTGCGCGCCTTCGCGCAAACGGGCGGCGTTGTAAGCCTGGAAAGTATTTTCAAGCAGTTGAACAATGGTCGTGTCTTTGGTGATGGGTGTGGGCGCGATGCGTTTGCCTTGTAAAAACTTGCTTTTATTCATTGCGGGTGTCTCCTGAAGATAAAACCGGGTTGAGCAGGTCTGAAGCGGCATAGTAGTATGCCCACGCTCGAACCGACAAATGTTTGCTCTGTGGCAAGCAGCAAACCGGTCAATGGCATTTCAACCAGTCCAATCAACCACATCCAAAAAGGAGAAGCAGCAACTGTGAATACCACGATTCGTCGTACTTTGTTGGCCAGCGCCCTGCTCGCCGTTTTCGCGCTCGGCGTGAGCCTGGGCCAGAACAAATTCGGTCAGCCGAAAACCATCCTGCACGTCGTGACCGTCAAATGGAAAGCCGATTCCACTCCGGCTCAACAACAGGCCGCGATTGACGGCGTCAAAACGATGGCCATGAAGATTCCCGGCATCACCAACATCTGGGTCAAGAAAATCAAAGTCCAGCCCTATGCCGATGGCGGCACCGTCTTTGCGATGGAGTTCAAAGACCAGGCCGCGTTCGACGCTTACGCCAAACATCCGGCGCACGACGACTGGATGAAGGTTTACGACCCTGTCCGCGAAGAGAGCCGCACGCACGACGTAACTAACTAAAGGATGAGGGATGAAGGATGAGGGATGAAGTGACCACACGCATCCTGATGTTCATCCTTCATCCTTCATCCTTCATCCTTCATCCTTCATCCTTTCCCAATGTCAACACCCGCTCCCGCCACCGAACCAGCAACCGCCGCGGACGCTCCCGCGCCGCCAGAATTGCAGCCAGGCAAACTGGGCAAGGTCTTCCGCGCCTTTGCCTACCGGGACTTTCGCCTGTTGTGGTTCGGTGCGTTCACGTCGAGCGCGGGCACGTGGTTGCAAGAGGCGGCGTTGAGTTGGGTGCTGCTGACGCTCACCAACAAGACGCGCTATTTGGGGTTGAATGGCTTTTTGAGCACCGCGCCGATTCTGCTGTTTACGCTGATCGGCGGCGTGATTGCCGATCGCGTAGACCGGCGGCGCATTCTGCTGACTTCGCAATGGGTGCAATTGACGTGCGCGTTGTCGCTCGCCGGCCTGGCCTTTTTCAAAGCGCCGACGATGTTTTTGGTGTGGAGCGCGTTGTCGCTCTCGTTCCTAGCCGGGTGCGCGCAAGCTTTCGGCGGGCCGGCCTATCAATCGCTGATCCCGATGCTGGTCGAGAAGAAAGACCTGCCGAATGCGATCTCGCTCAATTCGATTCAATTCCAATTGGCGCGCGTCGTCGGCCCGATGGTGGGCGCGCTGCCCTTCGTCTGGATCAGCGATCAATTGCTGGCCGGTTCGGTCAGCTTCGGCATCAATGGCTTGTCGTTCCTGGCGGTGATCGCGTCGTTGCTGGCGCTGAACGTTAAACACATCCCGCGCCCGGCGGCGGGCGGGATGAAGAGCGAGATGCGCGAGGGCCTCTCGTTCGTTTGGCGGCAAGAAGGTCTGCGCTCGCTGACGCTGCTGGCCTTTTCGTGCACTTTTTTCGGGATGCAGATGACGGCCTTTTTCGCGGCCTTTGCCAAGAACATCTTCCACACGGGCGCGAACGGCAATTCGATCATGATCTCGATTTCGGGCGCGGGCGCGGTGCTGGGCGCGCTGACGATGGCGGCGCTGGGCAATCTGCCGAACAAGGGCCGCCGCGCGCTGATTATGCAAATGGGCTTCGGCCTGACGATCATCATCTTCTCGCTGGCGACGTCACTCTGGCTGGCTTACGTGGCGATTTTTGTGTGCGGCATTTTTATGATGTGCGTCTTCGCTTCGATTGCCTCGCTGGTGCAATTGCTGGTCAGCGATCAGATGCGCGGACGCGTGATGAGCATTTACATGGTCGCCTTTCGCGGCGGCATGCCGCTGGGCGCGCTGTTGACGGGCTATCTGGCCGAGACGATTTATTTGCCGCGCATCATGCTGGTGCAGGGGATTCTGGTCTTTTTGCTGGCCGCCGCGTTTCTGCTTTCCAACTCAGAAGTGAAACAGCATTAGGAACAACCACGGGGGACACGGGGCGCACGGGGAGGACGAGAAGGTCGTTTTTAGGAAGTATGACGCGGGCAATTCAATTCAATTCCTTGCTTGCCCCCGTGCTCCCCGTGTCCCCCGTGGTTTGGCTAATCTTGATTGACGTATGCTGCAAATGACCGCTGCCGAACTCGAAACCTTTCTTGCCGCGCAATTCCCGCAAATGAAAGCACTGCCTTATCGCGTCGAACAGGTGGACGACCGTGCGCTGGTCATGCGGTTGCATTATCACGAAAAGCAATTGCGGCCCGGCGGCACGATTTCAGGGCCCGCGTTAATGACCTTGGCGGACACGGCGATGTACCTGCTGGTGCTGGCGCACATCGGCCCGGTGGCTTTGGCGGTGACGACTAATCTCAATATCAACTTCTTGCGCAAACCGCAGCCGGGCGATGTCGTGGCGCAGGCCAACTTGCTAAAACTCGGTGCACGTCTGGCCGTGGGCGAGGTGACGATGTTTTCCGAAGGCGATGACGAACCTGTCGCGCACGCCACAGTGACTTATTCGATTCCGCCGCAAAGATAATCTTCAACCGATTTTCCTAAATCGAAACAGGCAAGATTGGCACACTCTTGCAGGCAGAGCATTGGCTATTCTCAATTCTTTGCAGGAAGCTGCCTCTTAACCAATGGCTCACTGCAAATGAATTGAGAATGGCGAATGGCGAATGCCGGCCGCTTCAAGTGCCCCCATCTTTGTTGTTTTGATTTAGCTTGGCGTGTGTACCCAGGCCTACTTCTTCACCCAGGCGTCGCCGATGACAGCCTCCACTTCGACCGGCACGCGCTGCAAGAACTCACAGCCCGCCGCGACCATCGTTTGCATGACGAGTGCTTTCACTTCTTCGGCCAGATCGGCGGCGCATTCGACCACCAATTCATCGTGGATGCTGTTGACGATTTGCGCGTCGTGTTTGAGCAAAGCCGCGTCCATCAGGGTCATGGCGCGTTTGAAAATATCCGAGGCGCTGCCCTGGATCGGCGTGTTTTTGCCGACGCGGCGCAAGGCCGCTAGTTGCGAACGGTCGCTGGTGTCGAAGTTGTAAATCCACAAACGGCCCGAAGCGGTGCGGCTGCGGCGTTCGCGCACGGCCTGTTCGGCAGCTTGATGCAGCCATTGCGCGACGCCGGCATAGGCTTGAAAGTAACGTTCGATCAGCAACTCGGCCTCTTTAACCGACGAATTGATTTGCCCCGCCAATCCTTCCGCGCCCATGCCGTAAACCAGGCCGTAATTCAGGCGTTTGGCGGCTTCGCGCTGTTGCGGCGAGACCTGCTTGAGCGGGATGCCCAGCATTTGTGATGACGTGGTGCGATGCAAATCCGCGCCCGATGCAAAGGCCTGCAACAACGCCTGGTCGTTGGCGAAATCGGCCAGGATGCGCATTTCGATTTGCGAATAGTCGGCCACGATTAGCTTGCGGCCCGGCGGCGCGCGGAAGCAGGAGCGATGTTCAACGTCGTGCGGAATCTGTTGCAGGCTGGGCGCAGACGACGCGAGCCGTCCGCTGGGCGTGCCGATCTGGCGGAACTCAGCGTGGATGCGGCCGGTGACCGGGTTGATGTAATTGAGCATGCCTTCGCCGTAGGACGAAAGCGATTTACTCAGATGGCGGTATTGCAGCAGCGTGCCGACCACCGGGTAATCGGGCGCGAGGCGGTGCAGATGCCATTCGCGCGTGCTTTCGACTTGAATGCCCAGGCGCTGCAAGGCTTCTAAAATTTGCTGCGGGCTGTCCAGGTTGATGTTGGGCGGCGTATCGAACAGGCTCATCTGCGGCAGGCCCGCCGCCAATGCGCGGCGCAATTCGTCAGCCACGATTTCGTATTGCGAACGAATGCTCCTGACCAACAAGCGCCACTGCTCGGCGTCGAGGTAAACGCCCGCCAATTCCATCGCCGCGATTGAGAGCACGCAATCGAATTCGAGTTGCGCCACGCGCGTCAGCTCCAACTGCTCAAGCTTGTCCTGCAAACGTTCGCGCAGCGGCAGCAGCACGGCGGCATCGCGCGCGGCGTATTCCAATTGATAGTCGCTGAGCGCGCGCGACCAATCGCTCATCTGCGCCTCTTTGTCGAGTTGCATCCCCAGATAGTGGCGCGCCACGCTGCCCAGCCCGTGGCGGTCGCTCTCATTGCCCGCGCTGATGAGTTGACTGGCGAGGTAGGTGTCGAAACACGCGCCCAGCCGCGTGTTGAAATGCTTGAGCAAAAACTTCGCGTCGAATTTGGCGTTGTGCGCCAGCTTGACCGGTTGCTCGGCGGCCAGCACTGCCAGGATGGGTTGCAACTGTTCAGGCGTGAAATGGACCAGGTCAACGATGAAGCAGTTGCGCGGGGTGGCCAATTGCAGCAGGCGCGGTTTGGCGGTGTGCGGGTCGAGGCCGGTGGTTTCACTGTCAAAGCCGATGAACGGTTCCGCGCTCAATTGCGAGGCCGCGCGCGCCAATCCGTCGGTTGTGGTGATAAGTTTGTAACTGCCAGAGATCACACTGCCTCAATTCTCTTCAACTCGTAGGGGCAGACCTGTGTGTCTGCCCCCAGTGGCTTTTGCTGTCTGCGATTGCGTCAGACGCGACCGGGGCAGACACGCAGGTCTGCCCCTACGTTGTCCAGTTCATTTCACATCATCGTAATAATCATTCACACGCCGCTGCGTCAGCGGACGGCCGCGTTGCGAAACAGAAAGACCAGCACCATGCCCGCGACCATGCCGCCGATGTGCGCCATATACGCCACGCCGCCACCGCCGTGTCCCAGTTGGCCGAAACCGCCCACGAATTGCAACACGCCCCAAATGCCGATGGCGACGATGGCGGGAACTTGCTGGACTGAATAGCCCATCATCACGCGCACGCCTTTGTGCGGGAACAAAATCAAATAGCCGCCCAGCACGCCCGCAATTGCGCCCGAGGCGCCCAGATTCGGGATCAGCGATTTCGGCGCGACGATGATTTGCGCAAAGCTGGCGATGAAGCCGCAGAGCAAATAGAAGATCAGAAACTTCAGGTGGCCCATGCGGTCTTCGACGTTGTCGCCAAAAATCCAGAGATAAAGCATGTTGCCGCCGATGTGCATGATGTCGCCGTGCATAAACATCGCCCAGACCAGCGTCAGGTATATCGGCGTCGGCCCCGCGAACAGTTGCACCGCGCCGCCGCCAAGGCGGAACGTGCCGACCAAATCCTGTCCGCCCGTGATTTCGGCGGGCACGTAACTGTAACCATAGGTGAACGCATCGCTGCGTTGCAAAATCAGAAAGACCAGCACATTCAACGCGACCAGCACATAGGTCACATACGGCGTCGTCTGCCGGTCGCTATTGTCATCGCCCAGGGGCATCAACATATCGGTTTCCTCTTTGGAAGGATGAAGGCGGAAGGATGAGGGATGAAGCAGAGTTTCATCCCTCATCCCTCATCCCTCATCCCTCATCCCTCATCCCTCATCCCTCATCCCTCATCCCTCATCCTTTCACCTTGTTCCCCACTTCAACTTGGTTCTCAGCACTTCAAAATAGTTGCGATTCTTGGGACGCACCAGATCGAAGGTCGTGGCGCTGCGGCGCAAGAGCACGCGATCATTCAGTTGCAATTCGACGCCGACCTGGCCGTCCACCGTCAGCCTCAACTCGCCGTCGGCGCGCTTGAACACCAGTTCGACCACGCTATCGCCCGGCAGGACGACGGGGCGGTTCGAGAGCAGGTGCGGACAGATCGGCGTCAACAGCATCGCGGCCATACTCGGATGCACAATCGGCCCGCCCGCCGAAAGCGAATAGGCCGTCGAACCCGTCGGCGTCGCCACGATCATACCGTCGGCGCGAAAGCTGTTGACGAAAAGTTCATTGACGTAACACTCCAATTCAATCATCCGCGCGGGCACCGCTTTGTTGATGACGGCATCGTTCAACGCGCGCTGCTGGGCAATGATGTGCCCGTCGCGCACGACTTGCACGTCCAACAGCATGCGCTCATCCACTTCGTAACCGCGCTCCAGCAATTCATCCAGCACCGGCAACAATTCGGCGCATGTGAATTCGGTCAGGTACCCCAGCCAGCCCAGATTGACGCCGAGCACGGGGATGGGCTGTGTGCCGACCAAACGGGAAGCCCCCAGCATCGTGCCGTCGCCGCCCAACACTACGATCAACGACGTGTCAGCGGGCAATGCGCCCGCAGTTTCGTCGGCAGTAAAGCAATGGATGCCGCGCGCCTGACACCAGACGCGCAACTCTGCCATGACCGGAATGGCTTCGGGTTTTTCTGGCCCGACGATTACACCGATCTTGTTAATTGACCGCGCGGGCATTGCCGGGCCTTTCTGGCGCCTTTTCAGTTAGGCGAATGAAGGTTGAATTGAGGGGAGATGATTCACGCGAGGCGCGATTGTACACAGCCGCCAAAAGCACTAGCAAGCGGCGGCAACGCGTCCGGCGTGATTGACAGGCTTTCTTGCGCTTCGCCATAATCGCCGCCGCCAGTTCATGTAGAGGAGCAAAACCATGGCTTTACCGAACAAACTTGCCACTCAATTGTCCGAGCCTTTGATTGAGCCTCTGGTCGAAAGTGACCAGCAAGCCGCCGCCGCCTGCTTGCTGGAAATTCAGGCCGTGCTGGAAAACATCCGCCAAACGCGGGCGGAGACCGAGCAAGTGCGCGCCGCTGCGGAACCGCTACTTGACCAACTATTGCAGGCCGCCGCGCAACGCCTGCTTGTCAGACAAGACGAGATCAGACAGTTCAAGGCTGAAAACGAACTCTTACAAGCCAGACTGCTGGCCGCTTAGCCATGTGGAAGACCATCCTGAATTACCTGCAAAGCCTGCTGACGACGGCGCGCGATGTGGAGCGTCTCCAAGCCGACGTGAAGCGCCTGGAAGAAAAGAATTTCCAATTGTCATTAGGCCTGCAACGGCTGGCTGACGAGAATGTGTTGCTCGCGCAACGGGAGCAGAGCGCGCGCGAAAATTATCAACTGCGTCTGCGTATCGAATTCCTGGAAATGGAAAAACGCTTGCTGGCAGCCAAGCCAAAAGACGACACCCAGTAAGTTCCGCGCTCAGCCTAACGCACGCAACACGCGCGCCAGATTTTGCAACCCCACAGCCACATCCTCTGGCTGCACCGCAAAACCAAGCCGGAAATGTTGCGGCAACTCAAAAAACTTGCCGGGTACGATGGAGGTGTCGAACTCGCGCAATCGGTCGTGCAGTGGCTGGCTGTCAGTGTGCCGCCGCAGACGCGGGAACACCGTCATCGAATGCGCGGGCATGAAACATTCCAACTCATCCGTATGCGCCGCCAAAAATTCGCGCACCAACTGCTGGTTCGATTCCATCAACGCCCGCGTACGCGCTGCCAACTGCGGCAAATGGCGGAAGGCCGCGACCGCCAGTGCATCGCTCGGCATCGAACCGACCGCGCCGAAAATGTCATTCAAGCGCCGCATCCGCTCAGCCAATTCCGGCGCGCACAAAATCCAGCCGCAACGCAGCCCGCTCAAGCCGTAACTTTTGGTCAAACTGCTCGTCGTGATGAACTGCGCGCCCAACGTCGCCACGACCGGCGCGGCGTCTTCAAACAAGATGTCGCGGTAAACCTCGTCCACCAAAACATATGCGCCCACTTCAGCGGCCAGCGTGCCGATCTGTTGCAAGGCCGTGCGCTCAACCGGCACGCCGCTCGGATTGTGCGGACTGGTCAGCACAATTAAGCGCGTGCGCGGCGAGATCAATCGGCGTACCTCATCCACATCAACCTGCCAACTGTTGCCCGGCGTGCGGTAAAAGCGTTTGACCTCCGCGCCCAGGTAATGCGCCGCCGCCATGATCGGTTCGTAAACGGGATGTTCGAGCAACACTTCGTCGCCGCGCTCCAGTACCGTCGCCATTGCCAGAAAGTTCGCCATCGAAGTGCCTTGCGCCGTGACGACCTGCGCGGGTGCGACGCCGTATTGCACCGCAATGACCGCTTTCAACGGCGCGTAGCCTTCGTGATTCGGCCCGTTGATTTGCAGGTCTTCCACGGTGAGCGGCAGATCGCTCAAGCCGCAACCGAGAATGCCGCTGTTCGCCAGGTTGTAGCGGGCGGCGGCGTGATATTTCGCCCAAGTCATGTAAACGCTGTTTCTCATTTCGAACTCCTGCTGAACCGTTGCCACAAGTAATACACCGGCACGCCGCACGCAATGATGCCCGCGCCAATCAACGCGTTTTGTTTATCAGCCACAAAGGTGTTGAGCACGATGCCCATGCCGGCGATGGTGAAAAAGAGCGGCGTCAGCGGATACAGCGGCGCCGGATTCGGACGCGGCGCATCCGGCATTGTGCGCCGAAAGACCATCAACGCAGCCCCGGCCAGCGCAAAGAAAATCCAATCGGCAAAGACCGCGTAATTCACGAGCCGTGCGTAACTGTTCGACAACGCAAACACCGCCGCCAATCCGCCTTGCAACAGGATCGCGGCCGTCGGCGCCTGAAAGCGCGGGCTGAGCCTGCCGAGCGTTTTGAAAAACACGCCGTCCGCGCCCATCGCGTAATAGACGCGCGGCGCGGTCAGCAGCCCCAGATTGATAAAACCGAAGGTCGAAACAACGATCAACGCGCTGATCAACTGTTCGCCGAATTTGCCCGCCAGCCGCCCGGCCATATCCGCCGCCGGTGTCGTCGTCGCCGCCAAGCCCGGCGCGCCCAGCACGTGCACGTAGGCGATATTCGCGCTGACATAAATCGTGATGATGCAGACCGCGCCGATCAGCAACGCGCGCGGAATCGTGCGCACCGGGTCTTTCACTTCTTCTGAAACAAAATTCAGATTGTGCCCGCCGCCGTAACAAAACATCGCGGGTACCAGGCCGGCCAGGAAGGCCGAAAACAAACCGCCGCCCCGCAAGCCCGGCGGCGTCAGCGTTTGAAAATCCAGCCCGCTCTGCTTGGTCAACACGAACGCGCTGATGATGAGACCCGCGATGGCGACGGTTTTGCCGAAGGTGATGATGTTGATCACGATCGCGCCCGGCTTGATGCCCAGCGCGTGAAAGGCCGCGAGGCCCAGCAAAATCACCACCGCCATTGGCGTGATGACGCCCGCATTCAGATTGAACAGCCGCGCCATGTATTGCGCAAAGGCCATCGCCACCGCCGCCGTCGCGCCCGATTGGATAATCAACAACAGCGACCAGCCGTGCAAAAACGCGACCAGCGGATGGAAGGCTTCGCGGAAGAAGGCGTACTGCCCGCCCACCTTCGGCATCACCGTGCCCAGTTCGGCGAACACGAACGCCCCGGCCAGCGCGACCAAGCCGCCCGTGATCCACACGGCCAAAATCATAAACGTCGTCTTGACCGCACCCGCGACCAGATACGGGTTGATGAAGATGCCGGAGCCGATGACGCCGCTGATGACGATCATCGTGGCGTCGAAGAGGGTGAGTTTGCGGGCGAAGCTCATAAAATTTGGGTGATGTCGTATCTGCTCGGATTCTGCTGACTCTGCTGACTAAGCAGATTGACCGGCGCAGATCAATTCTGTATTCTCCCGGTGGAAGTGCTTCCAACCCGAACTGTGGCGTTGATCGCCGCGTTCCCGCAAGGGATAGGGTTGGAAGTTTTATTTTGGCCAGACCTGCACGTAAATCTCCCGCTGCGCAATGACGCGGCGATATTCTTCAGCAAACTTCTTCTCCCGGCTCACCGAGCGATTGATCAAACCGGCGACATAATCAGCGAGTTGTAACAGGTTGTTGGATTGTGAGCGCTGCATTTTTACTTTCTTGATGATGGAACTGTCCTGATTCATTTTTTGCCGCAAGTGCTTGGCCAATTGCTTGCGGAAGTCGTCGTTGCCGCTTTCGTCAATCACGACAATTGCATCGTTGAGCCTGGCCTTGGCGTTCTCAAAGACCAGCCCGCAGGCGTATTGATAAAACGCTTCTTTCGTTTTGAAGCCTTCACGCCAGAGTTTGTGCGGGTCTTTATCAATCACGACCCCGTAGTAGAAAAAATTGTAGGGCGCAACTGCCCGCAGAAAGGCGGTCCGCACGTGGTGGGAGTTGCGTTTGAAGTGAAATTCAGAGGCCGGCGTCCAACGCAATTCTGTCTTGAGCAGTTCGATGCGCTGATCACATGCCTGCGCTTCATCGTGATCCTCAAACACGACCAGCCCAACGGTGAAGAAGCGGCTGGCGCCTTTATCAATTTCCAGCCCGGAATCCCCTGACTCATCAATGAAAACGAGCATAGATGGCTCTCACTGGATTGAGCAGCCGCAACAGCCGCTTACGGAACTGCTATTTCGTCTCGTACACCACGCAAAACCGCCAGCATTTCGGCATGCACCAGGCCGTTGGTGCAAAGGAGGCTGGACGAATAATTGTCAAAGGGCGACCCGTCCAGCTTGGTCACACGCCCGCCCGCTTCTTCGATAATCACCCAGCCCGCTGCCACGTCCCAGGCGTGCAGCCCGTGTTCCCAGAAGCCGTCCATCCGTCCGCAAGCCACACAGGCCATATCAATCGCGGCTGCGCCCAAACGCCGCACGGCTTGCGAATGATTCAGGAACTCACGCCAGGCGGGCAGGTATTCGTGCATGCGTTCGCGCACGTCGTAGGGAAAGCCCGATACGGTCAGCGCCTTTTCGAGTTGTCCAATGTCCGAAACGCGAATCGGTTTGCCGTTTAACGTCGCACCCGCACCGCGTTCAGCGGCAAACATCTCATCACGCGACGGGTCGTAGATCACGCCCACGACCGATTCGCCTTTGCGTTCGACGCCGATGGAAACGGCGTAGCAGGGAAAGCCATGCGAGAAATTTGTCGTGCCGTCGAGCGGATCAATCAACCACGAATAGTTGTCGTCGGTTACATCGTGTTCACCTTCCCAACTCTCCTCCGCAATGATGCGGTGCGTGGGGAAGTGGGCGGCGATAAGCTGTTTGATGTGGCGTTCGCTGGCGAGGTCGGCCTCGGTGACGAGGTTGATGCGGCCCTTGTGCGTGATCTCAAAGCCGCGTCCGGCGAAGTCTTGCAGGATGGCCCCGGCTTCGCGCGCGGCTTGGATCGCCAGTTCGATCAGAGTCATTGTGATGCTTGCCTTTGCTTCAGGATTGCGCCCAGGATTGGGAGAGGATTGTCGCCGCCAACAGCGGGATCGTCAATTCGTGATGCCCGGTCAGGCTGTAACCGCGCCCCGCGCCATTCGCCACCGGACGCCGCACGACGTTGGTCAGCGGGCGGTAATGCTGAATGAAATCCAGATTGGCCGTCGTGAAGTCTTGCAACGAATGGCCCAGGTTACGCACGACCGTGACGGCTTTCAAAAAGACTTCGGGCAGCGTGACCGCTGAGCCTACGTTGAGGTAAACGCCGCCGCCGTCGAGGTCTTTGACCAGGGCGGCAAAGAGTTTGAAATCGTGATACGAGGCCGCGCCCAGCGCCGCGCCATCGGCTTGCGGATGCAGGTGGATGATGTCCGTGCCCAGCGTGACATGCACCGTGACCGGCACGCGCAGTTGATAGGCCGCGTGCAAGAGCGAGTATTCGGCGTAGCTTGGTTGTAACTCGCTCAGCATCCGCCCGACACTTTCGCCGAAGCCGAGGCCGTCTGCCGCGCCGCGTTTGACGGCTTCGTTGAGCATGCGCCCGGTTTCCTCGGCCATGCCGAACTGGCCGTCGCCGAGCGCGCTGTCTACGTCTTCCGAAGTCCAGCCCGCCACCGCAATCTCGAAATCGTGAATCACGGTGGAGCCATTCATCGCCAACCCGGTAATAAAACCGCGCCGCATCAGATCAATCAGGATGGGCGCGAGACCGGTTTTGATGACGTGGCCGCCGAGGCCCCAGAGGCAGGCGCGCTGTTTGGCTTTGGCTTGGAGGATGTGTTGGGCGATGGCGCGCAGCGTGTCGGCGGCGAGGAGGTGCGGGAGCGAAGCCAGCAGGGCCGCCGCGCCCTTGGCTTCTTCGTCGTTCAGAGGGCGGGCAAAGTCGCGCACGGTGACTTTGCTGGGACGCGCGGCGAGCGGGTAGGTCTCGATGCCGGAAAAGTCGGCAGGTTGTTGTTGGTAGACAGATGCCATCGCGTTAAAACTCCCGCCAGGCATTGTCCGTAGCCAGGCAAACCACGTCCTCGTGGGCAGGATTCTTGGGACGCACCGCCAGCGATTGCCCGAGCGCGCGGCAAAGGTGCTGGCTTTCTTTGCCATTGAGTGTGTAAAAGTCAGCCACGTCCGTGCTTTCCAAAGCAATGAGCAAGTCGCCAACCGTCAGGCAAGGGTTCATCTCGGCGGCTGGCGAAGTACCGGCTTGCAGCTTTTCGATGAACTCTTGCGCCAGGCTTAGCTCGCCTGATTTCTTGTCGTTGGGAAGTTGATTCAAGTAGGCCAGGATGCGTTCAACTTCCGGCTGGCGGCGGTTGAGAAAATCCGCAACACCACAAGCGTCGTCGGTGACACTACATTTGTCAGTACCGAATTCGTAGGTCGAGTACGACACTTTTTCTTCAACCGGCAAGCGAGCGCACGCGCAACCGGAATCCTGAATGACGGTGCTGACGCTGTTGTCGAATTCTTTCAGCCCGACCCGCAATAGCGTTCTCAGGTAGCGTTTGGCACGTTCAGTTCGTTCCGTTTCATCCTTTTCTTCAAACAGCGTGGCGAGCATTTCCAGGCAGATATTGCGCTTCCGTTGCTGTTGTACGGGCAGAACAGACACGATGTGGCGCTGAACCGCTGCGAGCGAGCCTCTTTTATTGAGTTGGTTGAGCAGGTACTGCGCTTCTTTCAGCAGGCGGCGTTTGAATTCCTGGCGCACCACCAGGCTGGTGGCGGTGGCGTCATATTGGTTGAGCCGGGCGTTGATGCACCGCTTCATTTCCGGCTCGCGCAACCAGCGGGCGATTTGAATGGAAGTGTCCAGAAAAAGCTGCTTCACCATTTACTCACTGAGATTGCCGGAAATGCCT
The DNA here is from genome assembly GCA_043740245.1 of Acidobacteriota bacterium. GTDB lineage: Bacteria > Acidobacteriota > Blastocatellia > RBC074 > RBC074 > JACPYM01. Next base: position 14,917 of record JAYUCP010000172.1, on the reverse strand, counting down.
TTCCAGGGATCGAGACCAGCCTCACGCAACAAGCCGATGCTGTGTTCCAGATCGTCAAGCTCAACCTGATCGGCGGCCAAGTGGTCACGAATGATTTTTCCGATGGCCGCGCATTGCGGGGCGGAATAACGCTCGAATTCCTCTTTTGCCAACGCGCCCTGCAGGAGGTTGAGCAGGTCTCCCCAATCCGCTTCACGTTCGCCGCGCAAAGCCCATAATTCATCCAACGTAGCGCCGAGCGCGAACCCTGCGTTACTCAATTCCAGCAAGTTTCCGGTTTGTGCGGACGCCGCCATCTCAGCGGCCCAGTGTTCGGCTGCGGCTAAATGGCGTTGCAGGGTGTCGCTGCCGGCCGTTGGCGATGTGCGCGGCGCGCTGGCTTGCTCCGGCAATTTCGTAACAGCCGGGGCGGCCTTGAGCGTGAGTTCGATTTGATAGGACAGGGCGCGCGCGATCTTGACGAGCGCCTCAAGCGTAAAGTTGGCTCCGCCGCGCAACAGCTTGTTGATGTAGGCAGGGCTTTTTCCCGACCGGCGCGCCAACTCCACGTTATTTATCTGCTGGCGCGCCATCGCTTGAGCGAGTTGTTCGGCGATTTCGACTTTGATTCCTTCGAGCTGAAAGGCTTCCTCCGTAGGCTCGGCGCGTTGCAACATGGCCGCAAAACGTTGAGAGGGTTGGGGAGCTGTAGTTTCCTTGGACATGGTTTTGGTCAAGTTCATGCGCGTATGGTCACTTCCTGGCAACGCCTTTCTAACCCCTGGCAGTAATGCGGTCAAGCCAGGCAGCCGGGTCAGGGGTACAGTTCGTCTTCGATCAATTCGCAAATGATGTGGCTCACCGTGATATGCACTTCCTGAATGCGCGGCGTCTCGTGATGCGGCACGATCAGCGCCAAATCCACCAGCGCCGCCGCCTGCCCGCCGTCCTTGCCCAGCAAGCCAATCGTCGTGATGCCGAGTGCGCGCGCTTCTTTCAGGGCTTCGATAATGTTCGGCGAATTGCCGCTGGTCGAGATTGCCAGCGCAACATCGCCTACACGCCCCAGCGCCTGCAATTGCCGCGCAAAGACGTAATCAAACGCGCGGTCGTTGCTGATTGCCGTCAGCAGCGAACTGTCGGTCGTCAGCGCCAAGGCGGGCAAGGCGGCGCGTTCGCGGCCCATCCTGAAGGCAAGCTCCGCCGCAATGTGTTGCGCATCCGCCGCCGAGCCGCCGTTGCCGAAAAGCAGCAGCTTGCCGCCCGCGCGCATGGCGGCGCAGATCATTGTGGCGGCGCGCGCGACGGCTGCGGTGTGTTGGGCGAAGAACTCGCGTTTGGCCGTCAGGCTCGCTTCGGCTAATGCAGTGATGCGGGCGAGGCGTTCGGATTCAGATGGTTTGAGTGAGGCTGGTTGCGGGTTCGGATTGCTCATGCGCGGGTTCTTTGATCTTGAAGGTGAATTCGTGCCGTCCGATGCGAATGGCGTCGCCCGATTGAATCGGCGTGTGAGCATTCGCGGTGATTTTGTGGCCGTTGATCCAGACGCCGTTACGGCTGTTCTTGTCCACGATGAAGAAGGCGCGGCCCTGGCGTTGAATCTCGGTGTGGTAGCGGCTGACGCGGTCGCTCTGAATGACGATGTCGTTGTCCTGATTGCGCCCGATGCGCGTCAGGCGGCGGCGCAACAGGTGCGGCGTGTCGCCGCCTTGCGGAACCAACAGCAGCCGCTTGTCCAAGCCGTTTTCGTCGGGGCCGTCTTGTGTGTCGAGCGTATCAAAATCGGTGAGCGTCGGGCGTTCGGGCAGCGGGATGTCCTGGGTGTCAAGGCCGGTGAGTTGCAGTGCATTCTCGGCGGCGGCGTCTTGCACTTCTTTCAAGCGGGCCGTGTTGATAAAGGCGGTGGGCAAATCTTTCAGGATGCCGGTGTGCGCCTGTTTTTCGGGCACCAGATGCCGCACTTGTTCGGACAGCGCGAATTTGACCAGCGAGCGAATGCGCTGCGTCAGATAAGGCTGTTCGGCCATGATCTCGGTCAGATGGCCGCTGACGTTGCGGACTTCGTTGATCTGTTCGAGGAATTCGCGGATGTCCAGCTTTTCATACAGGCGAATGCCGACGCCGAATTTGAGCATCGTCGTGACCGAGGTCGTCAGCGAACGGCAGGCGATGAAGCCCGCGCGGTCGGCGGTGAATTCGGTGCGGTTCATCCAATCGCCGAAGATGACGCTGTTGAAAAGTTTGCCGATGACGGGGATGTCCGCGCCCAGCGGTTTGAGCAGCGTACGCAACCAGGTGTGCCCGCCCTGTACATGACCGATCTCGCGCCCGATGAAAAATTGCAGCGCGTCGGGCGGCATCTGATCCACCAGCGAAGAGGTCAACACGATCAACGGTTGTTGCCAGAAACCGAGCGTGTAAATGTTCATCTCGGATGAACGTTTGACGTAAACCGGCACGTGCGGCGCTGACAACCGTTCCGCCGCGACGGTGGCGATGTTATAGAGTTCGGAAAATTGCCGCGAACTGACGCGCACCAGCGTGCCAAAGGCCGCGCGCTGTTGCAGCTTGACCGTAGTGACATAGACGCCCAGGCCGGCCACGGTTACGGCCAACGCCTTGACCGTGGCCGACCAGGTTGTGGGGAAGAAAAAAGTTGCCAGTGAATAAAGGCCCAACAGCACGACGAAGGTCAGCATCAACGAGAGCACTTCGCCCGAATAGCGATAATCGCGGAGCCGGATTGTGCGGGTTGCTGCCACTTCGCTTGCCATTCGTGTGAACCTCGGTGAGCCTCGCGCTGTCCTCTTGGGTGTTAGGGGATGAGGCGGGTGACGGCTGGCATTATAGCCAAAGGCTGTGGCGCGCGCACACACGAATTGACCTGTTGTGGGTGCAGTTCTATATTTTCGGGGTTGTTTTGCTTAGCGATGGCGCGATAGGAGTCATGGGAGCTATGGGAGTCATAGGAGAATTGTTCGGAGGTTTGAATATGAAACGTCTTGCGCTGCTTGCCGTCACGCTCGTTCTCTTCGGACTGCCGCTCGTTCACAAAGCGCCTGCCACCGCCGCCCCCAAAGAACAATGGGTGAGCGTGCAATCCAAAAACTTCCTGCTGCTCGGCAACGCCGGCGAGAAAGACATTCGCCGCGTCGGCACACGGCTCGAACAATTCCGCGAAGTCTTCGCCAAACTTTTTCCCAAAGCCAACGTCAATTCGCCAGTGCCGATGCGCGTCATTATTTTCAAGAGCCGCGCTGCTTATTTGCCGTTCATGCCCGTCTATCAGGGCCGGGTCAACGAAGTCGCGGGGTATTTTCAAGCCGGGCAGGACGTCAGCTACATCACGCTGACGACGGAGTTGAACAGCGCCGATCCTTACCGCGTCATCTTTCACGAATATGTGCACGCGCTGCTCAACGACAATGCCTTCCGCCCGCCGGTCTGGTTTAACGAAGGGCTGGCCGAGTATTACAGCACCTTTGAAATCAGCGCAGGCGACAAGCAAGTCACGCTGGGCAAGCCGCTGGCGCCGCATGTGTTCCTGCTGCGCGAAAACCGCTTCCTGCCGCTGGCGCGCCTGTTCGCCGTGGATCACGGTGCGCCCGAATACAACGAGCGCGACAAGAAGGGCGTGTTTTATGCGGAAGCCTGGGCGCTCGTGCATTACCTGCTGCTCGGCAACAGCGGCAAACGCCAGCCGCAATTTATTCAATATCTGGGGCTGCTGGCGGACGGCACGGCCATTGGCGAAGCCTTTCAGATGGCCTTTCAAACCGATTACGCCGTGCTGGAAAAAGAGCTGCGCGAATATATCAGCCGCAACAGCTATCCGATTCAGCAATACACCGCGCAGGCCAAAGTCGAATTCGACGCCGCCATGCAAGGCGCGCCGCTTAGCGAGGCCGAAGTGCAGTATTACCTCGGCGATTTGCTGTTGCATTCAAATCGCACCGAGTGCGAAACGTATCTGGACAAGGCCCTCGAACTCGATCCCAAACTGGCCGTCGCGCACGCCGCGCTGGGCATCGCCAAAGTGCGCGGGCAAAAATACGCCGAAGCCAAACAGCATCTGCAACGCGCCGTCGAATTGAACACGCAAAACTATCTGGTGCCGTACTACTACGCGCAGGTGTTGCTGGACGAACTGTCGGGCGGCACGCACATCGTGCAAGACGTGCCCGCAGCTACCGGCAAATTGATGCGCGAACAATTGCGCAAAACCATCGCGCTCGCGCCGACATTCGCCGACGCCTATCGCCTGCTCGCCTTCGTCAATCTGATCACCAACGAAGAGTTGAACGAAGCTGTCGCCCTGCTCAAACGTGCGTTGCAGTTGACGCCGGGGCGCGATGAGTTGGGTTCCTTGCTAGGGCAAGTGTATTTGCGGCAGGAAAAATATGATGACGCGCGCCGCGTGCTGGAACCGATTGCCAAAAGCGCCGCCGAACCGCAACTGCGCGCACAAGCGCAAACCATGCTCGACGCCGTCAATCGCATGGCCGAGATGCGCGCCCGCTACCCCGCGCAACAGGAAGGCGTTTCGCTGCCCGCCAGCAAAACCGTGGAAGTGAAGCCTGCGCTGCGCCGCCGCTTTGAAGGCGAGAAAGCCGATGGCGTGTTGACGCGCGTGGATTGCACAGCCAAAGGCATGACGCTGACGGTCAAGACCGACAAACGCACGTTTGAATTTCACACCACCACGCCGGAGCGCGTGCAGTTCGTGACCTATTCGCAAGAGGTCGGCCAGTCGCTGACCTGCGGTGCGCTCAAACCCGCGCCGCGCGTGAGCGTGACTTATCGCTATTCGACGGATGCGAAGTTTGGCTTTGATGGCGAGCCGATTGCGGTGGAGTTCGTTAAGGAAGGGAATTGAACGGTCGGTGCTCTTCGTCAAGCGCCGTAGCGCGCCACGATGCTGTAAACCTTTTTCATCTCGCCGCGCGGAAATAGCCCGGACAACGCGCGCATCACCTCGGCCTTGTGCTCTGTCACCGCCAAGCCCAGCGCGCGATAGGCCGCGAGCACGCGTTCACGATAGGCCAGCGTCTCGCGCACCTGCCGCAAGCAATCTTCCACATGCGGGCGGAAGTTTTCGATCTCCTCGGCGCCGTACTCTTCCAGCAACAGCGGCAGCAACGCGTCGTAGCTCAGCTCGTCTTGCGTCTCCAACAGATTCCAACAGGTCGCCAGCACGGCCTGTTTGTTGATGCCCAGCGCCCAATGAATCGCCTCGACCGATTCCGGCTTGCATTTGAAGAGGGTCAGCGCGCCGCCCGGCTCTTCGACGTACCAGACCAGGCCCTCGGTGCCCGTTAGCTTGTCGTCGTCGGTCGCGCGATTGCCGCGCTCCATCTCCGCGCGGATGCGGTTGTACTTTTCGACCGGGTCTTCGCCCGCCACCAATTCGCCCAGCAACGCCGCGCCCGGCACGCCCAGCAATTCCAACTGATGCGGCGCAACCACGCCGCCAGCATCATTGCCAATTTGCCGCACGCCAAACAACGCCGCCACGGCCAACTCGACTTCATAGGCGATCAAATGCGCATTGCGCGCGCCGTAGAGTTCGAAGCTCATCTGGCAATCGTTCAATTCGGCCAACTGCGCGATGGCCGGATGGCGCTGCAATATCTCCCGCCACAAGTCCAAAAAGTCGCCCCACTTGCTATTGCGCAACACCGCCGACAGCCGCAGCTTGTACGTCAGCCGCGCCGCGCCCTCACCGTCGCGGTAGCGGTACGCCAGCACATTCGTCCCGTCCAGCTTTTCATAAAGGTGAATCCGGCGAATCGGCGGGAAGCGGAACTTGCCCGCGCGGTCAAAGGGATAATGCAGCTTCGGCGTCGCGTGAATCACCTGCGGTACGCGGGCGTCGCCAACGGTCAGCAACGCCAACGCGCCGTAGCGGTGATCGGGCTTGCGGCACAGGGTGCCTTGCAAGCGCAATTCGTCATTGAACGGATCGGTCACGTCAAAGGGTTGCAGCCAGCCGGCGTCAAGGCCCAACAGTTGCGCGGCTTGGTTTAGGTTGTCGGTTTCATTCTCCATTTCGCTCCGCGGCTTTATTCGCTTTCAAACAAAGTTTTGTAGTCGCGCGCGCCGTGGACGAGGTGCAAGAGCCTGAGCGTGGTGCGGGCGGCTTGATAGAAAATGAGGTACTTTTCGTAGCCTTTAACGCGCCACATACCGACGTTGCGCAAGTTGGGATGGTTGAATTCGCGCGGGCTGCCCAGGCGTGGCATGTCGGCAAGCTGGTTGAAAGTGTCTTCGCAGGCGTCAATGAAGCGTTGACCAGCCTGCGGATCCGCACGGCCCAACCGCTCGGCAATGTCGAGCACTTCATTGACGAAGATACGGCGGCGCAGGATGGTGAGCATTCAACTCTTCCTTTCGGCAGCCAGCCTGTCCTGCAATTCCTGCCGAAGAAGGTTCCAATCGGTGGGTGTCAACTCTTCCCAATCGTCGCCTTGCTGCCGCTCTAACAAAACCGCCTCAAGCTGTTTCTGCTCTTTCCGCGCCTGATCCTGCCGTACCAATTCCTGGAAATAATCGCTGATGGTGTTGAAGCCCTCTTCGGCGAGTCGCCTGTCAATGAAAACTTTCAGGCTGTCAGGCAGCGAAATGTTCATCGTCGTCATAAGCAGTCAATCTCCTTTCACGCATCCACGCTCAACCTTAACATCGCGGGGCCCCTTGCTCAACGGCGGCTTCAGCGAATTTGCGAATACGCCGTCGGGCGCAAAAACGACGCGTGGCTATTGGTCACCGCCTCCGCATCCGTCCAGCCCGGCTTGTTGCGAATGCGCGCCCAATCGGGATTCACGCGAAACGCATCCCACGCTTTTTCGCGCGCGGCCATGTTGTCGAAGCCGACCATGTAGGTCAGTTTCGGCATCCGATCCGCAAACACCGCTTCGCCAAAAAACACCGGCGCGAAGCCGCAGTCACGGAAGATCTTGATCTCTTCCTGATTGAACATCTCGATCTTGTTGCGCAAGCTGAAGGCGTTCTTCGATTCGTAGGTGCGCAACTCAAACACGCGCGCCGCCCGCTTCTCGTCGGTGGCCGGCAACTCCATCTGCGGATGCTTGTCGAAGGCTTTCAGCAATTCCTTTTCATAGCGCACGTAAGGCGGTTCGCTCGCCGCATCGAACGCCTGCCAGGCTTTGACGAATTCTTTGTCGCCCGCGACGCGCTCCTGCGCCGCCTGCAATTCGGCCAGCGATTTGTGGTCAATCACGACGATCAAGCTGGGCGCGTATTGCCCGGAAATCACGTTGAAAAAACCATACGGCCCGATGCCTTGCCGCTTCGCCAGCGGCACGAATTGCTGCTGGAAAAATTCATTGAGCCGCGCCGGTTGCTGGTCGTTGCGCAATTGGTAGGTGCGCAGTTCGTAGTAGTGATTGCTTTCCGCCATCGTGTTTGCCCTCAAATCGGCTGCGCCCAAAACGCTCGCAGCCACGCCTGTTTTCAAAATGTCTCGACGATTCATTTCAATCTCCAATCTCAAATTTCAAATTCAATTCAGCGCACCGCCGCCACGCGCTTATCCGTCGCCAACCGAGCCTCGGCCCAGCGCGCCAGCCGCACGAACGGCAGGCCCATCAAAAAGTAGAGCGCCGCCGTCAGCAAGCCCACGCCGATGTAATCGTAATAGGTCGCCGCCAACTGCCCATAAACTTTGGTCAACTCGACCATCGTGATGACCGAGACGATGGACGAGTCTTTGAACAACGCGATGAAATCATTCGTCACCGGCGGAATCACCAGCCGCAACGCCTGCGGCACGATGACGAACCGCAACGCCTGCCAGCGTGTCAGGCCCAACGACAACGCTGCTTCCATCTGCCCGCGCGGAATCGCCTGAATGCCCGCGCGATAGTTCTCGGCCTCATACGCCGCGTAATTCAACCCCAAGCCCAGCACTGCCGCGACCAGCGGCGAGAAACGTATGCCCACGTTCGGCAAGCCGTAAAAGATCAAATACAACTGAATCAGCAGCGGCGTCCCGCGCATCACTTCGACATACGCGCGCCCCAGCCATTGCAGCGGCAGCGGCGCGTAAAGGTTCAACAGCGCGATCACCAGCCCCAGCGCGACCGCCAGCGCCATCGAGAGCAGCGAGATCAGCAGCGTCATCGGCGCGCCCTGCAACAACAGCGGCGGCAGGTAAATGCGCCAGCGTTGCAAGCGTTCGCGCCAGGTCACCTGTTTGGTGATGTTCTCAGTGAAGTCTTTCAACACCGCGCCCGGCGTGGCGCTCGGCGCGGCCTGCGCCTGACTGCCCGGCGCAAGCTGTTCAAACAGCGCGCCCGTCTCTTTGTTCCAGATGCCCCACTTATCGTAAATGCGCCGCAACTCGCCGGATTTGATCAGCGCCAGCAGCGCGTCGTTGACCTCGGCCAGCAACGTCGCATCGCGTTTGCGCAACGCGATGCCGTATTCCATCCGGCCAATGCTCTCGCCGACGATTTTCAGCTTCGGGTTGGGCTTGCTGTAATAGACCGCAATCGGCGCATCCATCAGCACCGCGCTCAACCGCCCAATCGCCAGGTCGTCGTAAGGATTGTTCTGGTTTTCGTATGACCGGACTTCAATCCCGCCCGCCTGTTCCAGAATGCGTTGCGCCAGCGAAGCCTTCAACGTCCCCGCGATTTTGCCTTTCAGGTCGTTCAGCGAATGAATGCCGTTCTCTTCGACGCGCACGCTCAACTGTTCGCCGCAGACGTAATACGGAGTCGAGAAATTGACCTGCTGTTTGCGGTCGCCGGTGATCTCGATGCCGTTGACGGCCAGTTCATACGTGCCGCGCTGCAAGCCCGGCACCAGCCCGTCCCACTGGTTTTGCACGAAGACCGAACGGCGGCCCAGTTGGCGGGCGAGCGCGTTCATCAAATCAATTTCAAAGCCGATGATCTCGCGCGGATTTTTCGGATTGGGCAAGAGGTAAGGCGCGCCGCCCTCGGCATCGCCGCCCCAACGCAACGGCGCGGGTTCTGCCGCCCAGCCCGCCGCGCTGAACAACAGCAGCAAGCTCCAAACACCAATCAGCTTTTTCATCACAGAAACCGTTGCAGGAAGGCGCGCGTGCGTTCATCGCGCGGCGCGGTAAAAAGTGTTTCCGGCGCGCCGGTTTCGATCAACTCGCCTTCGTGCAGAAAGAGAATCTTGTCGGCCACGTCGCGCGCAAAGCGCATCTCGTGCGTCACCACAATCTGCGTCATCCCCTCGTCATCGAGTTGCCGCATGATGTTCAACACTTCATCCACCAGGCTCGGATCGAGCGCCGAGGTCGGCTCGTCATAAAGCATCACCTTCGGCTCCATCGCCAGCGCGCGCGCGATAGCGGCGCGTTGCTGCTGTCCGCCGGAAAGCTGCGCAGGGTAATAATCCACGCGGTCGCTCAAGCCGACCTTCGCCAGCAAGTCGCGCGCGGTCTTTTCGGCTTTGCCGCGCTCGAGCTTTTTGACCACGACCGGCGCGAGCGTGGCGTTTTCCAGCACGGTCAGATGCGGGAAGAGATTGAAGCTTTGAAAGACCATCCCGACCTCTTCGCGCAACTGGCGCAGCCGCGTCGGCAATTCGCGCCGCGCCGCCGCGTCGTCCATCTCCAACGCGATGTCGCCGATTTGCACGCGCCCGCTGTCGAACAATTCAAGCCCGTTCAGACAGCGCAGCAGTGTGGATTTGCCGCAGCCGGACGGACCGATGATCGCGGTCAGTTCGGACACCTGGACGGCGAAACTGATGCCGCGCAGGGCGGCGTGGTCGTCATAATTCTTGCGCAAGTTTTCGACGGAGATTAGTGCGTTCATCAGGGCTGACCGGGTGTTGAAGTTGGTGGCGCTGGATTGGCCTTGAGCCAATCCGCAGGAGTTATGGTGGCGACGACGGCCGGGCCGCGTTTTAACATCTCTTTGTCCCAGGTAATCAGTGTGGCCGCAAATTCCTCAGCCGTAGCTAGGTAGATCGAATCCGCGCCCCGCAGTCTTTGGTCGGCTGCCAGCGTAGCCGCATGGTCGGCGCGCGCAAGCGAGAGCGCAATCAGATGCATCCCCGCGCAGTCCTTCACCAACAAAACCAAATGTGCGGCCAGCGCCACATCACCGGTCGGCTTGGCGATGGCCGCGCTACATTCGGCCAAGATCAGCGTGGGGCAGAAGATCGGCGCTTGCTCCTTTTGCACACGGTCCAAAAACTCCACGCTCACCGCGTGCGACACTTCCGGTTGGCGCGCTGAAGAAACGAAGACGCTGGCATCAATGGTGTAACTCATCGTCGCATCTCCGCCAGCACTTCAACGGCGCTTAACTCTGACTGCCAAGCAGCGCCGACTTCCGCCGCCAGTTTTTCCATCTGCGCACGCCAGTCGCGCCGGGCTTGCATAAACAACTCGTCCAACTCGTCGTCAGTGATCCCGCTCTCCGCCACCTCCTGGCGAATCGGCGCGAGAATCTCGTCAAACGTCGGCCCCGGCGTCGCGACATCTTCTTCGATCAATTCGCGGGCATACTCCTCGACACTCTTGCCCGACTGCTGCGCCTTCACATCAAGTGCTTGCAGTGTTTCAAACAGTAATCCCGTGATTTTTAGCGTTGCCGTTTGTGGACTCATAACGCACCTCACTTTCGCCGACAATTTACGCGCTTCCTGCGTCCTTGCCAATACAGCTTCATCACGCAATCTCCCCGCGCTTCATCTGTTCCGCCAGATATTCCGACGCGCGCCACGCCAGTGCCATAATCCAGGTCGTGATGCCGTGCGTGCCAGGCAATGAAACAAAACAACTGCCATCGGTGACGAACAGGTTTTTGACCTCATGCGACTGGCAGTACGAATTCAACACGCTGGTTTTTGGATCATTGCCCATGCGCGCCGTGCCGCATTCATGCGTAGCGTCGCCCATCGGTTCCAGATACTTGCGATAGGGCAAAATCTCGGCGCCACTGGCCCGCATGATCTGCTCCATCCAGCCGAACATGTCTTCCATCATCTTGCGGTCGTTTTCCTTTTCGCCCGCGTGGAAGCGCACTTGCGGGATGCCGTAGGCGTCAACGTTGTTGGGATCAAGCTCGAAATAGTTGTCGTAATCGGGCAGCCGTTCGCCATAGCCGCGCATGGTCAGCAGGCTGCCGTATTCCTCGCGGATCTGACTTTTCAACGCGGAACCAAAGCCCGGCACGCCGCCGGTGCGGCTTGGCCTGCGATCAAAGCCGGAGCCAGTCAGGATGAAGTAGCCGCCATGAAAATCATTCTTGCGGTTGTAATTGAACCGCGGAATCGTGATGTGCGTGCCGCCCGCGCCGTCTTCGTTGACGCGCGCGCGGTTTTTCAGCACTGGCACGAGGCCACCCATCCCGCCCGATTTGACGCTGTCCATCAGGTAATGGCCGACCAGCCCCGACGCATTGCCGAGGCCGCGTGGATGAAAGCGCGAAGTTGAATTGAGCAGGATGCGCCCCGATTCGACCGTGCTGGCCGCGAGCACGACGGCTTTGGCGGCGACCTCAAAATGCTGTTTGGTGCGCGCGTCAAAAAATGAAACGCCGCGCGCCTGGCCGTTGTTGTCCACCAGCACCTGGTGCGCGACGGCGTGCGTGCGCAGCGTGAAATTTCGTTTGCTTTGCAGCTTCGGGATGATGACGTCCAGGCTGGAAAAGCGCGCCCGCACATCGCAGCCATTGCCGCACGCGCCGCAATAATGACAACCCGGACGCCCATCGTAAGGCGCGCTCAGCACCGCCGTCCGTTCCAGCACCACCGGCACACCCACTTTGGCCGCGCTCTTTTGGATGTGGAATTCGGTGCAACGCGGCTTGTGCGCGGGTGCGGCGTAAATCCCGTCCGGCATGTTGAAGTAGTTTTCCCGCTGCCCCGAAATGCCCACCAGCCGCTCGGCCTTGTCGTAATACGGCTCCATGTCTTCGTAACTGAGCGGCCAGTCTTCGCCAAAGCCCTGCGTGCTTTTCGTCTTGAAATCCATTGGCCCGTGCCGGTAACACGAACGCCCCCAGGTATTGGTGCGCCCGCCGACGGCGCGCAGCCGCGTCCAGTGAAACTCAGGGTCAGCGGCGTACTTGTCCTTGCGCGGGTTGGTATAGAGATGCGCGGTGTATTCGTTGATCTTCCACAGGCCGTCGTACTCGCCCGGTTTGCCGCGCCCGTGAAACTTGAGTTCATACGGCCAGGTGTGTGTGTTGAAGTCTTTGGCAGGATCGAGCATCCGCCCCGCTTCCAGCAACAGGACGTTCAAGCCGCGATTGACCAGCACGTAGGCTGCCGTTGCGCCGCCTGCACCGGAGCCGACGACGATGACATCATATTTCTGGGGTTTCATTGCGAATCCTCTTTCCGCGCACGTATGGCCGGGCATTAGTTTCCACGCTCTCGTAGCGCCTTCGGCACAGGGAATTTGTGCAGCATCTTCCATAGCAAAATCATGCTGCCATCTGTGTCCTGGCGCACGACGCGGAAACCCACCAGCACATCGCTGTTTTCGTAATCCACGGAACGCAGCGCATACGTCCGCCCGGCCTTGGCAGGCAGATACGACTTGTAGGTCAGGCCATTGGCCTCGACGCCGCGACCGCTTTGCATTTGGATGGCGCGGATCTCAGGCTCGATCTGCGGCGGTTTGAACTCCAGCAGAAACCGTAGCTCCGAGGTATCAACCGTCAGTTCTTCCAATGGTTTGTCTCCCAGCGCCAGCAGGAAGCCGAAATTGAAGCCGGCAAAACCGACGCTGAATTGCTCCTGGCTCAACTCAATGTCCGAGCCACGACCATATTCATGCTTCAGCCGCGTGAACGAGTAATACGCGCCACCGCCTCTGATCTCCAAGCGTGCATCATATTTCTCGCGCGGCAGCAAGCGAATCAAACCGGAGTCAGGTTGTTTGAGAAATTCCGCAAAGGCCACCGTGTCTTCCGCCGAAACAGCCAGCAGCGGTTTTTCGAGCGTGGCCAGTTTGCTCTTCAACGCTTCGAACTCCTGAACCGCCTGCGTCCGTTCCAACTCTTGCCCATAGCTGGCCGAGACGGCTAAGCCAGCACACAACACACTCAACCAGACTTTTAACCAACAGCGTTTCATGATTACCTCCTTTGCACTGATGACATTTTGCGTGGCAAGCAACGAAGAGTTGGCTAGCCCACGCGCTTCCCGCGCCCCTGCCAAGTCTTGTCGCGCGTCAGGCGGCCTGCACTTCGATGTATTCAGTGCTATAAGCCGGGGCCGGGATTGGTTGCCCGTCTTCGCGCATTCCTTCCAAGTGAAATTCAATGGCCTCCTGAATCAACTGCACAACCTCTGCCCGTGATTCCCCAACCGCTACACAACCTGGTAAATCAGGGACGTATGCGCCAAAGCTGGTTGGCCCTTCCTCAACAATTACTGCGTATCGCATAACTACTCCTCGCTATCCTTCAACCCCGCCTGTTTCAAAATGCTGTTAAGCGTGCCCAGCGGAACGTCTACACCGGGCTTGCCTGCGACAGTCACTGTGCCAGGCATGGTCGGATGTTTGAATTGACGATGGCTGCCTTTGGTGCGCGCCAAATACCAGCCCTCGTCTTCAAGCCATTTGATGATGTCTCTGACTTTCATTCTACTTCAGCCCACGCGCTTCCCACGCCCCTGCCAATACTTCTCGCGCAACTGATTCTTTTGAATCTTGCCCGTCGCCGTGCGCGGCAGCGCATCAACAAAACTCACCGCGCGTGGACATTTGAAATGCGCCATATTATCGCGGCAAAACGCGATGATCTCGGCTTCGGTCGCCGTCACGTCCGGCTTTAACACGACGATAGCGGCGATGGTTTCGCCCCACTGTTCGTGCGGGATGCCGATGCAAGCCGCTTCCAGCACCGCCGGATGTTTGTAGAGCATGCCTTCGACCTCGATGGACGAGACGTTTTCGCCGCCCGAAATAATCAGGTCTTTCTTGCGATCCACGATCTCGATCATGCCTTCATCATCCAGCGTCGCCATATCGCCGGTGTGGAACCAGCCGTCCACGATGACGGCGTCGGTGGCTTCGGGTTGCCGCCAGTAACCTGACATCACGACATTGCTGCGCGCGAGCACTTCGCCCACGGCCTGCCCGTCGGCAGCGATGTCGTGACCGCGCTCATCCACCACGCGCAGCTCTACGCCCAGCATTTGGTAGCCGGTGCGCGTCTGCACGCGGTATTTTTCTTCGGCGGGCCAGTCGCGCATGTGCGGTTTGACTTTCGAGACGGTCAGGAAGGGCGAGGTCTCGGTCAGCCCGTAAATCTGAATCACCTGCCAGCCCAACTGCTCCTGCATCCCTTCGATCAAGGCGCGCGGCGGGGCCGAACCGGCGGTGCCCACGCGCACACCGGCGCGGGGCAGGGCACTGCGCTGTTCGTCCGTCAACGGCTGATTCAACGCCATATTGATCATCGTCGGCGGCATGCACGCGAAGGTCATACGCTCGCGCGTCACCAATTCAAAGAAGCTGGCCGGCTCATACTTTTTGACGATGACGTGCTTCGCGCCCACGCCCGTCACGGCGTAGGGCAGGCCCCAGCCGTTGCAATGGAACTGCGCCAGCGTGTGCAGGTAAACATCGTCGTGCGTCAGGCCGAATTCGATGATGGAATTCAGGGCGTTCAGATACAGGTTGCGATGCGTCAGCATCACGCCCTTCGGCCTGCCGGTCGTGCCTGAGGTATAGAGCATCACCGAGGTGTCGCCGACCTTGCCGGCAGCAACCTCGGCCGCGAAGAAGCCGGGGTGGGCCGCATCGAACTCGCGGCCTCGTGCCATCAACTGGTCGAACGCGAGCACACCGGCGGCGGTGTAGTTGCGCATGCCGCGCCCGTCGTCGAACAAGATGTGCTGCAACAGCGGACAGTGCGATCGCACTTCGAGCAGCTTGTCGACCTGTTCCTGATCTTCGCCCACGGCGAAG
>JAYUCP010000171.1:0-79891 GCA_043740245.1 Acidobacteriota bacterium | reverse complement strand
CCACGTGCGGAAGACGGCGCAAGCGCGCCGCCGGTATGCGTGTCCGGCACTACACGATTGAGGAGCCGTGTGTTATGAAAGTAGCACGCACGGTTTTGTAGCAGGGGCGGGGGAAGCGATTCCCTCGCCTACTGTAACCGGAGCCGCTTGCTACTTGTAGAGTAACTTGCAGGGAGAGACGCGGCCCGGTCAACCTGGGCGTTGAGTCTATTTTCGCGGCGCGAACTGTTCTAAGGAAAAGTTCGTACTCCGCGAAAAACAAAAGCAAATGAAAGTTCTTTGGAATAATGCCGAAAAATTCGCAGCTCTTACCGCGGTTCTATTTTCCATCCCCGCTCTGATATTTTCAGCACTTAGTTGGTCGGCATCACACCGCGCATTGGAACTTGCCGAGCAGGACTTTGTGAATGCCCGGATGCTCATTCTGAAGGCAGACTATGATTCACAGAAGGAGACCTTCCGCTGGACTCCCATCGGAGATGGAGTGACTCTCCAGACATGCACGGTAATTTTTCCCCCTTCGCTTCAACTGAGCAGGTTACCGGTCATGGCACCTGATTTTCAGCTTCCAATGTCTGCCGTGAGGACCGAAATGCAAAAGGTCATTGACGCGTCCATTCAGCGCCCCCCAAAAGACAAGTCGTTGGTCTCGCTCCAAAACGTATTGCCCGTGTTCGTTGAGGCTACTTACCTTGCGAAGGGGGAGTTGCGACATGCCCGCTCTTGCTACGATTTGACTTTTTGGCTTTCGGTATCAGACCGTGTGAGCACACCCCCGCAAATAGAATTCAAGAGTGCATTATTTATAGGCCACGGGACGACAGTCCCGGAGCAAATCCTGGACACGATATGGGGCCGACAAATCAAGGCATTTGCTGATGCCAAATGACTTTCACCGTAGCCGAACGCGGCCTAACATAGTCGTTAGGCGAGGGATGTCCGTCCAAGACTTGCACGCTGGGGGAACAGCGAGAGCGGCGCTTACGCAAATACTAACGGACACCCAGGCGAAGGCCAACGGATGAGGTTTCGTCTGCTTGCTTGCCAGATCAAGCGCCTTGCGCAGCCACCTTCACCAACTCTTTCGAGAACACACGGTCAACCAGCGGCTCGAAATGCTCCCACGGCAACGTGTCATACGCCGGGTCAAACGACGTCTGATCCCATTCGTCCGTAAACACGCGCGCCTGTTCGTACCACGGCTCATCGGCATACTGCTGCCGCGCATCAGGATCGCGCCCCATCAGCGCGTAGTAATGCTGGCCCTGAAAATCCTGATGCGTGCGGATGATTTCGTAAGTAGCCGGCGAAACATAAGGCCGCAAAATCTCCGCTGCAATGGCCGGATGGTTGACGACCGAGATGGCTTTGCCGATGTCGTGGCAGAGCGCGGCCACAATCATTTCTTCGGCAGCGCCCGCGCGTTCGGCGCGTGTGGCCGTTTGCAGCGCGTGCTGCAACTGGTCAATCGCGAAGCCGTCCGTCTGCGCGGCCAGTTGCCGCAACAGCCCTTTGATGATCGCCGGCATCGCGGCTTGACGTTGTGCGACCTCGTTGCCAATGGCCAGCCAATCGGCAACGCTGCTTTGATCCATGCGCGTGAATGACATAAAGCCTCTCGAGAAAACATACCGTAGGTTGTCCAACCTGCGGGGATTCGGCGGGAAATCCTGCCGGGTCACCCAAGCGGCTTACGGCTGAAGTGCTCCGCAGGTTGGACAACCTACGGTACAGCGCGCGCCGCATTTTCAGGTTACTTCACCGGGAAATTGGGCTGCGCTTTGACTTCGGCAATCTGCTGGTTGTGCCGGATGTTGTGCAGCGGGATGTAAATCACCCACTGATAAGCATTGAGCGTGCCGAAGACCGGAAACGGATGTTCGGCAGTGTGCGCCTTGAGTGGCAGTTGCGTCGTCTCGGCGAATTTCAGCGTCTTGGCGCGCGCTTCGCGCAAGCGTTTCATCAATTCGGCGCGCGGGATTTTGCCGCTGGGGACGATGGCTTCGGGCGCTTGGGCTTTGCCGAGGCGTTTGACCATGACGTTCTCGATGAACTCGGATTTGCCTTTGGTCTTCTCGGCCCAGTCGGGATTGGGCGGCGCGGCCAAGGCTTTTTCGGCCTGCGCCATCAGTGTGCCTTCGGCCAGCATAATATGTTCGACGCATTCAGCGACCGACCATTTTTCGGGTGCGGCTTTCCAGTTCCATTGGGCGTCGCTCAGCTTTTCGACGGCGGCGATGGTTTCGGCTTGCGACTCGTTGAGCCATTGAATGAGTTTGGCGCGTTCGGCAGCAGTCATCTTCGGGTCCGTTTGCGCAAATACAGGCAAGGCGCAAAGCAGTGCGATGACCAGTGTCTGCAATACAGGTTGAATTGATTTCATGATTTGGTCTCCAATCAGCAGGGTTTTGCTACGCCGCGCAAAATAAGCGGGACGGACGCGGAACGCAAGTGTACGGCAAACTGTTAGTTTGCCGCAGGCTTCAGCTTTAATGCTTTTGGGAACACCAAAGCCTTAGTAGCTCAAGTCCACGGCAAACTAACAGTTTGCCGTACATTCAAGCCGTGTTTTACGATGCCGCCATGTTGCACACACCCGTCGCCCTGTTCATCTTCAATCGCCCGGAACAAACCCAACGCGTCTTTGCTGAAATCGCGCGCGCGCAACCGCGCCGTTTGCTGGTGATCGCCGACGGGCCGCGCGCTGCGGCGGAAGCTGAACAATGCAGCGCCACACGCGCCATCCTCAATCAAATTGATTGGGAGTGCGAGGTACTGACGAACCTGTCTGAAACGAACATGGGATGCAAGCCGCGCATGTTCTCCGGTTTGAATTGGGTGTTTGGACAGTGCGAGGAAGCAATCATTCTCGAAGACGATTGCCTGCCGCATCCGAGCTTCTTTCGCTTTTGCGCCGAATTGCTCGAACGTTACCGCGACGAACCGCGCGTGATGGTCATCAGCGGCAACACCTATCTGTTGCCCAAAATGCAGCGGCGCATCCAAGACAGCTACTACTTTTCACACATCCCGCACACCTGGGGCTGGGCCTCGTGGCGGCGCGTGTGGGACAAGTACGATCTGTGGGTCAAGCAGTGGGCGCACTTGCGCGCGACCGATTGGCTCGCCAAACGTTCGCGGCATCCGCAGTTCAAAACGTATTGGGAACGCATCTTTGACGATAGCCTGCGCGGCGCGACCAACGCGTGGGATTATCAATTGACGTTTGAGCTGATGGCCCACGACGGGCTGGCCGCCACACCGCGCGTCAATCTTGTTTCCAACATCGGCTTCGGCGCAGACGCGACGCACACGTTTGACACAGAAAGCGTCTATGCCAATGTGCCTGCCGCCGAACTGCCTTTCCCCTTGCGCCATCCGCCCAGCATTGCGCGCAACGTGGCGGCGGATGATCACACCTTTCAGCACATTTTTTTAGGCCAGCCCGATTTGCCGCCGTTGTGGCAGCGCGCGGTGGCCAAAGCAGGACGGATTACGAAACGGTTATTCAAAGGTGCGGTTTCCGCCGCCAAACCGTGAGGCTGCTTTTGGCTGCCATTCAAGCAACGCTATGCACACCAAACATCTGAAACTTGTCATGCTGCTGTGTCTGACAGCTATGCTGCTGTGTCTGACAGCTATGCTGTCGTGGCAGGCTCCGCTCAACACTGCTGAAGCACTCGCCAAGCGTTCGGCGCAGCCCGCGAACGCCACCTTTCTTTACGGTGGCGGGCTCGCCGGAACGCGCTATTCGAGCCTCAAGCAAATCAATCGCGCCAACGTGCAAAAACTCGCCGTGGCTTGGACATTCGACTTGGCCGATGGCGCGGGCGATTCGCAAAATCAACCGGTCGTCATGGACGGTGTGTTGTATGCGGTGACAGCCAAACACAAAGTCGTGGCGCTAGAGGCGGCGACGGGCAAAGAGTTGTGGCGCTTCGATTCCGGCTTGGCGGGGCGCGGGCCAAATCGGGGCGTCAGTGTTTGGAGCAACGGCAAGGAGAAACGCATCTTCGCGGCGGCGCAGAGTTTTGTATACGCGCTGGATGCCGCGACGGGCCAACCGGTTCAAAGCTTCGGCCAAGCAGGCCGCATAGATTTACGCGAGGGGCTGGGGCGCGAGCCAGGCAAGCTCTCCATCGCGCTCACGACGCCGGGCGTTGTTCATAAAGACCTCTTGATCGTGGGCGGGCGTCTGTCAGAATCGCTGCCCTCGCCGCCGGGTGACATACGCGCCTACGATGTGCGCACGGGCAAGCTGCGCTGGTCGTTTCACACCATCCCGCGACCGGGCGAGTTTGGCTATGAAACCTGGCCGAAAGAGGCGTGGACGTACACGGGCTCAGCGAACAACTGGGCAGGCATGGCCGTGGACGAAAAGCGCGGTATCGTTTTTGTTCCGACCGGTTCCGCCGCCGATGATTTTTATGGCGCCAATCGCGCTGGCGACAACCTGTTCGCCAATACGCTGCTCGCGTTGAATGCCGAAAAGGGCCAGCGCATCTGGCACTTTCAAGCCGTCAAACACGACATCTGGGATCGCGACTTCCCTTCACCGCCGACGCTCGTGACGGTCAGACACAACGGCAAGCTGATTGACGCCGTCGCGCAAACGACCAAGTCGGGCCACGTGTATTTGTTCGACCGCGCCAACGGCAACCCGCTGTTCCCGATTGAATATCAAAAATACCCCGCCAGCACAGTGCCCGGCGAGATCACTGCCGAAACGCAACCGCTGCCCACGAAGCCCGCGCCGTTTTCGCGTCAAACATTGACTGAAGACTTGCTCACCAAACGCACGCCCGCAATGCAGCAATGGGCGCTGGCGCAATTTCGTTCGCTCACCAGCGGCGGGCAATTCATCCCGATCAATGTAGGGCAGGAAACGATCATCTTTCCCGGCTTTGACGGCGGGGCGGAATGGGGCGGGTCGGCGTTCGATGCTGAGACCGGCTTGCTTTACGTCAACGCCAACGAGATGGTCTGGCGCATGAGTCTGGCCGAAAATCTGAGCGGCGGTTCGGGGCGGCAAATCTATCTGCGCACTTGCGCCACTTGCCACGGCGATGACCTGCGCGGTTCGCCGCCGCAAATGCCCACGCTGGTCAACCTCGGCGCAAAGTTCAAAGCTGATAATCTCGCCGCCCTCATTCGCCAAGGCGCGGGCCGCATGCCTGCTTTTCCAAATTTGCAGCAGACTGAGATGGCCGTGCTCGTGCAATTTCTGTTGAGTGGCGAAAACAAAGAACTCACGAATAACGCCGCCAATGACAAGCTGCCGAAGTACCGCTTCACAGGCTATCACAAGTTTCTTGATCCCGAAGGCTACCCCGCCATCGCTCCGCCGTGGGGCACGTTGAGCGCGATCAATCTCAACACGGGCACTTATGCGTGGCAGATTCCGTTGGGCGAATACCCTGAATTGGCGGCGCAAGGGATGAAAGACACGGGCTCAGAAAATTACGGCGGGCCGGTCGTGACGGCGGGCGGGTTGGTGTTTATCGCGGCGACTAACTTCGACAAGAAATTCCGCGCCTTCGACAAGCTCACGGGCAAGCTGCTATGGGAAACGACGCTGCCGTTTTCTGGCAACGCGACACCGGCAACGTATGCGGTGAACGGGCGGCAATTCGTCGTGGTGCACGCGACCGGCGGCAAGGCCAAACGCAGTGAGCCGGGCGGCGATGTGTTGCTGGCGTTCGCACTGAAAGCGCCAGCGAAGTAAGCCGAAATTTTCTTTGGCAACCACGAAGACACGAAGCACACGAAGGAAAGAAGAAAGGCCAAGAATGCAACTCACGTCTTCTCTTCTTCGTGCGCTTCGTGTATTCGTGGTTAAAAGACTTTGTTAGCACGCTCAGACGCTGCTTGATCCATCGGCGACGGCGGTTGCCAGTAACCGCTGATGCTTGCGATTGAAGGCGTCCAGGCGGGCTGCGTGGGTCGTCAACAATTGTTCATAGACTTCGGCAATCTCGCGCACCATCGTTTCGGCGCGAAAGGCCGGGTCAACCAGCTTGCGGCCGGCCGCGCCCATGGCCGCGCGCAAGCCCGGATCAGCGAGCAACTTTGAAACGCCCTCAGCCAAGCCGGCGGCGTCATTGGCCTTGACCAGATAACCGGTCCTGTCCGTAATCACCACTTCCGGCGCGCCGTCAATGTCGAACGAGACGCAGGGCTTGCCCATTGCCAGGGCTTGCGGCAACACGCGCGCGAGGCCCTCGCGCAAGGAGGTGTGCACCAGCACATCCATCACAGCGATCATCTCGGGAATGCGTTCGCGCGGAATCAAGCCCGCAAAGACGAAGTTGTCGAGAATCCCCAATGCACGCGCCCGCTGTTGCAAATGCTCAAGCAACACGCCATCGCCAATCAAAAAGAAGCGCACGTCCGGCTGGCGCGCCACGATGGCGGGCGCGGCGTCCATCAACTCAGCGTGCCCTTTGAGCGGAAAGAGGCGCGCCACTTTGCCCACGACGGGCGCAGCGGCGGGAATGCCGAACTCGCGCCGGATGGCCGCAGTATCAGCCTTGAAATTGAGAAACCAGTCCAGCTCCATGCCGCTGTATATCGTGCGGAACTTGTCTGACGGGGCAATACCGGCGGCAATCGCTTTCTCGCTGATGATGCGCGAGACGCTGATGAAATAATCGGTGATCGGCGCGCAGAACTTTTTCGCCAGCCACCACACGCGGTTGATCACCCACGGCTGATAGTCGTGAAAGACCAGGCTGTGCAAGGTGTGCACGATCAGCGGCGTGCCCGCCAGCTTGGCGGCCCAACGACCCAACACGCCGGCCTTAGAGGAATGCGTGTGCACGATGTGATAGCGGCCTGCTTTGATGATTCGATAAAGCTTCCAGAAGGCCACCACGTCGGAGAGCGGATTGATGCTGCGGCCCATTTCGGGCAGGACGATCAGGCGGGTGGTGGCGCGCGCCCGGCTGAGCAATTCACCTTCGCGCCCGTGATCAACGCCGCTCAACAAGGTCACCTCGTATTCCGGCAAACGATCCAAGCCTTCGACCGACAACAAGGTGTTTTCCTGCGCGCCGCCGACGATCATGCGCGTGATGATGTGCAAAACTCTGATGGGTTGGGCCTGTGCCATAAACAAGAACTCCGCACTATTTCAAACGTGCGACGACAATGTAGTCACGGTCGAAATTGATCAATTCGTAATTCGTCACGCCCGCATCAGCCATGATTCGTCTGATCTTGTTTTCGGTGTAGAGAAAGAGCGGGCAACCGCTCAGCAAAAATCGCACGCGGCGAATCGGGATGCGCCATTCCCAAAGTTTCGGGAAGCTCATGACCAGCGTCTCGCGCGTGATTTGCCGCATCGCGCTGACGATGTGCGCGGGGTCAGCGATGTAATCAAAAAATCCCATCGCCGTGCTCACGTCAAAATGCTCCGCCCCGGCGGCCTCGGGGAAAAACCCCGTGCGGAATTCGCATTGCTCCGCCACGCCCAAACGCGCGGCGTGCTGGCGCGCGAGTTCGATCATGGCATCGGCGAAATCCACGCCCAGCACACGCACCGCACCGCGTTGCGCATACATAAAGCAAAAGCGCCCTGAACCGCAGCCCACATCCACCACGCTCTTGCCGGTCAACGGGTCTAGCACTTGTTGCGCCAGATCGAGCCGCCGTTTCACTACGCCGCGCCAGACGTTGTCTACCCAGCGCTCAAAGGCGCTCTTCTTCTCTTCTGCTTCGTAAATCGCATCGAAGCGTTGTGCGTCGGCGTGAAAATGCGCGCGCACTTTTTGGCCGACTGTTTCAACGGACATTGAGAACCTCCTGCATCGAATCGAATTTGAAATCCCGCACCAACCGCCGCAAGCGCCGCTCGGTCGCCGCGAGGTTGAAATAATGGGTCAGCGCAATGCGCCGGGGCACCGGAATGCGCGGATGCTCCGGATCAATTTCCCAAGGGTGTAAATAAAAGACGAACGGATTTCCCTCACGATTGAGCGCCCGCAAGGCCGTGCGCGTAAACAGGTACGGATAAATGCGGAAATAAGCGCCCCCGGCGACGGGCAGGTTTTGACCGAACAAGTGCCAGGTCGAGATGGGAAATTCGGTCAGCGACTGGCCGCCCGCCGTGACTTGATGCGGCCAACGCGGCGCATCGGGAATGCCGTAGCGGTAATTGACGACGGGGAAAATGCTCGAATCGTAACGAACTCCCAGTTCACCTAAAATTTCCAACGCCCACCACGAGGCTTTGGTGATCGAAAAGAACGGCGCACGATGCCCCAGGACGCGCGCCCCCGTCGTGTCTTCGAGAAACTTGATCGCACGCTCCAACTCGGCGCGAAAGACTTGCGGTTCCTGCTGGTAAATCAGCGCGTGCGAATAGCCGTGCGTGGCGATCTCGTGCCCGGCGGCGGCGATCTTTTTGATCAACGCCGGGTGCTGTTCGGCGACGTAGCCCAGGATGAAAAAGGTCGCCCGCACCTGCGTCTCGTCGAAAAGTTGCAGGAGCTTTTGGCCCGCCTGTTCGATGCGGTCTTCGTATGCGGCCCAATCTGTGTATGGAATTTCGAGGCCCTGGTACCAGTCCTCGAAATCAATCGTCATCGCATTGGTGATCGGCTTTGCACTCATAGTTATCATTCGCCCGCCGCCAGGGTTTTGCCTGCGTTCAAGTTGGCGCGCACTGGCGCCACATCCACTAACTCCCGGTGCCAAAGTTCGAGCATCAACAAACTCCAAAGCGGAAAGGTGTGGTCGCCGCGCCGTTCCAGATGTTCGTTGAGCAGGCGCTCGACAGTTTGCGGCTTGAAGTAATTGCGCGCCACGGCTGCGGGCGCGAGCAAGGCGTCACGCAACAACTCCCGCAACTGCCCGCGAAACCATTGGCCCACCGGCACACCAAACCCGGCTTTGCGCCGATTGACGTTGGCGGGCGGCAGCAAATCAGTGAAGGCCGTCTTGAGCAAATGCTTCAAATTCCGCCCGCGCAGTTTCATGTCCGCTGGCAATTGCGCGGCGAATTCCATCACTTCCTGATCCAGCAGCGGCGAGCGCGCTTCCAAGCTATTCGCCATCGTCGCGATGTCCACCTTGACCAACAGATCGAAGGGCAAATAACCCTGCACATCCGCCGCCATCGCCGCATCCACTGGATCGCGCGCCGGATTGTTGCGGCAAAACTCCTCGATGATTTCAGGCAACCACGCGCCGCCCCGCGCGCCATTCAAGTGCTCGGCAAACTGATTGCTATACAACGACTGCTTGTCCGCTTCGGTAAAGTAGGTGAGCCAACTTGCATATCGTTGCGGCATTGGTTGTGACATCACCAGCAGGAAGCGGCGCAGATTCCGCACGCGATTCTTTGGATCAATCGAATCAGGCAGCAAGCGCCCCATCGTTTGCGCCGCCAAAACGGCCCCCGGCAGCAGGCGCACGCGTTCGGCCAGCCGGTTGCCCAGGTAGCGTTCATAACCCGCAAAACTCTCGTCGCCCCCGTCGCCATTGAGCGCCACCGTCACGTGCTGGCGCGTCAGTTGCGCGACGTAAAAGGTGGGAACGCACGATGAATCAGCGTAAGGCTCGCCGTAATGCCGCACCAGTTTGGGCAAGATGCTCAGCGCGTCCGCTTCGACAATGAATTCGTGATGCTCGGTTTGCCAGAGCTTGGCGATGCGCCGCGCGTGTTCGAGTTCGTTGTAAGCCGCTTCTTTGAAGCCGATGGAAAACGTCTTGACCGGTTGGGTTGAAAGTTGCGCCATCAGGCCGACGACAATGCTCGAATCAATCCCGCCGGATAAAAAGGCGCCGATGGGCACATCCGAAATCATGCGCAAGCGCACCGCCTCGGTCAGCTTCTCGCGCAAGGCTTCGCAGACTTCGGCCTCGCTCAGCTTCAGCTTCGGTTCATAGGACAACGACCAATACCGTTCGACCTTTGGCGCAGGCTCGGCTGCCGCCAGATCGAGCGTCAGAAAATGCGCGGGCGGCAGTTTGAAGACGTTGCGAAACCCTGTGTGCGGCGCGGGCACATAGCCGTAAGAAAGATAGGCATCCAGCGCTTCCGGCAAAACTGCGCGCGGGACTTCGGTATTCGCCAGCAAGCCCTGCAACTCCGATGCGAAAAAGAAACGCGGGCCGGCCTGCGTATAGAACAAAGGCTTTTTGCCCACCCGGTCGCGCGCGACAAACAGCCGCCGCTGCCGCCGATCCCAAATCGCAAAGGCGAACATCCCGCGCAGCTTCTTCAAACATTCAACGCCCCACTGTTCATAGGCGCGCAGGATCACTTCGGTGTCGGTGCGCGTGCGAAAGCTGTGGCCGAGCGCTTCCAGTTCCGCGCGCAACGCTTGGAAGTTGTAGATTTCGCCGTTGTAGGTGATTTGAACGCTGCCATCGTCATTGGCCATGGGCTGGCGCCCGGCCTCTGACAGATCAATGATGGACAGCCGCCGGTGGCCCAAGGCGCAATGCTCATCGGCCCAGACGCCCGCCGCGTCAGGCCCGCGATGCTGTTGCGCGTCAATCATGGGCTGTACTTGCCACCCGCTCAGGCCGCCTGTTTTGCTAACGATCCCCGCAATTCCACACATGGTTTCTGTTTAGTCTTTCGCGGGCTTGCGCCATTACATGCTTAGGGATGAATGGGGAAATAACTCTGCCAAATCAACCACGGGGAGCACGGGGGTCACGGGGAAAACCAACACAGGCTGCTTGATTTTCCCTGTGTGCCCCGTGTTCCCCGTGGTTTGGTAAAGTTGATTTCAAGCCATTCCATAGTGGCCAACCTGTTGATGCGCGTTCTTTGCGCACAGCTACCAGCACTCGGAGTAAAAAAAATCGAAGCCGGCGTTCAGCACTTCGCTAAACATGCTCTGGGTCTTCCAGTGTTCGCGCCACCAATTCGTCGTCACGGCCTGATAGTCGCGTGGCGAATAGCTCAGCGCCAGATCAATTCCGGCCCGCGCAAAAACCGGCGCGGCGACACGGCGATTCGCCCGGCTCCCGGGCGGTTCCACGACCATCAAGGCGCTGCGCCAGCCTTGTTGTTGCAGATAACTCACGACAATCGGCATCACCTGCGCCCGGCAATCGAGCGCCGTGGGCAGATGCAAGGTCGAAACCTGCGCTGCGGGCACGCCCAATTCGAGCAAGTGCGCGCGTGAATACTCGGCGGGATAGACTTCCCAGGCAGCTTGCGTACTGAGGCAGAGGATGTGTTCAGCCAGACCTTGCCGGAAAAGCTCGGCCACGAACTGATCTCCATTCAACCGTTCATCCACGGCAAAATGCAGAATGACATCCGCCTTTCTCGGCGTGTCAGACGGCCCAATCGCCAGCCAGGGCAAAGAAAAGAAACCCAGCAAACAGAGCGCGCCGCCCACCAGCATTGCCAGCAGCGCGCGCCCACCCCACTTCTTCAAATTGGCCTTCACTGCCAGCCACCCGCCAGGGTATTCCCCCACGAGATAAACTCCCGCACGGTGATGAAGACATCGCGCCGGCGCGTCCACCACATTGCGGGCCGCCATTCGGGCGGCTCGGCAGGCACCGGTGAGGAATAGAATTTCAATTCCCCGGCGTGCCGCTCCATCGTGAACAGCGCGCGCCGCGAGTGAAAGGGGGCGGTCACGACGATCATCGAATGCCACTGATTTTGCCGCATGACCGTCTGCAAAGTGCTCGCCTCTTGCCGCGTGTTGGTGGCCTCGGGCAACACTACGATGTCAGCAGACGGCACGCCACGGCAGATCAAATAACGCCGTTTGGCATCGCCTGTATTGCCGCCCCAGGCGAAGGGCAAGCCCGCGATCACGATCTTGCGGCCCAAGCCGCGATGATAGAGTTCCGCCGCCTGGCGTTCGCGCAGGCAAAGCGGATCGCCGCCCAGCGCGATGATGGCATCAGCCGCAATCAAGCTGTCCGCGCGTATGAGCTGGCGCGCGGCGGCGTTGAGTACGGAGGGCAAACAGAAATAGAACGCCGCCAACAAACCAAGTGCCAAGAACCAGCCACGCAGTCTCAAGGCATTCACCTCAACTCGCCAACGAACGCCCGCGCGCGTGCGTCCGCAACCAGTCCATCAGGTCTTTCGGTGATTTGAATTTGAGCAAGGCCCCACTCAATTCCAGCAACTGCTCGTAGGCGAGCTTGCGCACGCGCGCGCGCGTCCGCTCGTCCAGCGCGCCAAGCTGCTCCTGCAGTTGATATAGCGTCAGTTCCGCGCCTGCTTCTTGCCGACCTTCCTGCCGGCCTATCTGTTTGCCTTCCTTCAACATAGACGACGCCCAAGTTTCCATAATTTCTCCTGTTTCTGTTGGAAGCTGTTCCTTCACTGCTTCGAATTCATTGCGCGTCAATGGGCGCGCCACTTCTGACACATACTTTAGCACCGTTGCCAGGTATTCTAACGCACCCTGTTCGCGCGCTGGCAACAACCCCAGCAAGGCCGGCAACCGTTCGATCAAATCGCCTTCGTAAGCGTGCTTCAACACCAGCAAGCACACCCGCAGCAGCGCCGCGCCTACGATCTGCGCTTCGCTGAACACCGACAGATCGAGCAGAAAATACATGAACTCCGGCATGAACCGCCGGAACGACTCCGAGCCATGCCATTCGATCACGCCGCTGAAATTGCGCGGCACCTGCCAGGGTCGCGGCCCGTGATAAATCACGATCGGCATGATTGGCGGCAGCTTTTTCTTGCCAGGCTTCCTCATTGCCGCGCGCGCCAACGGCTCCCACGCCAGCACCTCGTAACGCAACACCTGATACGCGACCAACTCTTCCGGCGTGCTCTTGTGTTCAAACAGCAAGTACACAAAGGCCGCGCCGCCACGCTTGAACCGCACGCGATAGAGGAGGTCGGAGAAATGTTCGCGCAACACCGGATCGACGAAGCTGTCTTTCTGCAACTGCGGCGCGCGCAAATCCAACTCGGCCGCAACGTCGGACGGCAAGTAATGGATAAGAAAATCCGAGGCGATGTCGCGCCGCTCAAAGCTCTTTTTGAAAAATTTGTCGTGTGGACTGCTGATTTCTGACATCGCTTCTTCTCCAAATCTACAGCGGCTTGCGCCCGCTCGCGCACCAGCCGAAATTCGGACGTACAACGATCTCTGCCAAGCCCGCGCGTTCCAGCCAGCCCTGCACCTCGGCGCGCGTGTAGCGGTTTTCAATAGGCGCGGAGAAGCGGTCGAATTGATCGTTGATGCAAACGCTGAACGGGTATTGCGCATACTGTTTCAGCGGCAAGCGCTCGGCAATTTGGTTCAGCCCAGCCGCGCGCAAAAGCTGATAAGGCCAGACAAATCCGACAAAGGCCGCCGCCGCCGCCGGATAAGCCAGGCCGTGTATCAACCGGTGCGGCAGCCGCGTCGTCACTTGCCGCAACGCGGTTACGAATTCCAGTAACGCGCGTTTGATCGGCTGACGTTCCGGCTTCCAATACAAATAGATATGCGCCTGCCCGCCCTTTTTCAAATACCGCAGCAGATTGCGGAAGGCGCCCTCGGGATCGGGCAGGTGATGCAGCACGCCAATCGAGTAAACAAAATCGAAGCTCTCAGCCGGAAAGGGCAATTGGTACAAATCGGCCTGCACGACTTGCACGTTCGGGTGAGCGGCGTTGTTGCGCCGCGCGACTTCCACCGCGTCGCCCAAGTCCACCGACCAGACTTCTTGGGCAAACTGCGCGGCATAAAACGTATGACGGCCCGTGCCGCAACCGGCGTCAAGCACGCGCTTGCTGTTGAAGGTCGCAGCCGTGTGCGGCGCAAAATAGCCCCAGAAATTCTGCTCCCATTCGGCCCGCATTTGCGGGAAGTGCGTCCATTCATAGCCAAAACTTTGAGCGGTAGCCACGCTGCGCGGATCAACCTCTAACTCATTCACTGACCCGGTCAACGCTTGGCGCATTTCTTGGGTCAACATGCGCGGGATGCCATTCACGATGGGATAGCGCATGGCACACTGCGAACATTGCAAGGCATCACTTCCTTGCACCGACAACTCGCTTTGACATTTCGGACAACGCAACAAGGCCAAACGCTGACGTCGTGTTTTGTCATCCTCAAGATCACTCATTTGGCTCCTCATTTGTTCACCGGGCCCGCGCTTCATTGCCCGGCGGCGGCGCGTAAAACAGCCGCCAGACGCGGCGCATGCACCTGTAATGAAAACTCGCGCGCAATGTGCGACTGACCGGCTTGCGCCAATCGCCGCCGCAATTCGGCGTTGGTCAGCAACTGTTCCAACGCCCGTTCCCACTGCGCCGTCGTGCCGGCGAACAGGCCGTTGACCTGGTCGGTGATGACGTCCTTTGTCATGCCCACGGGCGAGGCTACGCACGGCACGCCAGCGGCCAGGTATTGAATCGCTTTGAAGGCGCATTTGCCCTGCGACCATTCGTTGTCGTGTATCGGATAAACGCCGATGTCCAAACTGCGAAAATCCTCAATCTCGGTTGCCAATTGCCAGGGGCGATTTTCGACAACGACGCCGGGGATTTGCACCGCGCGTCCCGCTCCGATGACGCGCAAGACGAAGCGCTGACGCCGCGCGAGTTGCGCCAAGGCTGGCGCAATGATTTCCAAATAGGGGGCGGTCGAATGTGTGCCGATCCAGCCGATGACGAGACTGTCCGAGGCCCGCGGGGCAGGAGCCGTGGCCGCATATTGTGCGGCATCCACGACCGTCGGCAAGACGGTTACACGGGGATTGTGGCGCCGGGCATAAGCCGCCAAGTACTCGTTGCCGGTGATGACTTGAGTGCTCAGCGCCAGCGTGCGCGCCGTCTTCGCCGGATATTTCAACCAGGTCGCCAGATTCCCGCGAATCGAATTTTGCGCGGGCAAAAAAATCGCGTCGTCGAAATCGAAAACAATCGAGCGGCGCAAAACACGGGCGAGCAACCATTCCAGCAGCGGCGGCCCCAACAGCAGGGCTTCGCGCTCGAGAAAAACGACATCGTAACGACGCGCACGAACGACATCACCCAAGCGCCGACCCAACGCCCGCACCAAGCCGGCCATTGTGCTTAAGCTTTGTCCGGGTTGATAAAACTCAAAGAACAATTCGCGCGACATCAATGACGCCAATTCACAACTGATCCCGGCAGCTTGCAGGTACGGAAAGAACTGCTGCACACGGTAGCGGGTATTGGCCGCTTCCACCGGATAGGTTGTCAGAAATAAAACTCGCATACGCACCGGCGTGACGCTTACGCCGACACCACAATCTGCGGTTGCGCAGCCTGTCGTTGTTTGGCCTTTTGTAAGCGCCATTCCAAGCCAACCATCGCAAAAATCAACAGCAACGGCAACAACTGCGCCCGCTGTCTTACCGCCAGTCCGATGTTGCCAAAGAGCAAGCTATAAAGCAGACCCAAGCCGCCGCTGAAAATAAACAGCGCTTGCAACTCGCCGAAACGCCGCCGCACGGCCAGCCAAACACCCGGCACCACGCCGAAAAAGAACAGCCACCACCAGACCAACAGCTCCGGCAAGACCAGCACCATGCGCACGCTTGCGCCGCCAAGTTGCCAGGGGAACGGCGCTAAAAGTAAATGCGCCCCGCCGACCAGAATGCCAAGCGCCAAACCTGACGTCGTCTGCAAGTCGTAGCCAAGCGTCACGCCGGATTTCTGTCCGACCGAAATACCACGTTGATATTGGCTGATATATTTGAGATCGAACCGCTCAATCAACGCTTCGCTGCGCGCCAGAATCCCCGACGAAATCGCCAGTGGAATGACCAGCAAGGCGATTCCGACCCCAGCCAGCACCGAGGAATTACGCTTGCCAATTTGCGGTATGAGCAAGCCCAGCAAGGCGGCGGTGGCCGCCAAATAAGCCGCGTAAAACCGGAACGGCAGCAATAACATAATCGCCAGCACGCAAAGCCAAATGTAACGCAACGAAAACCCTTCGCGCTTTAATTGCACACAGGCATAAAGCGCGACGACTTCCAGCAGAATCACCACCGGTTCTTTCACCGTTTGCGCCGACCAGATCACCAAAGACGGGAACAGACAGGCCGCCCAACCGACCCGCACCGCGACCCAACGCGAAAAAAGGCTTTCGGCAATTCGATAGGTCATGACGACGGTCAAGGCGCCAAAGAAACAATTCAACGTGGCCGCAGGCATCCGCGCGGGCGCATCCGTCAAATAAAAGAACGTGCCCAGCAAATAGCGATAGCCCTGTTGCTGTTGGTAAAAGGCCTGTGCCAATGCTTCCGGCAAATCCAGCCAGCCGAGGTGGCGCTGTGTCCATTGCTGCATTTGCACGATGCCCGCCGTCCAACCGCTACTATCTTCATCCCCCAACACCTGCACCAAACCGAATTCATAGATGGCCACCGAAGCCAGAAAGCGCACGCCCAGCGCCGCCAGAAAGAGTTTGAGTTGCTGCGGCAAGCTCGCGCGATGCAGGCGCGTCAGCGTCAACAGCCCCACGCCCAACCCGGCAAACACCACGAGCAGCACGAGCGCAAACGGCAAATCGTTGTATTGTGGCATCGTCATACCTTGAAAATTCCCGCGCTAAAACGCCGGACACTTGGATTCAGTCTGTGGCGCGCGTGGAGCAAACTGAAGCCTCCTCATCCTGCAGCGCGTTCGCCGGCGCCAGCAAGCGTTGATACAAGCGGCGATAACGCCTTCCGCCCACGCGCTCCAAATCAAACTCCGTCACTGCCACTTGGCGGCAGTGCGCCCGCAATTCCGGCGCAGCGCGCATTTCATCCAACGCCTGCAAGGCCGCCAGATAATCGGCGGCAGTGAAGCCGCGCAAAATCACGCCGACACGCGCGCGCGCAAACAACGCGTCCAGATCGCCGATCCCCGCCGTGCTGATCACCGGCACGCCGCACGCCAGGTATTCCGCAATCTTGGTCGGCGACGAAGCTTGCTTTGAATAGCAAGGTTTGATGAGCGAGAGCGCAATGTCCGCCGCCGCCAAATAACGCGCGACTTCGGTTGGGGCCACGCTCAAGACACGAAAGTCCGTTTCGGCATAACCGCGCGCGCGCAGTTGTCGTTCGACCTGTGGCACATCGCGCGGCGTCAGGATCAAGGCGAAGGTCGCCGGGTCTTGCTGCCGCGCGGCTTCAAACAGAGCCAATGTTTCTTCGGTCAAATACCAGCCGCCAAGCGAACCGACATAAATCACTACGCGCCGCCCGGCGACACCCAAGGCCTGGCGCGTCTGCTCCCTTGCCGCCGCTTCGGCCAAACGGAATTGCGCCACGTCAACGCAACACGGAATCACCGCAATCGGCCGGCCCTGCAACTCGCTTTCGCCGGTGGTGTCTTCGTTTGCGCCCACCGCCGCCGGAAACAGCAATTCACGCGCCCGCTGCGTCAACACGACAAAACCATCGGCGGAACGCAACAACCAGCGCTCGGCGGCTTTCGTCAACCGGTACAACAACCCGCCTGCCGGCCAGGAGCCCGCGTCCACATATTCTTCGGCCATCAAACCGCGAATGTCGAAGAGTAATTTGCTGCGCGTGAAAGGGCCTGCCAGCCGGGCGATCAGGGCCGCGACATAACTGCGCGCGTGCACCACATCCAACCGTTCGCGCCAACTCCACTGCACAATGGTCAGGCCGCCCGCCACAATGTCAAAGAGTGTCGCGGGCAAGGTCGGGCGTTTGTGATAGCGCCGCGCGCGCCATTGAATGCCTTCCTCGCGCAGACGCGCTGTCCACTGTTGCGGTTCGCTTGCTGGCCAGGACTCCAAACCGCCTGGCTCGAACGTCAGCAGACTGACCTGCACGCCAGCGCCCCGCAACTGCCGTAGGTAGGGCAGCACCTGTGTCTGCACCAGCGGCTCACGCAATCCGAAATAACAAACATAGAGCGTGTGCATGTCGTGTGGTTTCCTGCCTGAGAGTCCCGCGCCCACCTCGGCGAGGTTTGTCTCAGCGGTAGTGGTAAAAATGTAATGCTTGTCCGTTTTTGTCGCGTAGCGACAAGGTGAATTTAGCCGTGGTTTTCAAACCACGGTAGCGGAACGAGGCAATTCCGCGTTGCATCGCGACGCTTGAACCTTTTCCGGTATTCGCTTCCGTTTCAACCGTCGCTACGCGACGCGGGTCATTCGTGCCGCGCTACCCGGCGTTGAAACGCCGGGCTAAATTCAGGTCGCCGCTACGCGGCTGCAAAAATGCAGCATTACATTTTTACCACTACTGTCTCAGCTTGATGAGGCAAACTGCATCAAGGCTATTGCTCTGCTGTCACCTTTGCGGCGGAAAGGCGTGCGCCAAGCGCCGCCTGCCGCCGTTGCCAGCGCCGCCAGGGATAGCTGAGCAGCCTCGCCGCATTGGCCGGGGCAAGGCACAGACTCTTCAGCGCATGGCACCCAAACTGCCGATACTGTCCCGCCTGAAAATACGAACCCGCCAGTACCATGTGTAGCCGACCATAACTCGCGCGGCGTAACGCTCGCACTTCAGCAGGCGCCTGTTCAAAAGCCTTGGCGTAAACAAGCATCATATCGCGTTCCATCACGCCGACGTTGGCATGCATATTGGAGTTGTGTAGCCGGTATTTGAGCAATATCTCGGACACAAAGCCGAAAGGCCGCCGCGCCGCCAACCGCAAGGCCAAATCCCAATCCGCCGAAGTTGAAAGGTGTTCGTCGAATCCGCCGGCTTCTTCAAACAACGCACGCGGTGTCACGAAGCCGCTGCCCCCGCCAAAGAACGCCGGCCGCCGCAGCAACAACAACTCCTGCAACACCCCGCCCTCCGCGCCCTCCTGCCGTAAACTAACCGTGCCGCTTTCGTTGAACTCAGCCACGCCGCAATAGACCAGCCCCAACTCCGGATTTTGGAGAAAGCGTTCAAGCTGCCGCTCCAGCTTGGCTGGCAGCCAGTAATCATCGGCGTCGAGAAAGGCCAGATAGCTGCCCTGGCTCAAGCGCGCGCCGTGATTGCGCGCAGCGGCGACACCCTGATTCGGCTGCGTTACCCAGCGCAGGCGCGCGCCGTAGCTTTTGAGCACTGCGAGCGAATCATCCCGCGAACCGTCATCCACGACGATGATTTCGACCGGGGCGTAAGTCTGCGCCAACACGCTATCAATGGCTTGCGGCAGATAGCACGCATAGTTGTAATTGGGGATGATCACGGAAACCAGCGGCCAGGCCATCGTCAATTCCCCCCCTCAGCTTTCGGCTGGCAAAGCGCCACCAACACCGGCGCGGTTTCGACCGTCGCCAGATCAAAATGATAGTCGGTCTCAGCCGGATAAAAAGGCCGTCCCCACAATGCTTCGCTCAAGCCTTCGCGCCAAGCCACCGGCAACTTGTTCAGCGCCTTCCAAAAATACAATTGCGCTTGAATGCCGGGCGTGCGCGGCAAACGTTGTTGCGCATCCCAAAACGGCGGGATGGTAAAGCGCGCATCCAGCGTCTGGCCCAGCAAGGCTTTTAGCTCAAACTGCGCGGCCAGTTCGGCCCGCAATTCCGCCGGAGTGTATTCGTAAACGTGAAAGGGATTGGTCGGCTTGCCATTGACCGGCTGCGTGTAATTGGCGTTAGGCGTCGAGAGAATGCAAACACCTTGGGGCTGCAAGACGCGGCGTAATTCAGCCAGGAATTGCGGGCGGCGTTCCAAATGTTCGAGCGTTTCAAATGAAGTCACGGCGTCAAAGCTCGCGTTGGCGAAGGGCAGTTGGCAACCATCCGCTAACGCCAGTGTGGTATGCGTAATATCAATCTCGCCGCGCGCCTTCTGCACGGCCTCCCAATCAACGTCCACGCCAATCACCCGCGCGGCGGCAGCCTCCAAGAGCGGCATGCCGTAGCCTGTGCCGCAGGCAATGTCGAGCACCCGGCCTTGTTTGAGCTGTGATACCGCGAAGCGATAGCGCGCCACATGTTCGGCCCAATAAGGTGATTGCGTGCGCGCCTGACGGGCCGCAGGTAAGGCTTCAAATCTAGGCTGCGACATACGTCTTCTCGCTTGGCTCGTGTTCGTAGCGCCGGTAGATTTCGAGGTAACGTTGCACCATTAGCTCGCGCGAAAAGCGCGCATAAACGCTGGCTTGACCTGCCATGCCAAGCGCCATGCGCCATTCGGGTTGGGCGTGCAACCGGCGCAGCGCTACCGTCAAAGCATCAGCGTCAGCCACCGGCGTCAACAATCCCGTCCGCTCGTGACTGACGATTTCCGGAATGCCGCCGACAGCACTGGCGACCACCGGAGTCCCCACGCACATCGCCTCGACGAGCACCTGCCCAAACGATTCAGACAGCGAAGGGTGCACCAGCACATCCATCGCTTTCATACAGGCCGCCACGTCACGGCGGAACCCGGCAAAGACGACGTTATCTTGCAACCCCAGTTCAGCGACAATTCCTTCGACCAGCGCCCGCTCACCATCGCCCACCAGCAACACGCGCAAATTTGGGATCTCTGGCAGCAAGGCTTTGGCGGCTTGTAACAAATAAAGATGCCCTTTGTTGCGGACTAGCCGTCCGACATTCCCCAACACAAAAGCGCCATCCAGGCCCAATTCGCTACGCACGCGTTGCCCGGCCAATTCATCGGCAGCCAATGACTCGAATTTGAAGCCATGTGGAATCACTTCGATCTGCGCTTCAGACAATGATTCTTTTTCGAGCATGTGCTGGCGTACAGCCTGTGCCGGCACAATGACGCAATCAACCCGGCGTGCCATCCAACGATCCAACTCGACCGTCAGACGCGTGCCCAAGAGCCATGTCTCATCCAAGTGATGACGCGACAAAAGCCGCACGGGGACGCCCGCCAGCAAGGCTGCCAGCAAGCCCACGAGGCCAGCATCATACAAATGCATATGCAAGATCGAGACCTGCTCCCGTCTCAGCCAATGTGCCAGGCGCAAGGTGGCCAAGGGGTATTGCCAGCGCGCCGTGGCGCCCAGTGTGCGATAGGCGATGGAGGGGTAGCGATCTAACCAAGTTGGCGGCAGCGCCTCACGTAAAGACACGTAAAGTAACTCATGCCCTACAGACGTAAGCCCCTGCGCCAATCCTTCGAAATATCCTCCGTCAACCGATGTTGAAGAGAGCTGACAAATTTTCATACGCCTCGGTAGTGTCCGACATGCTGCCAGCTTGTCGAAGTCTCGGCTGGCGAATCACTGGGTTTACCACCACCCCCGCGACAAGCTGGCAGCTTGGCGGACAGCCGGACTGCCCGCCTGTTGCGAGATTGATAAGGCCCTGTCATTACACAGGGGAAAAGGACGAATCAGGATTCCGGTAGCAGCGCCAATTCATATTTGCGCGCCCAGATGCCGTACAACCGCCGCCCACCGCTCAGGAGTGTCGCCCGGTGCGCCAGCGCCAAGCAAAAAATGATAGCGAGAGTAAGTAAAAATGCCAGCCAGTTGTTGCCCGTCGCCCCCGCGAAGGCCGCGCCGCAGATTGGCGGGAGGATCGCTTCGAGCACCCAGCCTCCGCTCAAACCACTCACCCGCCAAAGCAAATAAGCCCCTACCAGTAAGTTTATCAAATAGGCCCCAACTGTGGCCCAGGCGCAACCCAGCATTCCCCAACGGGGGATCAAGGCAAAATTGAGCAGGACATTGGCCCCGGCCCCAGCCAGCGCGGAAACCGCAATTGCCGTCGTGGCCGATTTAGCGTTGAGCAGCGGCCCATAGCCCATGGACATTGGGCCAACGATTACACAAGCGGCCATCAGCGGCCATATCAAGGGCGCAGCCTGCGCGAATTGCGCGCCAAAAACCAAGGGCAAAAAAACGACCAGCGCTCCTGTGATGAATGTCCCAGCCGCCGCCCACCCCAAACTCAAAACAGGCAAAATATCGTGCGCGTAGACTGCCAACCGTTGGTCATCTTGTTTCACTTCCAGCGTGGTAAACATAGGGAGCAGCAGCGAACTCGCGAGCACTGGCAATTGCATGGCCGTCCCTGCCAGTTGATAGGCCAGCGAATATACTCCCAAATCGGCGGATGAACGATAATGCAGAATGAACCAGGCATCCAGGTAGTTGGTCGAAAAATAACTGATCAGGGATTGTGGGATCAGCGGTAAGGAAAAGAGTAACACGCGGCCAGCCAAAGCGGGATTCAAGCCGCGCACGCGGCCGATCAAATGGCGCAAGCGCCACAAACCGCCAACGGCTGCGGCCAGCGCGCCGCTGGCATAAGCCGCGACAATCTTGGTCAGCGAAGCGCCATTCAGCGCCAGCAGGATGGCTCCGCTTAAAATTAACAACCGTTCCAGCGCCAGCAACCGCCCGACCAGGCCTTGCAGCTTCGCCGCCTGCAAAGCGTATTGCACATGGGCCCAGGCTGAAAGCGACGCCAGGTAAACCAGCAGCCAAAACTGCATTTCGTTGTTCAGTTGCAGCCAACTTGCCAGCGCGCGAAACCAGAGCGGCGCGGTCACCAGCACCAACAACCAATTGAGCAACAGAATGCCAGTGCGCGTCCAAAAGGTGTCGGTGATGCGCCCGGTTTCGACAAACTCTTCGCAACCGATGCGCGCGAGCGCCATCGCACTCCAGTTCAACGCGACCATGCCAATCAACATGGCGGCGGCGATCAGCGCCGCTACTCGACCGTAGCCTGCCGCCCCCAGCACGCGCGTCAGAATCCAGACCGTCAGCAACGAGGCGAGCGAACTGAGCAATTGAGTGCCGACCAACTGTAAATAGTTGCGCGGCCCGGCGGAGACATCCCAGGTAACGCTGCGGCGCTGTTGATCGTGGCGAATTGACATAGAGCAAGATACAGCTTTTCACCAAATTCCTCGTTGACTGATGCCAGTTGAGCGGTCGCAATAAACTTGCGGCTGCACCGCCCTACTGCTTTGAAACCAAAGCTCTTAGTACTGCCCGCCGTAAATTCGTTAAGGGGTCATCGCCGTCTCTTCGCCGCGCTAGCGGCGGCTGACTTTAGCCCGGCGTTTTCAACGCCGGGAAGGATCGCGATGGTTTCCGCGTCGCGTCAGCGACGCTTGAATTCAGGCGTCGCTGACGCGACGCGGAAATCTCAACTGCGCTCTCCGTGGGTTGCACCCACGGCTAAAGTCAGCCGCCGCTGACGCGGCGAAAACGTGGCGGACAACTCTCAAAGGATTTATGGCGAACAACACTTAGGGTCAAGGCGTGGTCATCGTCATTGGGGAAATCGCTGGCGCGTTACTTACTCCACTTCTTCCAGGATTTGGCGCGTGTCCGCGCTGATCGTGCCTTGTCTGGCAACGACTCTTTGCAGATGCTCTTTCATCACACGGCGGTAAACGTTGAAATACTCGCGCGCCACGCGTTCAGCGCTCATGTACTCGAGAATGAACTTACGCCCGACGCGGGCGCGCTGCTGGGCTTGCGCCAGATTATGCACCGTCCAGCCCAACGCGGCGTGCAGGGCTTCGGTGTTGCGCGGCGGGACGATAATGCCATGTTTGCTATTGCCAACCACATCCCGCACGCCGCTTAGATCGGTCACCACCAACGGGCGTTCGAGCATCAGGGCTTCGATCACGACCGAGGGCATGGCTTCTTGCAAGGCGGCGTGCACGATCACATCGGCCGCCGCGATCACCGGCAACGCCTCGTCACGCCAACCCAGGAAGCACACGCGATCGTGAATATCCAATTCTCTCGCCAGCCGCTCCAACAGTTCGCGTTCGGGGCCCAGGCCCAACAAATAAAGATTGGCGTCCAAACCTTCATCACGCAACAACGCGAAAGCCTCGAGCAAAAACCGGTGCCCTTTTTCCCAATGCAAGCGCGACACACACAGCAAAGACAGGCGTTCGCGCATTCCCAATTCGGCTCGTAATTTCTCGACCTGCTCCGGCTTGATGGCCTCGAAGCGGTCTAGCGTCTGGCCGTAGGGGATGAGCGAAACCTTCTTTTCGGGCACGTGTTCGCGCCGGGTCAGAATATCGCGCACCATCTGCGAGGGCGCAATGATGTGATCGGCCTGGCGATTGATCCAATTCTCCAGTTTTAAGAACGCCTCGCGTTTGAGTTTGGAAGGCATTTGATAAACGGCATCGGAATGATGCCGCGTGACCACCGTGACGCGGTGACGCAGTTTCGCCGCCAGCATGCCAACCAGCGTGGGTTCGACCAAATGTGTGTGGACAATATCCACGCGCTCTTTCTGAATAATCCGGTTAAGCTGATATAAGGCCTTCGGGTATTGACTGCGATGGCGGCAATCAAGCGCGTAAACCTGCACGCCGCGCTTATCTAAATCTTTCGTGAAGCTGCCCTCTTTGCCCAACGTCGCCGCCAGATAAGTAACCGCGTGGCGGTCGGTAAAATCGCAGAGGCTGTTGAGGTAGTAGTTCGAGGTCTCGACGTTGGTGACGTGCAACACGCGCAAGGGCCGCGTAAAGGGTTCAACCTTGGGCATCTCAAAGGCTTCGGCGGCCGCCTTGATCTGAGCGCTACGAGCGGGCGGAGGCGTAGGTTCAGGTATGGTTTCAACGCGAAATTGGGGCGGCGGAACCGGCTGGGTGTAAACATCCACCGACTTCGCTTCGACGTCAATCGGGCCTTTGGGGTCAGGCCGCACATAGGCTTCGGCTCGCCGCTGTTCAGGCAGGCGCCCGGAATGCGAGTGCGTGTAAGCCTGGGCTGGCGGCCTCAGGCGACCCGTCCCGGACTGTCTTTCAGGCTCCCGCCGGGATTCCACTGCGGGCTTAATCGCAATGACCTCGGCGAATTCCTTTTCTTTGCTATTCATGTTCGACTCAAGTTGCGGCCATAAGTAACGACGCGGGGCGCGCCTGACATCCTTCACGCGGCGGCAGTGATAAAAATGTAAGGCTGGCCGTGTCAGTAGCCCGACCGTGAGGGAGGGCTTAGGCTCAATAAGCAAGCCCTCCCTCACGGTCGGGCTACTGACACGGCAGCAAAGACTTCTGAAAAGCAGAAGAAACCTGCGGATCAGCCTGTGCCATCGTCAAGCGCCGCTCACACCTTGCTGCTCCAAGCCCGGCTCCTTATCTTTCTCAGTGTAATTTGAGTGGTAGCGATAATAGTAATAATCGTAATAGCCTTCGCGCTTCAGGTCTACGTTGTTGAGCACAACGCCGAAAATCTTGGCGCCGACAGTACGTAAATCCTGTTTGGCGCGGCGCACGACGTCGCGCGTTGAACGGCCCGCTTGCACGACCAGGATCACGCCATCCACGAGCGTAGACAGAATGGCAGGATCGGTGACATTCATCAATGGCGGCGAATCAATCAGAATGTGATCGTACTGTTGGGACGCCGTCCGCAGCAACTCACGCATGCGTTCCGACGCAATCAATTCAGCCGGATTGGGCGGAATCGGCCCGCACGGCAGCAAGGTCAGATTTGGAATAGGCGCCGCATAGACCACCGCATCGAGCGCCACATTGCTCGACAAATAAGTCGCCAGCCCGCGCGGTTGCGTCAACTTGAATTGCCGGTGAATGGCCGGACGGCGCAAGTCGCCGTCAATCAAGAGTACCGACACGCCCAGATTGGCCAGGGAAATTGCCGTGTTAATCGCCGTTGTAGTCTTGCCTTCGCCGGGTTGGCTGCTGGTGATCAATATCGTCTTGGGCGGATTGCCAGCCGACGAGAGCAACAGCGAGGTACGCAACATACGGTACGCCTCGACTACGTTTGAAAGGCTGTCGAGGGTGCCAAGGTCTTCGCCGCCCAACGGCTGCAAGCCGCGCGGCGCCAGCGCCGCGATTTCATCTTTGTCATCGGTTTTGTCATCTGCGGCGCCCGCGGGCAGCGCCCCCGCGACAGCCAATTTGCGCCGGGCCCGCAGTAAGCGCATGGCGCTTGGGCCAACGGACGGAATCAAGGCCAGCGTCGGCAATTGCGTGGCATAGGTCACGTCCTCGACGTTTTTGATCGTGTTGTCGAGGTATTCCAGCAGCAACGCCAGGCCGATGCCGGCCACCAGGCTCAGGAAAATGCCAATACCGATTGAGCGCAACCGGCGCGGGCCAACTGCGGCGCTGGGAATCCGGGCCGGTTCAATGATGCGCAGGTCAGGGCTTTGCTCAGCCAGTTGAAAATCGGCCTGTTTGGTTTTGGAGAGGAAATCGTTGTAGAGCGCTTTGGCCGTGTCAACCCGTTGTTTAAGGATGTTGAATTGAATCGCGGCCTGGTTTTGCTGAACGGCCTCGCCTTTCGCTTTTTGGAGCGAGTCCTTCAACCCTTGTTCGTCGCGGACAGCACGTTCGTAATCGGCGCGCAGCTTATCTTCCAATTTGTGGCGCGTATCGGCCAAGAGCTTTTCCACTTCGGCAATCTGTTGCGCGTTTTCGGCGACCTTGGGATTTTCCGAGCCGAATTTGACGTTGAGCTGGGCGGCTTGAACCTGCAATTCGCCGAGCCTGGCTTGCAAGACATTGATCTTCGGATCGGAAAAGGCGTCGGGCAAGCGTGCGACGCGGCCCTGCTTTACTTCTTCATAGAGCGACTGTTTGAGCATGCGATCGGTTTCAGCTTTGAGCGCTTGCGTGTGCAGTGTGGACAGTTTATCGGTGGTGAGCGATTCCTTGCCTTCCGTCGAAAAAATGTTATGCGCGCGGCTGTAATCAGCCAGGGCCTGTTCGGATTCCTGCACTTGCGTTTGCAGTTTGCGCGTCGTTTCGGCCAGCCAGTCCGCCGATTTATTGAAGCGCGAGGTCTTGGCCTCGAAGCTGCGCTTGTACAAAACCTGCGCCGCGCCATTGGCCACCGCCGCCGCAATCAAGGGATCAGTATGCGTATAGGTGACCTGCAACGCGCGGGTCTCAGGGATTTGCTCGACGTACAAATAACGGCCCAGCAATTCAACGTAAGGCTCAAGGCGCGCGCTTTCATCCGGGGCCGGCGGCGCGAGCGGGTCTTCATTCAATTTGATCGGATTCACGGCCGGCGCCGGGATGGGTTTCTCGAGCGGCCGCACAAACTTTGCCAGAATAGATTTCAGCGCTTGGGCAAAAGAATTTTTCTGTTCTATCGCTAAAAAAGTGGGCAGCCGCTCAAGGTTCAAGCGGCGCACGACCTCCTCCTCTAGCGGATAGGTCGTCAACAACAGCATCTCCGTCTTGATCTTGTCCGAATCGTCGGCCTGGACAATGACGTTGTTTTCTTTGAAAAAGGTGGCGCTGTCTTTGGCGACTGCGACTTTGGCTGATGCCTGAAAGGTAGATTTAATGCGAAATGATTCGAGCGTCACGATGATTGTCGCCAACGCCACCACAGTCAGAATCAGCCATTTGCGTTTGCGTACCTTGCGCCAGAGTTCGCGCACGTTAACGCTCTCTGCCCCTGTGCCGCTTTGTTGCGAGGCCGACACGTCGCCCAGTCCGCCCATTAGTCCTGTCAACGCTACGGCCCGCTGTCCTGGAAGAATTGCCGGCGTCAGGCGCAGCAACTCCTTTGAGGTTGAGTTGTGATTCGCAGCCTGCTCCGGATTCAAATTCTCTTCCAACATCGTACTCCTCCAATTGCCTTTCGATTACCGTGCCTCATGACAAAGACCGAGCAACCACAACCGTGTCTATTCATCGTCCACAATTGCTTCAGGCGGCGCTTGCTGCGACAACTCAATCTGCCCTGCACCCTTTCAATGTGTGTAGCTAAACCCCAAGCATACGGGAGGCTTGCCGCAAAACAAACATGGCAGCTTGACCGCTGGCATAATGCACGACACCTGCAAGTCCATACAAATGTATGAAGGTGCTGGCCCATCTGAATGGAGTTTTGACAATAGACATATCGGGATTAAGCAACGTACTAACCACGGGGAACACGGGGCGCACGGGGAAACCACACAAAATACCTGCGCAAGCAAAGTTTCGGTCTGCGGACTCGGGTTGTGTTTCCCCTTCTTCCCCCCGTGCTCCCCGTGGTTAATTCCTATTTCCGATAATGTCTAATGCATGCGGCTGAGGCCTGATTTGGCTTCAATTTCTCCCCGGCTAATCCACGCGAACCGGCCATTGCTCTGTTTGATACTCGCGGCCCAGTGCTTTCCGGCGATAAACATAAATCAGCCCGGCAACCAACAGACATGGTGAGAAGAGCAGCGCTTCATACGCGCTAATTTGCAAGGCACGCCTGACTACCGTCTCAAGCGGCTCGCTACCCGGGTAAAAAGCGAAATAGTCAAACAGCCCGAAGCGCAGCTTCTCAGCGGAAAGCGGCCAATACAAGGCAGCGCCGCCAAATTCTTTGCGCACCAGCATATCCAAAACGCCATGCGAAAGAGTTGCGCTGGTGTAACTCAACGCCTCGCGGAACCGCCAAAACCGCCAGCCCCTGCGCCAACCCGCCAAAACCACACCGACACACAACGCAAAGAAAATAGAATGGGTCATTGCGCCGTGCGCCAAGTTACCCCAGTCCAACAGCCAAACGAGGGCCAAATCCACATCCGGCAAGTTGCCCAGGGCCGCCCCCAACAAAAGCGTTTGACCCAAAGACAGCTTGTCCCGCGGCTCACGCAAGGCCAGCAATACACTCGCACCCACGATTCCATGCGCAACCGGTAATGGCACTGCTCATCCTTCCACTGCAAGCCACTGCAAGCCAAAACAAAAAGGGCGACCAATTGCCAATGGCAAACACCAGTCACCCCTGCACCTATTCCAATTGTCCCGCCCCGAACCCGTCTGGCGCTTCATCAAGCTGATGTTGCTTGATGTTGAAGCGGTACCAGCATTGTTGGGTAGGATAATGGCCTGCTGCCCCAACAGCCAGCATTGCCAGCTTAACTGAGTGCTAGCGCGCTCGGCCAGCTTCGACGCGTTCTTCGACACTGCGATAGTACGAATAGTCGCTGCTGTAGCCTTCTTTCTTCACATCGAAATTGTTCAAGACCACGCCAAAGACCTTGGCGCCCACATTAACCAGTTCCTGCCGGGCCCGGCGCACGATGTCGCGTGTGCTACGGCCCGATTGCACGACCAGGATCACGCCATCCACCATCGTCGAAAGAATCACCGGATCGGTCACGTGCATCAACGGCGGTGAATCAATGATGACGTGTTCGTAACGCGCCGCAGCTTCTTCCAGCAAGTTGCGCATACGGTCGGAAGCAACCAATTCAGCCGGGTTTGGCGGAATCGGCCCGCAGGTCAGCACATCCAGTTTGGGAATGCGTGAATGTTGCACCACATCGTCCAGTTCCACACGGCCTGAAGAAAGATAATTTGTAAGTCCAGCCGATTTGTCCACCCGCAATGCGCGGTGCACCGAGGGACGCCGCAAATCGGCATCAATCAGCAAAACCGACGAACCGAGTTGGGCCAGCGAAATCGCCGTATTGATCGAAGTCGTGGTCTTGCCATCACCCGGCTGACTGCTGGTGAATAAGATCGTCTTCGGCGGA
This sequence comes from Acidobacteriota bacterium, assembly GCA_043740245.1. Taxonomy (GTDB): domain Bacteria; phylum Acidobacteriota; class Blastocatellia; order RBC074; family RBC074; genus JACPYM01. The sequence goes on along the minus strand of JAYUCP010000171.1, from coordinate 50,564 downwards.
TTGCCAGCCGTCGAGAGCAACACCGAAGTGCGCAGCATCCGATAGGCTTCCATCACGGAAGCGACATGGTCGCCCGGTATCACGGGCTTGGCGGGCGCACGCGGGGCTTCAGTGACTGCGCCGCCAGCGCCGCCAGCAACGGATAGCAAGGCCCCAGTCCCCTGCGTGGCAGCCTCCAGTGAGCCGGTTTTCGCAGTTAGTTGCTTACGGCTGGCCAATTTCATCGCACGCGCCGATGAATCGCTAATGGCCGGGATCACCGCCAAAGTCGGCAAGCCGGCTATGCGATGCACGTCCTCAACACTCGTAACGGTATTGTCCAAGTATTCGAGGAAGAACGCCAAGCCCATCCCAATGGCCAGACTGACCAGGAAGCCCAGCAGGATGGTGCGCAACCGTTGCGGACCAATCGGCGCGGCGGGCACTTCAGCTGGTTCGATCATGCGCAGGTTATTGTGCTGCTCGGCGATGGCCAGATTGGCTTGGTTGGTCTTGTTCAAAAAGTCGGTGTAAAGCTGCTTGGCGGTGTCAACCTCGCGTTTGAGGATGTCGAATTGAATCGAGTTCTGGTTTTGCTCGACCGCCTCTGACTTGGCGATGGCCAGCGCATTCTTGAGCGAGAGTTCATCGCGCACGGCGCGTTCATAATCGGCTTTGAGCTTGTCGGCCAGCGTGCCGCGCGTGTCCTTCACCTGCGCTTTGAGCGTTTGAATCTTTTGCTGAACTTCGGCGACGCGCGGGTTTTCGGGGCCGTATTTGACGCTCAATTCCGAGGCTTGCACTTCCAATCTGCCCAACTCTTCTTGCAACTTGCCGGTTTGCGGATCGGAGAACGAATCGGGCAATTGGGCGACGCGCCCCTGTTTGACTTCTTCGTAAACCGACTGTTTCAGCATCCGATCCGTTTCGGCTTTCATCACTTGACTGTGCAATTCGGAAAGTTTGCCAGTGCTCAGGGATTCTTTGCCTTCGGTGGCGAAGATACCGCGTGATTTTGTGTAATCGGCCAGCGCTTGCGTGGCCTTTTCCACTTGGGTTTTGAGTTCGGCGGTCGAACGCTTAAGCCAATCGGAAGTGTCGTTGTAACTTTGCGTCTTACGCTCGAAACTGCGGTCAATGAAATTCTTGGCGACGCTGTTGACGATCGCGGCGGCCAGTTGCGGGTCGCTGTGATTGTAGGAAATCTCGATCACCCGCGTGTCTTTCAAAGCGGATACGTTCAGCGTGTTTTTGAGTGTATTGACATAAGGCGAGAGGTGCGCTCTCTCTGCTTCGCTGCGTTCTTCCAGCGTCGGTTTGGGCTGCGCCGCCTCTTTCATCAAGGCGCCAAAAGCCCCGCCAGTGGCCTTATGCATGATGTCGGCGACGGCTTCCGACACCGTGCGTTTGCGCGTGGCGTCAGTGAAATTCGGATTTTGATCGAGTTTCAAATTGACGACCACATCTTCCAGCAAAGGCCGACTTTTGATGACCACCAGCTTGGTGTTGATGTTGTCCGTGTCATCCGATTGCACTACGAAATCTTTGGTGCTGACGCTGGTCGTGCCAATATCTTTGGTGACTTCGATCTGCGCCGTGGCTTGATAGGTCGAAGGCGTGCGATGGATTTCGATGGTAACGAGTGATGTAATGATCGCCACCACCGCCAACACCAGCCATTTGCGTTTGCGCAACATACGCGCCAACTCGCGGGCGTGCAAGCCCTCGGCATGAACAGATTCCGTAAAGCTGTTGTAACCGTCTTCGTCGTTCAAGCTGCTCAGCCTGGCAGCGACCACCGGCCGCGCTAATAACGACTCGTCGGCTGGTTCGAACTTCTCCAGACTTTTATTCTCTTCAGACATAACCTCACCCGTTAGTTGCAGTTTGTATGTGTGGCGTGTTTTGGCAGACACGCCACAGGTTGATCTTGCTGCTCGCAATGCTCTTCACTGCCAATGGGACAAGCTGCCAGCCTGCCCATTTCGAGGAAGCGCTTCGGGGATAACGCTTGCGAGAATTAGTATCGGGGTATGCGCGCGGCGTTTGTGCCAAAGGCTTGCAGCAGCGCCTGACTCACGGATTTCACGCGGCTATTGGGGACCATGATGATGTCGTTGGCCAAGATCACCGGGTCTTCTTTCGATTTGCCCGTCATCACTGCATTGACATCTACGGGGATTTCTTTGCGTCCGCCGGTGGCAGGGTCGTCGCGAAAGATCACGGCGCGGTTGGCGGCTGCTTTGAAGAGCGTGCCTTGGGCCAAAGCTATGGCCTGCCGCAGGGTCGTACCTTCTTTCAACGGAAACGCGCCGGGCGCATTCACATCGCCGGCCACGTAAAAGACATCCAGCACCGGCACCGTCACCACATCACCGGGTTCAATCAGAATGTTTTGCTCAAACTGGCCGCGAAACAGGCCGCTGATTTGCGCCGTCAGCAATTCGACCTGGGTATCGGCTTCATCGCTGTTGACCTCGGCCTTCGACCCTTTGGCGTTGCCGTTGGCATTTGCCGAAACCGGCTCAGTCTTGGCGCCCGCATTCTTCTTTTCGCGGATGATGTAGGCGTTGGAGCCGTGATTTTCTTGCAAGCCACCGGCAATCGTCAGCAAGCGAAACAGTGTCGGGCGGCCTTCGATCATGTAGACGCCCGGCGCGCGCACGGCACCCTGAATGAAAAAGCTGCGGCTGTTGTATTGCTTGACGACGACGCTGACCTTGGGGTCTTTGAGATAGCGTCCGCGCAAGCCATCAGCGACTTGCTTCGCCAACTCTTCGGTCGTCAGGCCGGCGACTTTGAGTTGCCCCAAATGTCCCATCAGAATCTGCCCGGCGGCATTGATTTGAAAGTTGCGCGAAAGTTCCGGCGCGTCTTCGATGATGACTTCGATGACATCCTTGGCCGCCATCCGATAGTCTTCATTGGAAAGCATAATCACTTCCGGCCCACGCCCGCCGCCACCGCCGCCCGTGTTGGGAGGCGGGTCAAACCGCTTGGTCGTTCCCGGTATCTGCTGTTGTGCCCAAGCCGGCAGCGCCAAACAGATTACGCAGGCCAGCAGCGCAATTGATTTGAGCGTCAACTGCGAGAACGCTCGTTGCCAATCAAAGAACATTGAAACTTCCCTTAAAGAAACATACTGCTTCATAATCGGTACCTCCTTTTGTGAGGTGGAGGGATTCAACATTTATCCGAAACCGGACGCGCGGGGCCAGCAGCGCTGCTGAATCAAATTGTTTTTGCCGTCTTCTGGCTGCGCGCCGGGGTGCCAAGGACGGAAACCATGGCAGCGAGCAACAAAAACAACAGCGAATTCGACGGTAACTGCAAATTGAAATCAAAGAAACTATGCACCAACAAAGCAAAGACGCCGCTGCCGGCGCCCAACGCCAGCGCAGCCAGCGCCGGATCGGGGTGTTGCACCCCGCGGAAAAAGCTGCGCAAGAAAACGATCAGGAACCAAAGCGCCAAGCCGCCGCCCACCAACCCGGCATCCGCCAGCACCTGCAAATAATCGTTGTGGGCCTCGGCCACAGGCGTATAAGCGCTATCCCATTTTGAAAACCTGGGGAAGGCTGTTTGATAAGCGCCCAACCCCACACCCAAAAGCGGATTGGCGGCGATCAAGTCCAGCGTCCCATCCCAGATCACGCCACGACTGGAATACAACGTATGCATGCCCGGCCCCGCTTCGCCCGACACCTGGCTTTTTGTCAACCGGTCGAGCACCGGGTCTACGCCCACCCAGAAAATCCCGCCAATGATTGTCGCTATGACTAGCACACCGACGCTGAAACGCGAAACCAGCAAGGCGCGCGGATGTGATAAGGGCTGCCCTGCACGCACGCGCCGCTTTTGCCCAATCCATAAACTTACGGTGAGGGCAAAGAGCACGCTGCTGAACATACTGACCAAGCCACCCCGTGAAAGCGAGATCACCGCCGCGACTCCCATCGCCACCGCCGCGAAGCCATAAAAGAGCCGGGCGTCCCGGCGTACACTCTTGAGCAATACCATCGCCAGCGGGATGGGCATCAGCATCTCGACGTAACCGGCAAAATGGTTACGATTCACAAACGGCCCGAAGACACCATCTTTCGGGAAGGTCGGTTCGATCAGCCAAAAGAACTTGCCATTCCAGGAAAAATGCTGGGCGAGCCCAAACACTGCGAACAGCAACCCGTAAAACGCCAGGAACCGCCCGACCGCTTCAATGCGCTCCCGCTTCGTCAAAAAATTGGTCGCCAGCACCTGCGCAGCCAGCAAACAACCGAGTAGCAACACACGCAAGCGCGTCGCTTCAACATCTGCCGAAAGGCTGCGGATTTGCCCATCCGCTTCGGTCACGGCCACGCTTTGCACGAGGCCAACCAGCAGCAAGCCGAAAACCGGCCAGGCAATTGCGGGAATCAATACTATGAGTTGCCCATCCAGAACGGTTTTCACGGCCCAAAGGATCAGCAAAACCATGACCGCCAATTCAAAGAGCGCCACTGACCAAGGCTCGACAGTTCCAAAGGCCAGGGCCGTAAACACCAGCAGTATTATCAGCCCAGCGGAGATGATCTTATCCAAGGCGGCACCCATTGGTTGCTTGCGTCCCGCAGGCTATCAGTAGCCACTGCGGCTCAAATCGAAATTTCAGCTACTGTGCGCGCAGCACAAAATCATCGAACCAGATCACCCCGCTCGTGGGCTCGTCATAAGCGTATTTGGGAATACGGACCAGGGTGATATTGATTCCGGCATTCTCCAGCGGGACGGTAAATACAAGCTGCAAATGCTGCCAATCCTGGCTGCCCGGCTCGACCGGGGCGGATGTCGCCAACACTGCGCCGGCATTGCGTATCGCCAACCGTGGCCCTTCAGGCGTCACCAGATTCTCAGCTTTGGCAAAGCATTCGAGGCGGTATTGTACACCCGGCGTCACCGCCACCAGTTGAAAAGTTTCGCCATTGAGCGATGTTGTATCGCGTCCCTGGAAAATAACTTTCAACGCCACTGACCCGGCGCGCCCGCGCTCAGCCTCAAAGCCAAAACGCGCAAACTTGCTCTCGCCCAAAAACCAATCGAATTGATTTAACGGCGGCAAAACCGGCGGCAGTTCAAACCCGCCATTCCAAAGCAAATTGCCATCGCTCCGGTCAGCGCCACCTGCTAAATCAAGCCAGGCTGACCGCGCCAACGCGAATTGTTTGCGCCCAATCAAGGTGTTAATGAACTGCGCGCACTGCGGATCTAATTTGGCCTTGCGCCGGTCGAGTGTTTTGAATAGCGAAGCAGCTTCATCAAACAAATTCTGCTCGGCGAAAAACTGCAACAGCGCCGTCTGCGCTTCAAATTTCGTGCCTGCTATTGCACGTAATAGGTCCAACCGTTTCCCGCCAACTTGCCACAACAGATCAAAGGCCAACGGATAGAGGCTCGCATTCATTTCACCCGCGCGGCCAAACGGTTGAACGGACTCTTCAACCCGATTCAAGCGCAGCAGCAAATTTGCCAGCGCCCAATTGGCATCGCTGTTACGCGGCGCCAGTTCGACCGCCCGCTGCAAAGATTTTTCAGCCGCGGCGGCCTCGCCGTTGCCATCCTGCGCTTGTCCCAAAACTTGCCAAGCCGCGTCATTGTGCGGCATCAACTTCACGGCGAGTTCGGCATATGGTAGGGCTGCGGCAAAATCCCCTTTCTCACGGATCAGCGCTTTGGCCATCCCCAGATTCAACCAGGCAGATTGCGGCCACGTGCTCAACGCCGCCGCAAAGACACCTGGTTCAAATGTAAAACGGACATCGGACAGTTGCCGCACGACGAAATGCGCTCGAATCACACTGAGCATGAAGCCGCCCAGTAAAACTACCGGCAACAATACCGCCAGCTTGGCGGCAGGCCGGTCAAGCTTTTGAATAAGTATCACGAGAATAACCTTACAACTACACTCAGGTGAGGTGGAGCGGAGTCTAGGGGATAGTCCAACGATTTGATTCTAGATGTCCAGAAAGTTACGTGCTGGTCAACCGGCGGCTGACTGTGTCTGATGCAGCCAGCAAAGCACCCTGCTTGTGCGCTAAAACGAACGCCCTTTATCTCAGCCCACAGCGGCTCATCAAATACTGTTATTGAGTTGGTAGCGCCAGCGTTTATTACGGACGGCTTTCGGTAGTTGGAACGGCGATGTGAAAGGTCTACGGGGAATTTTCGATGCCGGTTGATATTTGATGAGCCGCCCTTGCGGGTCAGAACCAGGGTGCAAAGCCAACTATCCGGTTTGAACTACTGCAAAACCACGCGGCTTTGCACCTGGCCCAACGCGCTTACATAATGTCACGCGAGCTTACGGAAGCCTAAAAGATGCAGGAAAATCTTTCTGCGAAACTGCCACTGCGGTCGTGATGACTGCGCCACCCACGCCAGCCAACAGTGCTGCGATTGCACCAGGGCTTAAGGGGCCGTTAGGGGTACTGCTGCCACTCTGGGTGCCCAGCGGATTACAACGGCTGCCCTTTTGAGAGTTCACTGCTAACGCGGCGGGCTCCTTACCATCAGCAGCCGACATTCCCGCCGGTGTGGTAATTGAAACTCTCACTCCAGCCACGTTGTTGACCATTGCTTTACCGGTGAGCAGTTCGCCACTGATTAAACCGCCTGAAAAACGCACGACCATTTGCGCGCCAGGTGATAATTCAATCCGGCCTAGCTTACCTATGCTGATGGTTGCAGTGTTCCCTGTTGCACAGGCCACACTGATACGGCTATCGCTCAATACCGTAGTGCCGGTAATCGCGCGCTTGCCGTTCAACGTGACCGAACCGTTGACGGTTAACTGCCCTTTCAGATTCGTCTCGTCTGATTTTTCAGCTTTCGCTTTCGGAGCAGTCCCGGCAAACGTTGGTGAGGGCAAAGGAGCGCCAAAGCTGCACAGTGCCAGCCCCAGGACGACAACTACTAATCGTCGGAGTTTATTCTTCACAATTCTTCCTCCAGAAGGTGACCTGATCAAAGGCCATGAACTAAGGGGCACGGGATGCAAGAGGCGTTACTACTCACGGGGCGGACGCAGATTAGCTCAGAAGGACTTCTTTTTCAAACTTAAAATGATCGTGCAGGGCCTTTGCGGTATTTTTGCTCGGCACTACTCAGCCATTGGCACGCGCTCAGAGCCATTCCTCGACCCTTAAGTTGCCAAGCGTTGAAAATTTCTTCTGAACTCAGCTTCGAGCACCGCGCCTATCTGCGCTGGTATCGCCGTAAGAGCGCCTATGAAATTATTGCCAGCTTGCATCTGGCTTACAGCGCAATCCCGGCTTCGCTGCGGCCCAACGTGCGCGCGACCATGCGCGCCAATTCGACCGGCTCGACCGGCTTTGCCAAGTGGACATGAAAACCGCTTTCGAGCGCCTTCTGACGATCCTGACTACTGGCGAAGGCGGTGAGCGCAATCGCAGGCGTTTCGCCACCTTCTTCCACCGGCAGCGCACGCAGCTTGCCGATCAATGCGTAGCCATCTTCACCGGGCATGCCGATATCTGACACCAGCAAATCGGGCCGCCAGGATTTCAGCAGACGCAAGCCTTCGGCGGCGGAAGCGCCCGTGCGCACTTCCGCGCCAAAGCGGCCCAGCATGACCGCCAATATCTCACGCGTGTCGTGTTCATCATCCACAACCAAAGCGCGCACCCCTTTCAGACTGCCCACGCCGCGCAATTCGCGCGTGTCATCGCTGGGGGCCCAGAGTTCTTGCGCGGTTGTTTCGGCATTTGGCGTGGACAGGGGCAAGGTCACCATGAAATCAGTGCCCTGCTCTTTCCCGCCACTGTAGGCGTATATCGCACCGCCATGCATTTCCACCAGCGATTTCACAATGGCCAGGCCCAGCCCCAACCCGCCGTGTTGGCGTTTGGTCGAACTGTCTGATTGACGGAAGCGGTCAAAAACCAAGGGCAGGAATTCCTGCTCGATGCCTTGGCCCGTGTCGCTCACGATGAGCAACGCGCGGTTTTCCATCTTCTCCAAACGGATTTCGATCAAGCCCGCGGGCGGGGTGAATTTGATCGCGTTCGAGAGCAGATTCCAGACGATCTGTTTCATGCGTTCGGGGTCGCCTTCAAAGGGGCCGACCCAGGGCTCCATCACGACTTGCAGCCGCAGGCTCTTGGCTTCGACCGAAGGCCGGATGGCGTCAATCGCCGCATCAATCAATTCGCGCAATTCGCAAGGCTTCTTGTCCAGCCGCAGTTTGCCGGTGGCGATACGCGAAGCGTCGAGCAAATCGCCCACCAGATGGGCTTGCGATTTGGCGTTGCGTTCAATCGTCGCCAAGGCGCGTTCAGCAGCGGTGCGATCCAAGGTGCCAGCGCGCAGCATTTGCGCCCAGCCCAGAATGGCCGTGAGCGGCGCGCGTAGTTCGTGCGAAATCATGGCCAGGAAATCGTCTTTCAAGCGGCTGGCTTCTTCGGCTTCGCGGCGCGCGGCTTGCTCATTCGCCAGCAACGCGGCGCGGGCCTCTTCGGCCTTGTGGCGTTCGACGCCGAGCACGATTTGATCGGCGACAGCGGCCAGCGCGTTGAACGTATCCGGTTCGAGTTCGTGTTTGGCAAACATCGCCAGCACGCCCAACACGCGGCCTTGCGCCAGCAGCGGATACCCGGCAAAGGCCGTCAAGCCTTCGCGCGCGGCCCATTCCTTGTCAACGACGCGCGAATCATTCAACACATCATTGGTTAAGTGCGGTTGCCGCTCTGCGGCAATCAAGCCGATTTCAGCTTTGCCGACGGGGACGGATTGGTGCGCCTCACCGGTGTGCGCGGCAAGCCCGGCGTTTGCCTGCAATTCCACGGTCGCGCCGCTGTCATTCACCAGCCACACGCGCGCACAAGCGGCATCAAGATGATTGACGACAGCTTGGGCACAGCCTTGCAACATCGCTGGCAGGGTGGTGTCGAGTTGGTTGAGCGCGCTGCTGATTTCAATGCGCAGCGCCGCGTGCTGATTGGCACGGGCCGTCTCACGGGCTTGTAAGCGGGCACGCTCTTCCTGCGCGCGTTGGCGTTCGAGTCCGAGCACCAGCGCATCCGCAGCAGCACCCAAGGCGCTCAGCACGTCGGCATCCAGTGGTTGGCGCGCATAAATTGCCAGAACTCCCAAGAGCCGTTCACCCGCCAGCAACGGATAACCGGCGAAGGCCGTCAACCCGGCGGTCTCGGCAAATTCCTGCTCGCGCTGAGCGGTGGAGTGTGTATCCAATTCGATGAGCACAGAATCGCTGTCGCCGTGTTCAAAGAGTCCAACCGCACTGTTTGCGAGGAGCGGTTTGCGCGCCCGCGCAATCTGCCCGATGCGCCCTTGTGCGGATGTCTCGTGGCCGGACGAAGCCGCGCTTTCAGTCAACAGTGCAGTGCCAGTGGAAGCTTGCAATTCAAGCTGACCGCTCTGGTCATCGCGCAACCAACAACGCGCGATTTCGACTTGCATCTGCTCAGCCACGATTGCCAGCGTCTGGCTGAGCAATTGTTGCGGACTGGCGGTGGCATCGGCGAGCGCTTCTGACAGCGCCAGGCGCAAAGCAGTTTGCCGCGTGAAGCGTTCCTGCGCGCGTTTGCGTTCGGTGATGTCATTCGCAATCGCCAGGAAGCCGGTGAGTTCGCCGTGCGCATCGCGCAGCGCCGAAACCGAAAGATTGACGGGCAGGCGCGCGCCGTCTTTGCGCAGGTAAGTCCATTCGGATTCATTGGGCTGATTCATGCGCGCCTTGGCAAACAGCACGTCAACATTGGGCGTGCCTACGGGTGCAACGGCTTGTTCCAACTCTGCGGCCAGTGTTTGCGCGCGGTCAGCCAATTCGCTGGGGTCGTGCAGAATGACGAGACTCTGTTGCCCGATCAACTCACTGGCGCTGTAACCCAGCAACTTTTCGGCGGCTGGATTGAAGGTAGTAATCACGCCGTCGGGCGTGGTCGCAATAATCGCGTAACTGGCGAAATCGAGAATGGCGCGTTGCACGGCGGTGGCTTCCAGCACGGCCTGTTCGGCATTTTTCTTGGCCGTGATGTCGTTCTCGAAGCCGACAAAATGCGTCACCCTGCCTTGCGCGTCGCGCACTGGCGAGACGGTCAGTTCGTTCCAGAACAGCGTGCCGTCTTTGCGGAAGTTGCGCAGCGTCACCGTGCAATCGCGGCCCTCGCGCAACGCCGCGCGCAATTCAACCAGACCCGTTTGCGCGCGTTCCTCGCCGTGCAGGAAGCGGCAGTTTTTGCCGAGCACCTCGGCGGCGCTGTAACCCGTCGTGCGTTCAAACGCCGGGTTGACATAGCTCAGCGGCATATCGGGCGCGAGCGCGTCGGAAATCAAAATCGGGAAGGCGCTGGCTTCGAGCGCGCGCATGTTCAGGCGCAACTTCGCTTCGACCCGCTTGCGCTCGGTGATGTCGCGGATGACGCCGGTGCGCAACCGCTTGCCTGCGCGGGTGAATTCGTTGAAAGAAACTTCGAGCGCAACTTCGCGCCCGTCGCGGTGCAGGCCGCGCGATTCGACGCCTTGCCAATCATAGCCGCGTTTGGTCGAGCCATTGGTCGCGCTGGCTTTGTGTATGTGCTGGTCGTAAGCGGGCATCAATTCGCTGACCTTGCGGCCGAGCAAGGTTTGCGCCTCGTGGCCAAAGACGCGCGCGATGGCCGGGTTGGCGAATTGAATCGTGTCGTCTTCGTCCACGGTCACAATGGCTTCGCCCGCTGTGAGCGCGACGTTGCGGTAACGCTCTTCGCTTTCTTGAATCTGCTGTTCCATCCGCTTGCGGTCGCTGATGTCGCGGATGATGCCGGTGAAGTAGCGGCGCTGCTCGCGGTTGAATTCGCTAAAGGAGAGTTCGATCTGTAGCTCGCGCCCGTCCTTGTGCTGTGCGGGCACTTCGATGCTGTTCCAATTCAGCTTGCGCTCGCCCGACTTCAGATAACACTCCATCCCAGCCGTATGCGCGGCCTGCAACTGCGGCGGGATAATCATGGTGATCGGCTGGCCCATCATTTCTTCGGGCGTGTAACCGAAGACGCGCGTGACCGCCGGGTTGGCGAATTGAACCGCCATCTGTTCGTCAATCGTGACGATCACTTCCGACGCCGTGAGCGCGACGTTGCGATAACGCTCTTCGCTCTCGCGCAACTTGCCCTCAATGCGGCGGCGCTCGGTGATGTCGCGGATGAAGGCGGTGTAAAGCACCTGCCCCTGTTGCTTGAATTGGCTGTGCGAGATTTCAACCAGGACTTCGCTGCCGTCTTTGCAGAGCGCGATCGTTTCCTGCCGCGAACTATCCTGCCGCAATTTGCCGGTGCCGACCGGCGCGCGCGCGGTTTCCGGCCCGCCACTATTGGGCAACAACACGCTGGCTGATTTGCCGATCAATTCTTCGGGCTGGTAGTTGAAAACCCGCATTACCGCCGAATTGACAAAGCGAATGGTGCGCTCGGCATCCATCGTCAGAATCACATCCTGCGCGGTTTCGGCCAGCGCGCGATGACGGGCTTCGCTGTTGTGTAATTCCTGTTGAATGCGCTGCCGTTCGCTGACGTCGCGGATGACGCTCATCAGCAACAGCCCGTCTTCGGTGACGATGGGGCGCTGGGTGATCTCGGTCAGAAATTCGCGGCCCCGCGCGTCCACGACATAAAATTCGATTTGCTGCGCGCTTTCATCGGCGTTTTGCAAGATCAGCGCGTTGCGATTCTCAGTCTGGTTTTCCAGGATGCCGCTCAGATCGCTGAGATCGCCGTTGCCGTCCGTTTCAGCCGCCGCCGCTGCGCCATTTTTTTTGCGATAGCGTTCGGGCACCAGCAACTCTACGCTTTGGCCGAGCAGGGCTTCGCGGTTGTAACCGAAGAGCTTTTCGGTTTGCGAATTGACCAGCACGATGTTGCCTTCCTGGTTCGCCAGCACGATGGCGTCGGGCGCGAATTCGAGCAATTCCTGAAAGCGCGTGCGGGCCGAGACGAGGCTGTGAATCAGGCGCCGCTGTTCGCGCATATCGCGCGCCACGGCCAGCACACCGGTGATCTTGTCCTGTTTGTCGTGCATCAACGTCAGTGAGAAGCTGACCGGAATCATCTGGCCTTCGGGGGGCCGCACGTCAATGTCCAGCGTGACGGTGCGCCCGCCATTCGCCATTTCCATCAGCTTCCACGGGGTCGCCGGAATTTCTTCGTTGTTGCAAACGACCGAAAGCAAGCGGCCCAGAATGGCTTCTTCGTTGCAGCCCAACAGCGCCGCCGCCGCCGGATTGGCGCGCACGACACGGCCCGCGCGGTCGGTCAGGAACAAGGCCTCTGACATCGAAGAGATGATCTGTTGCACCAGGTCGCGCGTCTCGGCGATTTCAGAGGCGCGCCGCTCCAGTTCAAATTGTGCGTTGGTCAACTCGGCATACGCGCTTTGCAAATTGGCGAACATATCCGGCCAGGCCGTCTCTTGTTGCAGCTTGTCTTGAATCTCGGTCTCGTTATTTTTGAACTTCCAACTGGGTAATCGCATGGGCTGCCTCCTTATCAGGGCACATCAGGGATGCAGGATCATTTGGGGTCGTAAAGACTTCAAGAACTGCGACCACGAAGAAACGAAGAACACGAAGAATTTGGGAAGCCTGCCAGAAAAGCTGCCTCTTTTCTTCGTTTCCTTCGTTTGCTTCGTGGTGAAAGTCTTTTTTGACTTCAACAGTCACGGATCGAAACTGCGAATCGTCCGCAGCAAATCAATGCCGGTAAATGCGTCCGGCTCAGCAAACTCTTCCAGAATCGGCGTATTCATCAAGGCGGCTTCGATGACGCCGAGCGCGCTGTAACAATCGCGCGGCGCGGCCAGCCAATTCAACGGCGTGCTCAATTGGTAATTGAGCAGCTTGCTGTCGGCGATCAACAGATGATGCAGCGCCGGGCCGCGCCCGCTTTCACCAAAGCCCACGCCCATCGCCAGCTTCGGCACTTGATACGGCGCCGAAAGTTCACGCTGGCCGGGACGCCGCAGGTAATCGAAGGCCTGCAACAACATTTCAAATGCCATCACCGCCGCATACGCCGTTTGCGCGGCGCGGGCACGCACGCGCTCCAAGGTGTTCGGGTGCGCTGGAAGTTGCCAGGTGAATCTAAAGGCGGGCAGTTGAACTTTCGGCAATTCAATTTCCAGCCCCTGACCTGTGATATGGATGAATTCGCTTTCCAGGGAGCCCGCCAGCGCCGTGATCCACAATTGCGCCAGCGCGCCGGTCTCGACGGTTTCGCGATCCCAGCGCGGCGCGGTCAACCAGGAATAACGCCCCAGCCAGGCGCGCGCGGACGGTTGCGGCAAGGTTTGTTTATTCCACGGATGGAAGGGCGAGAGCGGCGCGCCCGCCAAATCAACATCGCAATAATCACCCACCCACGGTTGGTAATACGAATGTTCGACAAACTCTTCTACGCCCAGGTTCAACTCGGCCAGCCGCGTCGTCCGCAATCTGCCGTTGATGACGACGCCGGGCGTCGCGCCGCGCCGTTCGCCCCAGGCGCTGCAATTTTCAAAGCTCGCATCGTAACTCTGCGGATCATCCCACAGCCCCGCGCTCAGAAAATTCGCCGGGGTCGCGCCCGCGCGTTTGAAACGCGGCTCGCTTTCGAGCAGGAAGTTAATCACGTCGTTCCAGAGCGCCAGCACGCGCTTGCTGAAATCGAGCAATTGATTCACGCGGCCCAGCACCTGCGTGAATAATTCCTTGTCCGCATTGATGCCAACACCGCCCGGATAAAGCGTCGTCGGATGCGGATACTTGCCGAAGAGAATCGCCGTCAACTCGCGCGCCGTGCGCAGCGTCTGCCAGGCCTCGCTGTGCAAATGCCCTTGCATACGATTCAAACCCAGCATAATGCCCGCGATGGTCGGCATGCCGTGCAGCAACGCGCCGGGGGCGGCGCTCTGTTGGGCCTTGCGCCAGAGCGCGGGATTCGAGCGGCTCAGCACGGCTTCGGAGTAATCGGTGCCCGCCAGCAAAAACAGGCTATACAGATTGTTGGCGATCAACTCTGCGCATTGACCCAGGTTGCGAATCAACACCACTAGCGGCGGCGGCGTTACGCCATAAGCCATCTCCAACGCCATAATCGAGGCAATCGTTTGCGCGCCGCTATCGCGCCCGCACGCGCGGCTGGCGAAATGCAGCGCGTCCGAAGGATGGCGTTGCAGCAACAGCGGCTCGAACTCGCGCAGCAAATTCATGCTCAAGCGCGCGTCCCAGACTTTGCGTTGCGCCAGATCAATCACGCTGTACAGGCCCAGCCCGCTGCTGGTTTGTGTCAGCGTGGAAATTTCAAAGGTCTGGACTTCCGGCTTTTGGCGCAGCTCTTGAATCACCTGCGCGCGCGTGCGCGCCTGTTCGCGCCGTTCTGCGCCGCCTTTCAGGCTGAACGGCTCTGGCCAAACGCCCTCGCAGAGAGAGAAGCCGCCCTCGGCAGCGCTGCGGATAGGCAAATTGTCGAAGCGCAGTTCGGACGCCAACCCAGCTTCCGTCCGCTCACTGGTTAGCACTGCGTCGTGAAAACTCACGTATCCCTCTCTTCCTACAAGTCAGCCGGTCAAACTGAACTGCTGAATCAGGCCAGGAAGCCGGTGGGACGATTAGCCAAATCGTCCCACCAATTTCCCGTATACCGAATTGAAATCCGATCTAAGCGGCAAACGCATCAGGCCGCGCGAACGGCAAATGCCGGTCGGCAAAATTGCGCTCCGTGCAAGCGATGCAACTGCCGCCCATCCGCGTGCATCCGCCCAAGCCGCGCAACCAACCCTGGGCGGGCACAGTACACGCCACTTTGGGTGAACGCGCCGCGTCGAAATCCGCCGCTGGTGGATAATCAGCGCGCGGCGGCAAGGGATAGGTTTCTTTGTTGAATAACCAGCGCGGCCGGCCGGTTTCATCCAGGTCGAGCGGCACCAGGTGTGCCAGGTGCAAGAAAATGTAATGCAGCGTTTCAAGCATCCATTCACCCGCCGGCGCACAACCCGGCAGATGTATCACGGGCAAGTCGCTCTGGCTACGGAACTGCTTGCCCAAAACGTCTTCAATGCCTTTGACCACGACGCCGTTGGCAACTGTGGCGTCAACTGTCGCCGCCGGCATGCCGCCGAAACTAGCGCAACTGCCTACGGCCAGCACGGCCTCGGCGTGCGGGGCCAACAGCTTTAACCAACTGGCGGTCGTCAGCGGCTGGCCTTCGCGGTCAGCGCCAATTTGGGCAAAGCTGCCGTTTGTGGCGACAGGTTCCTCATACAACGCGCCATCCAACACCAATAGATACGGGTGCAATTCGCCCGCCGCCGCGCGCCGCAAGAGCGTTTCGTAACTCTCGCCCGGCTTCCAGTAATTTTCATTGACGGGCCGCAACGAACCGGTTGAGCGGGATGAATTTTTGGGTTGGGTAAAAAAGTGCGGGCCGAATTGCGGATGAATGAGCGCCAAGCGCGGCACATCCGGGATATTGCCGAGGAGCAAATCTTCGAGGCTGGGCTCAGCCGCGCCAATCAAGGCTTGCGTGCAACCGTCACAGCCCGCGCCCGAAAGCCAGATCAGCCAGGCCGTTTCGGAAAAGCCATTCCCTTGTCTCATGCCACCGTCACCTTGTCCTTAGAAACCACCGGCTCAGAACCTGCACGATATTGCTTGGGGATTGCCAATTGGAAGTTGCTGACGCAACCTTGGAAAGTCGGGCGCGATTATAGTCCGGTCATTTCCGGCGTGGCAACTTAAACTTTTTCCGGTCTGTGTCTGCGCCCGCGCCTGCCGCAGGCCTGATTTGACGGAACTTCTGATTTAATGTCTCATGCGGCTTACGAATTGAGGCACAGACCTCAACACAGGCTCAACGCCAAACAACATTACAACCGGGACAGCAGTTCAAGGCGTAAACGTGGAACCGCACACGGCTTTTGACCCACGGCCAACGTGCATGTAGTTTCAACGGATTGGCCTCTACTTATGCCTTGCAACGCTTGCCCCAGTCAGAAATAAGCTGGCACCAACGTGAACGCATCCTCTCAAATTTCGGGTCAAACTGCGGGTCAATTCCCGGCGCCATCAGCCGCAACACTACAAACGGCAGAGCCCCATATGCCCTGCCCGCCGGATGGCGTTTTCTGGCGTGCCGAAGGCAGCCTGCTCAACCTGAGCGCCGTGCGCCCCATCGGCTTTTTCACCTGGAACTCGCAACGCTTTTCTGAACGCTGGTTGCGGCGCGGCGGTTTGTTCCTGTCGGCGCTGGTAAGGCCACTGCTTTACGCCGCTGAACGCAAATTTGCCACGCGCTGTTTGCACACGCTGCTGCGCGGCATCAGCCAGGATCGCCTCGATTTGCTGGGTGAGGAATACTTCCATTACCACGTCAAGCCCAAACTCAAAGCGCCGGGCGTAGCCAAGCTGAAAGAAGCGTTGGCGCGGGGCGAAAAGATCATCCTCGTCAGCCAGGGCCTGGATCACGTGATGCGCCCGCTGGCCGCGCACCTGGGCGTCGAATATCTGCTGACCAACCGTCTGGAGTTCCGCGATGGCTTGGCGACCGGGCGGTTGCGTACACCCGTCATCCGCCCGCGCCAGGTGCTGGCGCGCTTTATCGGCGGCAATCCTGATGGCCGCTGGTCAGAAGAAAAACTTGCGCAAAAGCTCGACTATCTGCCTGAAACGTTGCGCCGCGCCATCGCGCCCACTGCCCGCACGCTTGCGCCGATGGCAACACCCGCCATCGTGTATGAAGCGCATCAGCAACTCGACCGGCTCTCAATGAAAGAAGCGTTGGCGGGCAAAAACGTCTTGCTGATCGGCTTCACCGGCTTCATCGGCAAAGTCTGGCTGGCGAAAGTGCTGCGCGACCTGCCGGAAATCGGCAAGGTGTTTCTGTTGATTCGACGCAACCGTTCCAACAGCGCCGTGCGCCGCTTTGAAAAAGTCATCGAAGAATCGCCGCTCTTCGATCAGTTCTATGAACGCTACGGCGACAGACTGACCGAGTTCATCAGCGCCAAGGTCGAGATTGTCGAAGGCGACGTGACCTTGCCCAACCTCGGTTTTGACGAAGCGACACGGCTGCGTTTGCAGCGCGAAGTGGATGTGATCGTCAACAGTTCAGGGCTGACCGATTTCAATCCTGACTTGCGCCAGGCGCTTTCGATCAATGTGGACGCCACCGTGCTGATGCTGGATTTTGTGCGCGCCTGTGACCACGTGGCGCTGCTGCATCTCTCGACGTGTTACGTTGTCGGCTTCCGCGATGGCCGCGTGAACGAGGCGTTGAAACCGAACTACTCGCCGAAAGGCATTCCCGATTTCGACGCCGCGACCGAACACGCCGCGCTGCACGACCTCGCCAAAGAGATTGAGGCGCGCAGCGAATCTGAAGAAGTCACCGAACAACTCAAACAACAAGTCCGCGCCAAAGGCAAAGGACTGAGCGCCACCGAACTCGCCGCGCAAGTCCGCAAACAGCGCCAACGCTGGGTGCGTTACGAACTGACCGAAGCCGGGATGAAGCGCGCAAAAGAGCTCGGCTGGCCGAACACCTACACGCTGACCAAGAGCCTGGCCGAAGCGCTGATCGTCAAGCTGGGCGCGGGTTTGCCGATTGCCGTCGTGCGGCCCTCGATCGTCGAAACGTCCACGCACGACCCGTTCAAAGGCTGGAACGAAGGCGTCAACACCAGTGCGCCGTTGTCTTACCTGCTCGGCACCTTCTTCCGCCAACTGCCCTCGAACGAAAAAAAGTGCCTCGACATCATCCCGGTTGATCTGGTTTGCCGTGGGATGATTTTGATCGCGGCGGCCCTGGTCGAACGGCGGCACGCGCCGCTTTATCAACTGGCGACCTCGGCGATCAATCCTTGCGATATGCGCCGCTCGATTGAGTTGACGGGCCTCGCGCATCGTAAGTACTACCGTGCCCAGGACGATTTCGATCACCGGCTGAAGCTTTACTTCGATTCGATCCCGGTGACCAAGGAACGTTACGAATCGTTTTCGGCCCCGCGCCAAAAACAGGTCATTCGCGCGCTGCAACGCATCGTCTCGCCCTTGCCGATGTGGCGCTCGCCCCTGGTGCGCCGCGAACGCGATTTGGATCGGGTCGAAAAACTGATCGAGCTATACGAGCCTTTCATTCTCCACAACGACCACGTCTTTGAAGCGAAGAACGTGGAGATACTTTCCGCCGCCCTCCCCCCTGACGAACGCGCGGCCTTCGGTTATGACGCCAGCACGATTGATTGGTGGGATTACTGGATCAACGTCCACATCCCCGCGCTGCGCAAGTGGTCGTATCCGCTGATCGAAGGCCGCCCGCTGGACAAGGACGAAAGCCGCGTGAAGCGCGCTTTCCAAATGCCGGCGCCCGCACACAGCGTGGCCGCACAGCAGTGAACGCGGCGTGCTATAGATTTAAAGAAAGTAACTGCTCAGCCCCGTGTCAGTAGCCCGACCGTGAGGGAGGGCGGGCTTCAAATAAAACCCATTGGTCTGATTGAAGCCCGCCCTTCCTCACGGTCGGGCTACTGACACGGCTACCGGCTGAGTAGTTACCAAATTTCAACTTTATCAAAAGATTGTCAGACAGGTTCAACCACGGGATGCACGGAACACACGGGGATGCCCTTGATTATTGGCTTTCCCCGTGCGCCCCGTGTGCCCCGTGGTTGGCTTTGTCCGGCTCAGCCCGTTGCAATTCGCGGTAAAGCCAGGCCTGCGCCACGCTCCATTCGCGGCGCACGGTGCGTTCGCTGATCTGCAACACCTCGGCCACTTCTGTTTCGGTCAAGCCGCCGAAAAAGCGCAACTCGACGATGGAACTCTGGCGCGGATCGAAAGCGGCCAGCGTCTTCAAGGCCTCGTCGAGCGCCACGATCTCAGGGTCGAGCGCTTGCGGTGCGCGCGCCGCCGCCGTGAGCGAAACGCGCAACAGCTCGCCACCGTGTTTGGGCAACTGGCGGCGGCGCGCATAATCCACCAGCACGTGGCGCATCAAGCGGGCCGCCACGCCGACGAAATGCGCGCGGTTCTGCCAATCCTGGTTTTGCCAATCAATCAAACGCAGATAGGCCTCGTTGACCAGCGCCCCCGTTTGCAGCGTGTGGCCCGCGCGTTCCTTGTTTAGATAAGCGTGCGCCAGCCGTTCCAGCTCGGCTTCAACGAGCGGGGCGAGTTGGGCGAGAGCATCTTGGTCGCCCGCGCTCCACGCGGTGAGCAAGCGTGTGACTTCGTGTGTGCCATCGTGCGTAGAAGAAACTGCCATTTGCCGTGCCTCAAACTGTTCCGTGTGGTGCTGGTGAGTACTGCCTGAATGGCGCGCAATCTAACACAGCCTTGCTGCGCGCGCTATTTTTCCAATTCGGTTGGCCGCTTTGCCGCCCGAAACTCGCCTTTGTTGGTAGAGGCGGCCAACCGCCTCAAATCCCAAAAACTTCCTGGCGGCAGGTGCGCTGCTGCCGGGCGTCAAGCAGCGTTGTGCTGGCTGAAAAGGAGACTCAAATGACGACTACGACATTCGACAGCGGCGGAAAAAAGATCACCGTCGAGTTATTTTTACCGGCGGCGTCCGGGTCGCATCCGGCGGTGGTCCTGGCTTACGGCACGGAGGGGCTGGGAGTAATCCTGGGCCACGACGTGGGCGCGGCGCTCCGCGACTTCGCGCAGCATTTGGCGCGCGCAGGCTTCGTGGTGCTGCTGCCGCACTTCTTTGAGCGCAGCGGTACGCCGGAAGGTTTTGCCACGGTCTCGCATGACTATCCGGCCCATCACGGCGAATGGCTGGACACGCTCGGCGACTGCTTGAACTTCGCGGCCAGCCGGCCCGAGGTGGACAAAAAGGCGAAGCGCGGCCTGCTCGGCTTCTCGCTCGGCGGTAACCTCGCCCTGCGTCGCGCGAAGCTCAAGCCGGGCGTTGCCGCTGGCGCCGTGGTCGAATTCTACGCGCCGATTTCTCAGGGGCCATTCAATGGCCTGGCAGATCACCTCGGCGATTTGCCGCTCGTTCAAATTCATCACGGCGACGCCGATCAGATCGTCCCTATCACGCAAAGCGATGAACTGGCGGGACGGCTGGTGAAGGCCGGCAAGGTGCAGGGGGCTGACTTCGAATATCACAAGTACAAGGGCGAGGGACACGGCTTTCGCGGGGCTGACGCGATCAAGTTGTCGAAGGAGCGAACGACTGACTTTTTCAAGAAGCATCTCGTGTAGCGCCGGTCAGGGCAGGCACGCAGGTCTTGCTCCTCCGTTACTGCCTAGCAGCCGACGCGCGCCAAAGCCGCACTGTGCCGTCGCCGCCGCTGGTTGCCAGGCTCAACCCGTCGCCCGCAAAGGTGAGCGAAGTCACTTCGTCCTGGTGGCCTGGCAAGGTCAGCAGTTCCTGGCCGGTGGTCAGATCCCAGAGTTTGACGGCGCCATCCACACCGCCCGTGACCAGGCGTTTGCCGTCGGGCGAGAAGGCGAGGCGTTGCAGTTTGTCGCTGCGTCCCAGCGTTTTCAGCGCGCGGCCCGTGGCGGCTTCCCACAATTTGATGATGCCGTCATCGCCGCCGGTCGCCAGCCAGTGGCCGTCATGCGAAAAGGCCAGGGCTTTGACTCTGTCCGTGTGCCCATTGAAGCTGCGCAAGAGTCGTTGCGTCGCCACGTCCCACAGCTTCACGCTGCCGTCGCGGCAAGCCCCCGCCAGTGTGCGGCCATCCGGCGCAAAGGCCGCGCGCCAGGCATTGTCCACCTCACTTTTGAATTGGCCCAACGCGCGCCCCGTTGCTGTCTCCCAGAGTTGGAATAATGAATCGTCGCCACCTGACACCAGCAACTTGC
This sequence comes from Acidobacteriota bacterium, assembly GCA_043740245.1. Classification (GTDB taxonomy): domain Bacteria; phylum Acidobacteriota; class Blastocatellia; order RBC074; family RBC074; genus JACPYM01. The sequence continues at coordinate 29,749 of JAYUCP010000171.1, read as the reverse complement.
CATCGGCTGAAAAGGCCAAGCCTTTGACCAGTGACGTGTGCCGATCCAGCGTTTGCAGCAGCTTCCCGCTGGCCGTATCCCAGAGCCTGACCAGCGAATCCATGCCGCTCGTCACCACCAACTGTTGATCGGGCGAAAAGACGGCGCACAACAACGGCTTGTCCGGTTCCAACCCGCTGAGTTGCGCCAATGTCTGGCCGGTAGACAGATTCCAGAGCTTCACCTCTCCGCCTTTGCTCGTGCCGAGCGCCAGTAATTCGTGCGTGCTGGTGAACGCCGTCGCGTGCCAAGAAACCACCGTTTCCGCCGGCAGCCGCAAGTCGGTCGGCACGTGCGTGTCCCACAGTTTGACGGTGTTGTCCAAACTGCCCGTCGCCAGCCAGCGGCCATCGGGCGACCAGGCCAGGCAATAAACCGCCGAGCCGTGGCCGCGCAACGTCGTGGGTTGCGGCGCTTGTTTAGGCAGCGTCGCCAACGGCCAGAGTTTGACGGTGCGGTCATAACTGCCGGTCGCCAACGTGCGGCCATCAGGCGCGAAAGCGAAGGCTTTGATAAAGCCGGCGTGACCGTTCCAGCGGGTTAAATGCCGCCGCGCTGCTACGTCCCACAGGTGGAATACGCTGTCTTTGTCGCCCATCAATATCTGTTTGCCGCCGGGCAGAAAGACGGCGTTTTGAACAAAGCCATCCGGCAAGGTGAACGGCGGCAGCGCGCGGCCTGTCGCGGTTTCCCACCAACGCGCGGTTGATGTGCCATCGGCGGCCAACAGCCGGCGGCCATCCGGCGCAAAGGCGAGCCAGGTGATGTCGTGCGAGGGCGGCGCGCCTGTCTTGCTTTGTCCCAGCGTCAATCGTTCGCGGCCCGTCGCCGTGTCCCAGAGCTTCACGACGCCGGTCACATCGCCGGTCGCCAGCCAGCGGCCATCGGGCGCAAAGGCGATGACCGTCAGCAAAGCGGTGTGTCCTTTGAATACCGCCAACGGCTGGCCCGTCAGCACATCCCACATCACAACGTTATTGCCGGGGCTATCTGTGGCTACACGTTCAAGGTTTGGCGTAAAGCTGATGAGATCGAAGCTGTTGCCTGCGGGTGTGAGGAATGAACGCAGTTCGCGCCGTGTGTTGAAGTCGTAGAGTTTCACCAGATAGTGATTGTCGCCGTGCGCGCCCGTGCGATTGGCCGTACCGATTGCCAGCGTCTGGCCATCCGGGGAGAAGGCTGTGGCGACGACTTTGTGTGTCTCCTGCCAGCTCCACACGCCGCCATGCGTGAGCGCCCAGAGTTGATACCATTCGAACCCGCGCAAATCGTTCTGGCCGGGTTGCGGACGGGTGCCATCCAACAACTCTTCGATGCGGTCAGTGTTGGTGATGGTCTGGTACTCCTGCCAGGCAAAGCGCAGTTGCGAATCGTAAAGCAACTGCCGCCGCGCTTCGGCTTCCTGTTCGGCGCGGTTGCGTTGGCGGATGGCGGTGAAAGCCAGCCAGCCCACCAGCGCCAGCAACAACCCGCTCAACAAGGCCGTGCGCACAATGCCGCGCCGATAGGCCGCGCGTTGCCGCCGCAATTCGGCCTGCGGCATGTTCGCCGCAACCCAGGCCGGATCGAAAACGCGCGCGTAGATGCGATTGCGCACTTGCAAGCCTGCTTCCGCCAACCCGGCGGGCGCGCCGCGCGTAATGCCCGCCAAGCGCAACGTGCTCACCCGCGGATCGGCTTCGTCATCCATCACGCGGCGACCCTTGCGCACCTTGGCATAAAGATCGAGCAGGCTCGCCACAGCGGTCTCGTTGCGCAACAGGCGTTCGCGCACAAAGAGCAAATTGTCATCGCGTTCCTGCGCGCGCCGCGTGAAAAACAATTCGGCGCACAACTCATCCACTAATTGCGGCAATTGCGGCTGGTGGTTGGTGGCTTGCAGATTGGCTTCGGCGACGGCCTGGCAGAGGCGTTGCGTCAGGTAAGGATGGCCGTTCGTCCAGTGATGAATGCGCGCCAGCAAAGCGCCGGCGCTGGGCGCGGGGCAATTCAAGCCTTGCGCGAGCGGCGCGGCTTCGGCGGCGGTGAAATCGTGCAATTCGACGCGGCGGCCAATGTTGAAAGGCGTCGTGCGGGTGTCACGGATCAAGTCCGCTGGTGTCGCTACGCCCAACAGACAAAAACTCAGGCGCTCCAGTTCCGCGTCTTCACTGCGCAGGTTGTAACATTCGCGCAACCCGGCAAAGAACTCATCAGTCGAAAACGGCAAGCTGCGCACCGCGTCAATCTCGTCAATGAAAATCACCAGCCGCCCGGCCAGCCGCCTGGTTGGATAATGCGCCAACACCACCGTGCGCAACGCCGCCAGCCAGCGTTGCAACGGGCCGAGCAGCGTTTGCGCTTGCCAGAACTCGATCAACTCGTCTTCCAATTCGAGCCGCTGACCGACTTGCAAGAGCAGCCCGCCGTACCATTGCTCCGCCGTCAGGTTCTGGCCCACGGCGGTCAGATCGAGCACGGCGACACCGCAACCCGCCGCGCGCAGCCGCATCGCCGTGCGAATCATCAACGACGATTTGCCCATCTGGCGCGCCGTCAGCACGTAACAAAATTCGCCGCGCGCCAGGGCTTCAAACAACTCGTGATCGGCGCGCCGCTCGACATACGACGGCGCATCGTGGCGCAGCGTGCCGCCGACCACATAAAAACCGGGCGCGAATTGTTTTTGCAATGTGTCCATCATTGAACTCGTATCAGTAGCCCGACGCGGGGCTTGTCATTACCCATATCTTTTTACGAAATGCGCACTTTCTTCGTCGCGGAGCGACGGCTGACTTTAGCCGTGGGTTTCAACCCACGGACGACAGCGCGCGCATCCCGCGTCGCGTAGCGACGCTTGAAGGATTGACGGAAAAACGAAATGGCAAACCTGTACCTCGCTTTTCCATTGCATCGTGATGACGGAAAAACACAATGCGAATTACGCCAAGCATCAAGCGTCGCTCCGCGACGCGGGAACTATTGCCGAACGTTCCGTGGGTTGAAACCCACGGCTAAAGTCAGCCGTCGCTCTGCGACGAAGAGAATGCGACTGCTGACACCATCACAACAGCCGCTGTTTCAAGTAACGCGCATACAACTCGCAGCGTGGCCGCGCTTCGGCTGCTGCTTCGCCCGCCAGCACGCCCGCGCTGCGCAGCCGGTAAAACTCCGCGTTCGCCAGCGCGGCCTCGCCTCGCAACCACGCGCGCAAGGCTTCGCACAACGCCGCATCGCGTTCGAGCGACACCAGCAGCCGCCGCAAATGATCGCCGAACAAACCTTCGTCCTGGTCGGCTTGCGTTTCGAGCGCCGTCAACGCGAGACCGTGTTGCGCCAGTTCATACAAGCCGCGCTGCGCCAGATAAGGATGCCCGCCCAGCAAGGCGAAAAAGCGCGCGACCTCGGCAGCATCACCAAGCGGCGCGCCGTAGCGTTCATTCAATTCGGCCACTTGCTCGCGCGTGAAATCTTCGAGCACCAGCCGCGTGCCAACGTTGAAAGGCGATTGATTGAGATCGGTGATAAACAGATGCGCTTCGGTGGCATAAGCCAGCGCCAGCGTCAGGCGCGGCCAGGGCCCTTCGGGTTCGAGCGCGCGCAGGTTATGCCACGAGCGGAACAAGCCGAAAATCTCGCTGGCGTAAGCAAAGCTGAACAACCTGTCAACTTCGTCCAAACCCCACACCAGCGGCGTCGTCAGCCGCGCCAGCACCTGCCGCCGCAAGTAGCGCTCGAAATTGCTGCTCGGACTGAGAAAGCTGTTCCAGTGTTCGTGCGGCGGCGTATCCAGGTCGAGCCGGTCGGCGATCAATTCGGCCAGCGTCAGCAAGAGCTTTTCGACAGTGGCAAAGGCTTCGGCGTTGAGGTGTTGAAAGTCGGTCAGCACGACCGCCGCGCCCGCCGCCCGCGCCTGTTGCAAGCCGCGCGCGAGCAACGAAGTCTTGCCCACCTGACGCGCGCCCTTGACCAGCACGATGCTGTCGCGCCGCGCGATGGCCGCGCCGAATTGCGCATCGGTGTGGCGCGCGATGTATAGGCGCGAATGCAACGGCAACGCGCCGCCGGGCGGCTGCAATTCACCGGGCGGTAACACGGGCACACTGGGCTGAGCCGTGGCTGGCGCATCCGCAGACACCGGCTTGACCGCCGCCGTGAAGCGGTAACCGCGTTTCGAAACGGTTTCGATGTAATGTTCGCCGATGCTTTTGCGTAGCGCGTTGATGCTGACGGTCAGGTTGTTTTCTTCGACGGCGCTGTCGGGCCAGACGGTTTGCAATAGCTCGTCTTTCTCGATCATCTGCCCGCCGCGCTGCACCAGCACGGCCAGCAGATCGAAAAGCTTTGGCCTGAGCGTTACCTCTTTGCCGTTCCGCAACAAGCGGCATTCAGCCAGTTCCAGACGGTACGGGCCGAATTCGTAAATCATGCGTGGTCGTGTGTTCATCGAGTTACTCCCCCTGGCCGGAAAAATTTCAGCGGACTTTAGCCGGAATTTTCCCAAACCTTAAAGACTATCAAAGCACACTGGTCTATCGTGCATTACAGCAGACAAGCAGTAAGTAACAACCCGAACTCGATGCCGTGTGGAGGGCGGAAACATGGCGTGAGTCATTGCGGGACTCACGGCTGAACTCAACGGTGGCGGCATTCTATGCCAATCGTTGAAGCCGCGACAATACGGCATTGCCGAAAATTCGGTGGAGCGCTTTGGCAAATCGCTCTACCTCTTTCCAAGTAAGGAGCAAAACATGCAAGAGAAGTTTCTGCGGGTGCTGGAATATGAAACGCCTCTGGCCGGAGAGGGCAAATTGCTAGGGCTAGTCATGGACACTTTGAAAAAGGAACCCTTCAAACCCAAACTCGCCGAAGTAAGAACAGTCACGGATAAAGGCGTATTCAAGGTGCTCATCCTGATTCCGCATGACCCGGCGGATCCGGATCCGCCTTGGCCCCCCACATTTAACGAGTTCAAGCCCCAAGACCATGTCTTTGAATTGAAGCTCAGTATTCCGCCCGCGAAGTAGCGCGCAACCCGCGCGCGGGTAACACAACTTGTTACCCGCGCGCCTGGCAATAACAACTTAGCCCGCGCCCTGTTACCCGGCGTTACGGCTGAAGTGTGTCCGGGGGAACGAAATGAATCAAACCGTCTTTTCCCTTGCAGAACAAGACCTCGCGCAAGCGGCCGGCCAGCAGTACGCCAACGCGCGCCGGCTCGCCCTTGATGATGCGCGGCGCGGGCTGAAGTACATGCTGTTGCGGCTGAGCCTGCTCGGTCTCAGCCACGAAGACCAACACCAATTGCGCCAACTCGCGCGCCTGGCCTGCGCCGGCGCTGAAGCCGCTGTGATGGAAGCGGCTGAACAACTCAAGGAAAGTCCGACCGCCAGCCCGCTGGCCGTGGCGCTGGCCGACATCGTGCTGGCCGCGCCAGGGCAAAAAGAGGCGCTGTTAGGCGCGCTCTTCGGCGCGTACGCCGGCTTGGGCCGGGGCCGCAACATCACGGGCGGCATCACCGGCGCGGGCGCGGGCGCGCTTGCCTGTGCGCCCGGCAAGCTGCCGCAACAGCCCGCCGAGTTGCAACACTTTCTCGAAGCGGAATAAACCGCCAACCACCCCAGCAGATACAAGCAATCGCTTCACGGCTGGCGCTTGCGCGCTGGCGTTGGGTGAAGTGTGTGTAAAGCGCGTCAGTCAGCCGCACCCATGAAAAGTTTCCGGCGCGTGGCCGGTTACAACTGCCCGACACGCTTTAGTTAGCAGGGTGCTGAAGTAAAGCCGCCCGGCCACGCGCAAAGTTGTTCCGCCAGACAATCGAAAGGAGTTCAAAACATGAAACGCATTCTCTGTCTCGTAATTTTCACGCTCGCCTCTGTTAGCGCTTCCGTCCAGGCGCAAACGCCGCGCGCCAATTCCACCGAAGACTTTTTCAAACGCGGCGTGGCCCGCTATCAACAAGGCGATCTCGACGGCGCCTTCAACGATTTCGACCACGCGCTCGAACTCGCCACCCAACTCTCGCCCGGCGCTGTGGCGGCCAATCACATCGGCATCGTCAACCCCGAAGCGGCGGTGCTCTATTACAACCGCGCCGTCGTCCGCTACGACCAGCAGGATTACGCCGCCGCGCGCGGCGATCTGGACGAAGCCCTCGCGCTCAACCCGCATTACGTCCTGGCCTGGATCAAGCGCGGCAACCTGCGCTCCCAGCAGGGCGAATTGGACGGCGCGCTCGACGATTTCAGCCGCGCCATCAAGCTCGACCCACGCGCCGTGCTGGCCTGGAACAATCGCGGCCTCGTCCACCAAAACAAAGGCAACCTCGCCGCCGCCCTCAGCGATTACACACAGGCGCTGATGCTCGATCCGCGCCTGCCCTCGGCCCTCAACAACCGCGCCGGCATCCGCCACGATCAGGGCGACCTGCGCGGCGCGCTCCGCGATTACGACCAAGCCATCGCGCTCGACCCCAGCCTCGCGCTGCTCTACAGCAATCGCGGCCTGACGCGCAAAGCCCTCGGCGACCTGCGCGGCGCGCTCGCCGATTACAGCGAAGCCATCCGGTTGAAGCCCGATTTCAATCTGGCCTATTTCAATCGCAGCGCCGCGTGGAAGGCGCTGGGCAACGGCTTCGAGGCCGAGCAGGATTTCATTCGCAGCCAGGCTCCGGCGACGCAGACCGAACAACCGAAACGTGCGCTCGAACCGCCGCTCGCCGGGACACAAACCGTCAAACAATGAAACGTTCGTAGTCCCGGCTTCAGGCGGCAGGGCTTGGCTGACGCGCGCTGCCGCCTGAAGCCGGGACTACGAACAGGAGAAAAACCATGAAAAATCATTCCCTGTTCATCGCCACGCTCTGGGCGATTGTGTTGATCGCCGCGCCCGATCAATCCAGCTTCGCGCAAAAGCAGCAAGCGTCTCGCGCCGCTGCGCGTTTCGCCGTGCCGGAACATCACGCCGCAGCGGCTGAAAAGGCGGCCACTCACAACATGCTGATCGTCGGGCAAGAGACGGTCTTTCTTTCCCATCTGCCGATGTTCAGCGGCGACGGGTTCGTCTCGCCGCATCGTTACCAGATGATTTTGGAAGCGACCTTTACGAAGCCGGGCAGCGACCCACAGGCGCTCTATGCCGCTGACCGGAAGGCCCATCCGGAGACCAAAATCTACACCTTGGGCCCGGAAAAAAAGTTCGTCCTGCCCAATCTGGTGGCGAGCCGCGCCAAGCTGAGCGCGTTTCAGGCCAGCTTTTTTCGCGACCATCTCGAACTACCTGACAACCGCCCGCAGGCCGAGCACTTTACCGTGAATGTCAAACAGGTCATCCACTTCCGCGAGTTCACGCCCGCCGCGCCCGCCGCCCGTCTGGAATACCTGCTCTTCGGCAAAGGCCAGGAACTTTTCCTGGCCCATTTCATCAGCGCGCCGCCGGACTTCGATCAGGTGCTGGCGGTCAGCTTCAGCGGCCGCACGTTTACCGATGCGGAGTTGAGCCGCGGCGTGCGCCTCGTCATTGCGCGGCCCAATACCATCGCCGAACGGCTCAAGGAAACGCAGGAGGCCGACGGCGAACTGCGCGCCAACGGCGCCACCGCCACGCCCGTGAAAGTGAAGGTCAAGGCGCTCAGGGAGTTTTATCTCGAAGAGGGCGAACTGCGCGTGCCGGCGGACTTCAGGCAAACGCCGGAAGAGAAGAAGGCGGGCTTTCAATAAACGCGCGGGCCGTGTTGTTCAGGGCACGGCAAGCGCGTGGTCAGAGAGCGGCGCGCAGCCCGACGTCTGAAGCGCTCGTGTGTCGCGCCCAAGCGTTGCTGGCACGCCGCGCAATGACGCGCGCGCCGTGCCCTGAAGAACCGCAAACTAACAGTTTGCGCTACCGGGATGACGGCGGTTTTTAACCGAGCATTGTGGCGGGGCAGGTGGCGCTAACAACCAAAGTCCGCAGCAAGTATTCACCACCGATAACGCTGCACTAACGAAAGGGGAATCACGAGATGTCTTTCTGGAAAAAGGGCGACTCCGGCCCGGAAATTTTCAAACTACAGGAGAAGCTGGGCGCGGCGGGATTCAATCCCGGCCCGCCGAGTGGAACGTTTGACGACGCCACGGACATCGCGCTGCGGGGCTTTCAGAAAAGTCACGGGCTATTGGCGGACGGCAAGGCTGGCAAGGACACGCTGGCTGAACTGAACAAATTCGGGGCGGGCGCTCCGGTGGAGTTGCCGCCCGCGACCGGCAAACCCATCCTCGAAAGGTTCACGGTCGCGCTCGTCCGGCAGATGTTCCCGCTCACGCCCGTCAAAAACATCAGCGCGAATCTGCCCGTTGTCTTGCAAGCAATGGCCGACGCAGAGTTGGCAGAAGGGCTGGGAGATAAAAACATGATCCTGATGGCGCTGGCTACGATTCGCGTCGAGACCGAAGGCTTCGAGCCGCTCAGCGAGTTCAAATCCAAATTTAATACTTCGCCGGGCGGTCATCCTTTCGATCTCTACGACAACCGCAAGGATTTGGGCAATCAAGGTGTGCCGGACGGCGCCAGTTTCAAAGGGCGCGGTTTCATCCAACTGACCGGGCGCGCCAACTATCGCGTGCATGGCGCAGCCATTGGGTTGGGCGATGAGTTGGTTGATAAGCCGGAGCGCGCCAACGAGCCGGCCATTGCGGCGCGGTTGCTGGCGTCGTTTCTGAAAGCGAAAGAACGCGCGATCAAGGAAGCCCTGCTCGCCCGCAACTTCAAAGAAGCACGCCGCCTCGTCAATGGCGGCTCCCACGGTCTCGCCAAATTCAGGGAAACGTTTCTGATTGGCGAGCGCCTGATCGGCTAACGTTTGTTCCAAACCAAAGAGGGGAATGTTATGGCATCACGAGACATCAACGACCTGATTCCGAAACTCAGACCTATTGCCAAAGAGCTTTTGAAAAACTGTCTGGCCAGAGGCATCGAGATGCGCCCGAGCCAGACGCTGCGCGATCCGTTCGAGCAGGCCCGGCTCTGGCGGCAAGCCCGCCCCGGCGGAGAGATCAAAGCAAAGATCAAAGACTTGCAGTCCGCCGGCGCTGATTTTCTGGCGCATTGTCTGGAGAGCGTCGGGCCGCAGCACGGCGGTCACGTCACCGACGCTCCGCCCGGTTTGTCCTGGCATCAGTGGGGTGAAGCCATGGACTGTTTCTGGCTGGTGGACGGCAAGGCGGAATTTTCCATCAGCAAACTGGTGAAAGGCCAGAACGGCTATCGGGTCTACGTCGAAGAGGCGCAGAAGCTGGGCCTGACGCCGGGCGGATTATTCAAAAAGCTGAAGGACTTCCCCCACGTGCAGTTCCGTCCCGCAGGCAGCCCGACGCAAGTTTTCACACTGCTGGAGATTGACGCCGAGATGAAGAAGCGCTTCGGAACGCCTTAGCGCGATTGCAAGCGCGGCGGCGAAGTAACGGCATCAAGCTGGGCGGATGGCCGCCCGCCGTGCCGTTTCCGCACCCGCCGCACATTCATTTGCCCACAATCACAACCGAACCAACCAGGAGATCAAAACCATGACACACGTAATTCACCGCTTCTCGATCCGCGCGCTTTGTTTCGCGTTGCTCGTGCTGCTCGCGCTTTGCACGCCGCGCCTGATGCAGCGCGCCTATCCGCAAACTCCGGCACAAGCCACACAGGCCGCGCCGCCGAAATTCGCCCTGCTGGAATACCTGAAGATCGAGCCGGGCAAGAACGCCGACTATCGCAAGGACGAACGCGACGTCTGGATGCCGATTCACCGCGAGCGCATCAAGGCCGGGGCGATCCGCGCGTGGTGGCAGTGGCTCGTGCGCTACCCCGGCGGCCTGGCCCGCGAATACGACGTGGTGCTCATCACTACCTTCGACAAGTTCACGGATCTCGAAACGCCCTATCCGCCGGCGGTCTTCGCCAGCTTCGCCAAGGAACACCCGGAGAAAAAAATGGCGGACGTGCTGGCTTACACCGGCTCGCTGCGCAAGATGGTGCGCAGCGAAGTGGTGCAGGTGCTCGACAGCATTCAGCCCACCGCGTTGCCGAAATTCATGAGTCTGAACTTCATGAAAACGGAGCCGGGCAAAGGGCCGGCCTACGTTGAAATCTCGCGCAAATACTGGAAACCGCTCTGGCAGGAGCGCATCACGCGCGGCGGCATGTGCGGCTGGGCGCTGACCGCGTTGCGCTTCCCCGGCGGCTCTGACCGTGAATACAGCCACGTCTCGGTGGACCTCTTCGACAAGTTCGAACAGATGGAGGCGCTGCCGGCGGGCATTCTGGAGAAGGTGCATCCGGGCCTCAAATACGCCGACATCAGCGCCCAGACGAATGCGGCGCGCCGGCAGGTGCGGACGGAGTTGCTGGCGCTGGGCGATTACGTGCAGTGAGCGGCCGCATGTCGCAGTGCTTCACTTACCTTCAATTTCAATCACAACCCAACAAGGAGAAAAATCATGACACACGGAATTCACCAAGGCTCGCATCGTTCGTTGTGGCTCGCGTTGTTTGTGCTGCTCACGCTTTGCGCGCCAAGCCTGCTCAACCGCAGTCAAGCGCAAGGGCAACTCGCCTCGCCGACGGGGCCGAAATACGCCTTGTTCGAGTATTTCAAATTCGAACCGGGCAAAGCCGCGGAGTATCGCAAGCTGGAACAAGAGGCTTATCTGCCCATCCAACGCGAGCGCGTCAAACAGGGCATCATCAAATCCTGGTCGGTGTGGAACGTGCGCTTTCCCGGCGGCGCCGCCCGCGAATACGACCGGGTCACCATCACGACTTTCGACAAGTTCGCCGATGTCGAAACGCCTTATCCAGCGGCGATTTTCACCAAGGTCTTTCCGAACACGACCGCCACCGAACTCCTGGCGCGTTCGCGTGGGCTGATCCGCCTGGTGCGCTCGGAGCTGGTCACGCTGCTCGACAGCACGGCGCTCAACCCGCAACCGCTGCCGCCCGTGGCCGAGATCAATTTTCAAAAGGTGGAGCCGGGCAAGGGCGCGGAATACACCGCCTTGATCGCCAAATACTGGAAGCCGCTGCACGAGGAACGCGTCAAACGCGGCATGCAAAGGGGCTGGCAACGGTTTGCCGTGCGCTACCCCGGCGGGACTGAGCGGGATTACGGCCTGATCTCAATCAGCTTCTTCGACAAGTTCGCGCAACTCGAAACGCAATATCCGCCGGAACTCACCGCCAAGGTGCTGCCGGGCGTGAACATCGCTGACGCGACGGCGCAAAGCAACGCCGCGCGCAAAACCGTGCGCACACAAGTGCTGACGCTCGTGGATCAAGTGCAGTGAGTGGCTGCCTGATACGGTACGAGGAGCGGTAGCGACTTGGTGACTCCGCGTTGTGCGCATTCGGAGGCGCCAGGTCGCTATAGAAACGCTACACCAAGATGCACGGAATGCGCCGGTACGGAACCGCGAGCGATAGCGACCGGGTGACTCCGCGTTAGACCTACTCGGGGGCACCCGGTCGCTCCCGGTTCCGTACCGCTGGCTCTCCGCACCCGACATCTTGGTGTGTTTTCCATATACCGCGCGCGCGTACCGCACCGGCGCGCGCTCAACCTGTGCGGCGACGCAGTGCGCGGCGCTGCCTATTCATTCACTTTCAATCACAACTACACAAAGAGCCAACCAAGGAGACTGCTATGCCTCGCGTATTTCACCAACCATCAGCGCCCTTCACACGCGCTGCCCTGCTCGGCCTGCTGCTGGCCGCCAGCGTGTTCGCAACCTTCAGCTTCACGCCGCGCCAGGCCGGGGCGACACAGGACGCGCCGTCACTGCGGCCCGGCGCATCCGCGTCCTTGGCAACGGCGCTCAATCCGGGCCTGCTCAATGCGGATGGCACGCTGAAAGGCGCGCCGGACTTGCGCGGCAGCTTCGACGCGCGCGGTTGGCGCATGGCGTTGGCCGCCAATGGCGCGCCGCGCTTTCTGGCGAGCGCGGCTCCGGCTGCCACCTGCGATGAAAACTGGGACACGCAGTTTTACGCGCCCGGCCCCGTCGGCCAAGTCAATGCCGTAGCCGTCAGCGCGACGGGCGACATTTATATCGGCGGGACGTTCACGCTGGTCGGCACGCTCAGCGCCAACCGCATCGCCAAATGGAACGGCAGCGCGTGGTCGGCGCTGGGCAGCGGTCTCGGCAGCGACGTGCTGGCGCTGGCCGTGAGCGGCAACGACGTGTATGCGGGCGGCACATTCACGACGGCGGGTGGCGCGGCCATCAAAGGGATAGCTAAATGGAACGGCAGCACTTGGTCGGCTTTGGGAACAGGACTGAGTTCGGCTTTCAATCCGAACGTCAGCGCCATCGCCATCAGCGGCGCGAATGTTTACGTCGGCGGCGTCTTCAGCACAGCGGGTGGCGTGACCGTGAATAATATCGCGCTCTGGAACGGCAGCGCGTGGGCGGCGCTCGGCCCGGGCCTGACAGCGCCGCCTTTTGCAGGACAGGTCTTCGCGCTGACGCTCAACGGCGCGGAGCTTTATGCGGGCGGCGATTTCACGGCGGCGGGCGGGGTGACGGTGAATCGCGTGGCGCGTTGGGACGGCAGCGCGTGGACGGCGCTGGGCACGGGCGCGAGCGCCACGGTTTATGCCTTGGCGTTTTACAACGGCGAACTCGTCGCGGGGGGTGGCTTCACCACGATTGGCGGCGTCAGCGCCAGCCGTCTGGCACGCTGGAACGGCAGCGCGTGGGCGGCACTCGGCAGCGGCTTGGGCGCGAACTTGAGCGACTCGCTCAAGGTCAGGGCGCTGGCGGTGCGCGGCGGCAATCTCGCGGCGGGCGGCAGCTTTGTGACGGCGGGCGGCGTGACCGTGAACAACATCGCGGAGTGGAATGGCACAAGCTGGGCGGCGCTCAGCAACGGTGTGGCGGCCAGCGGGACGAACTTAGTCGTGGCTGTTTATGCACTGGCGGCCACGGGCGGCGACCTTTATGTGGGCGGCGATTTTCGCGGCGTGGGCGGGCCGAATGTGAGCAACCTGGCGCGCTGGAATGGCGCGGCGTGGGCGGCGCTGGGCGGCGGCGGCAAGGCGATCTTCACTTCATACGGCAGCAGCAACATTCCGCCCTACATCGCGGCGGTCACGATACACGGCGCTGATGTTTACGTCGGCGGCCAGTTCGCCGTGGCGGGCGGCGTCACCGCCAACAACATCGTCAAATGGGACGGCACGCAATGGTCGGCGCTCGGCAACGGCCTCGCGGGCGGCGCCGGCTCTGAGGTTCGCGCGATTGCGGTGAGCGCCAACGGCGACGTATATGCGGGCGGGGCTTTCACGATTACCGCCAGCGAGGGGACAACCAGAGGCATCGCGAAATGGAATGGGACGAGTTGGGTGGCGCTGTTGGGCGGCCTCACCTCCGGCGGCGGCACTGTGCATGCCATCGCCATCAGCGGCAATGACGTTTATGCCGGTGGCAGCTTCACCACGGCTTGCAGCAATGCCGCCTGCACCACCTTCTTTCCGGCCAGCGGCATTGCCAAGTGGGACGGCAGCGCGTGGTCGGCGTTGGGCAGCGGCATCGGCGGCAGCTTTAGCTTTGTGTTTGCACTGGCGGTGAGCGGGAACAACCTCTATCTGGGCGGGCGGTACGACACGGCGGGCGGCGTCATCGCGAACGGCATCGCCAAATGGAACGGCAGCGCGTGGTCGGCGCTGGGCAGCGGCATCGGCCCCAGCTTGCAGTCCAACACCGTGCGCGCGCTGGCCGTGCGCGGCAACGAGCTTTATGTGGGCGGCACCTTCACCAGCGCGGGCGGCGCGCCGGCCGCCAGCATCGCCAAATGGAACGAGAGCACTTCAACGTGGTCGGCGCTGGGCAGCGGCATCCCCAGCCACACCGTCTACGCGCTGGCCGTGAGCGGGAATTCAATTTACGCGACGGGCGATTTCACCATTGCCGGCGGCTTGACCGGCGTCAACGAACTGGCGCGTTGGAATGCCCTCAACAATACCTGGTCAGCCGTGGGCAGCGGACTGGGCGGCGGTTTCAATAATTCAAGCGCGGTCGGCACGGCGCTGGCGGCGGCGGGCGGCCAGCTTTATCTCGGCGGCAATTTCACGACGGCGGGCGGCCAGCAAGCGCAGTTTTTTGCGCACTACACTGAAGGCACGGCGGTCATCGCTACGCAACCGGCCAATCAAACGGTCTGTCCGGGCCAAGCCGCGACGTTCACCGCCGTCGTCACCGCCAGTAACGGCACGCTCAGCTATCAATGGCGCAAGAACGGCGTGAACGTCGCGGGCGCGACGAACAACAGTTACACCACGCCGACAGTGACCGCCGCCGACAACGGCGCGCTCTTCGATGTCGTCGTGGTCAATGCCTGCGGCGCGAGCGTCGTTTCAACAGCGGCCACGTTGACGGTCAACAATCCGCCAACCATCACGGCGCAACCCGTCGCCGCTACGGTCTGCGCTGGCGACACAGCCACCTTCAGCGTCAGCGCGACGGGTGCGACGAATTATCAATGGCGCAAGAACGGCGCGGCCATCAGCGGCGCAAACGCTGCCACGCTCATCATCAACAACGCGCAACCGGGCGATGCGGGCGCTTACACGGTGGATGTCGTCAACACCTGCGGCACAGTCAGCTCGAATGCCGCGACGCTGATCGTCAACACCGCACCGGTCATCAGCGCGCAACCCGCCAGCCAGATGCTGTGCGCGGGCGGCACGGCCACGTTCAGCGTCACGGCGACGGGCGCGACCGGCTATCAGTGGAAGAAAGACGGCAGCTTCATTGCCGGTGCGACCGGCACGACGCTGACCATCAGCAATGCCCAAGCGGCTGACGCGGGCGGTTACACGGTGGAGGCCAGCAACGGCTGCGGCACAACGGCTTCCGCGACGGCGACGCTCAGCGTCAATGCCGTGACGGCCATCACTGCGCAACCCGCCGGTCAAACCGTCTGCAACGGCGCAACGGCGAGCTTGGCCGTAACCGCGACCGGCACGAACCTGACCTATCAATGGCGCAATGACGGCGTGAACATCGGCGGCGCGACGGGCAGCAGCTTCACGATTGCCACAGCCACAGCGGCGCAGGCCGCCAATTACGATGTAGTCGTGACTGGCGCGTGCGGCAGCGTGACCTCGACTGTTGCCACGTTGACAGTCAATGCGGCAACAGTCATCAACACGCAACCAACGAGTCAAACTCTATGCACGGGCACAGCCGCAACCTTCAGCGTAGCGGCCAGCGGCACAGCATTGACGTACCAATGGCGCAAAGATGGCGTGAATATCGGCGGCGCAAACGGCAGCAGCTATGCGATTGCCGGCGTCACGCCAGCCGATGCCGCCAGCTATGACGTGGTGGTCAGCGGCGCGTGCGGCACGTTGACTTCAACTGCGGCGACGCTGACAGTCAATGCGCTGACCAGCATCAACACACAACCGGCCAATCAAACCGTCTGCGCGGGCACGCCGGCAACCTTCAGCGTGGCGGCCACCGGCACGAACCTGCTGTATCAATGGCGCAAGGACGGCGCGAGCGTCAACGGCGCGAACAGCAGCAGCTTCACCATCCCCGCCGCCACGGCTGCGGATGCGGCGAGCTATGATGTGGTCGTCAGCGGCGCGTGCGGCAGCGTGACTTCAAGCGCCGCGTCGCTGGCCGTCAACACGACGACCGCCATCAACACACAACCCGCCAATCAAACCGTGTGCGCGGGCGCGGCGGCAAGCTTCAGCGTCGCGGCGACGGGCGCAAGCCTGAGTTATCAATGGCGCAAAGGCGGCGTGAACATTGGCGGCGCGACGGGCAGCAGTTTCATCATCGCCAATGCCTCGGCTGCGGATGTGGCGAGTTACGACGTGGTCGTCAGTGGCGCGTGCGGCAGCGTGACCTCGACTGTTGCCACGTTGACAGTCAATGCGGCAACGGCCATCAACACGCAACCAACGAGTCAAACTGTATGCGCGGGCACGCCGGCGACGTTCAGCGCGACGGCCACAGGCACGAACCTGACGTATCAATGGCGCAAGAACGGCAATCTCATCAACGGCGCAAACGGCGGCAGCTTCACCATCGCCGCAGCCACGGCAGCCGATGCCGCCAACTATGAGGTGGTTGTCAGCGGCGCGTGCGGCGTGCTGACTTCAAGCGCCGCAACCTTGACCGTCAACGCCACAACGGCCATCAATGCACAGCCTACGAATCAGGCGTCGTGTCTCGGCGGCGCGGTCACGTTCGCAGTCAATGCGACGGGCACGAGCCTGGCTTATCAGTGGCGCAAGGGCGGCGTGAATATCGGCGGCGCGAACGGCAGCACGCTCACTCTCGCCGCCGTCACGGCGGGCGACGCGGGCAGCTATGATGTCGTCGTCAGCGGCGCGTGCGGCAGCGTCACGTCCGCTGCGGCCAGCCTGACGCTCACCGAGGCCACGGCCATCAACACCCAACCCGCCAGTCAAACCGCCTGCCCCGGCGGCGCGGCGACCTTCAGCGTAGCGGCCAGCGGCGCGGGCACGGTCACGTATCAATGGCGCAAAGGCGGCGTCAACATTGGCGGCGCAAACGTCGCCAGCCTGACCATCAATCCCGTCAGCGCCGCCGACGCGGGCAATTACGATGTCATCGTAAACAGCACCTGCGGCAGCGTGACTTCGAGCGCGGTCACGCTGACGGTCAATGCGACAACGGCCATCAACACGCAACCGGCGAATCAAACCGTGTGCGCGGGCACATCAGCAACATTCAGTGTCGCTGCCAGCGGCACTGGCTTGACGTATCAATGGCGCAAAGGCGGCGTGAACATCAGCGGTGCGAACGGCAGCAGCTTCACCATCGCGACGGCGAACGCAGCCGATGCCGCCAGCTACGATGTGGTGGTAACTGGCGCGTGCGGCAGCACGACTTCAAGCGCCGCGTCGCTGGCCGTCAACACAACGACCGCCATCAACACACAACCCGCCAATCAAACCGTGTGCGCGGGCGCGGCGGCAACCTTTAGCGTCGTGGCGACTGGCGCAAGCCTGAGCTATCAATGGCGCAAAGGCGGCGTGAACATCGGCGGCGCGACGGCGGCCAGCTTCACCATCAATCAGGTGACGGCTGGTGACGCGGCGGCGTATGACGTGATTGTCAGCGGCGCTTGCGGCACGGTCACGTCGAGCGCAGCCACGCTGACGGTCAACACCACGACGGCCATCAGCACGCAACCGCAAAGCGCCACCGTCTGTGCGGGCGCGCCGGCCAGCTTCAGCGTGACGGCGGCGGGCGCGGGCCTGTCGTATCAGTGGCGCAAGGACGGCGTGAACATCAGCGGCGCGACTGCGGCGAGCTATAACCTGGCGTCAGCCACGGCGGCGCAGGCGGGCAGTTACGATGTAGTCGTCACCGGCGCTTGCGGCACGGTTACGTCCAGCGCGGCCACGCTGACGGTCAATCCGGCGACGGCCATTAGCGCGCAGCCCGCCAGCCAAACCGCGAACGCGGGCCAGAGCGTGGCTTTCGCGGTCACGGCCACGGGCGCGAGCCTGAATTATCAATGGCGCAAGAACGGCGCGGCCATCAGCGGCGCGACCGCCAGCAGTTACACAATTGCTGCGGTCACGGCGGCGGACGCGGGCAATTACGACGTGGTGGTGACGGGCGCGTGCGGCGCGCTGACTTCCAACCCGGCGGCGTTGACCGTCGGCGGCGGTTGCGCGACGCCCGTGGTGAGCATCACCAGTCCGCCCAGCGGCTCCATCTATCCGGTGGGCACGGCAGTGAACTTCACCGGCGCGTTTACAGATGCGGCGGGCGGGACGCACAGCGCGACCTGGAGCTTCGACGCCGGCACGCAACCCGGCGTGGTGAATGAGGCGGCGGGCACGGTCAGCGCCAGTCATACCTTCACAGAGGCAGGCGTTTATCAGGTGACGCTGACGGTCAGCAATGGCTGCGGCGGACAAGGCACAGCCATCACCAGCGGCGGGCTGACAGCACTCGTCGTGGTCTATGACCCAAGCGCCGGATTTGTCACGGGCGGCGGCTGGATCGTCTCACCGCCGGGCGCCTATCCCCCTAACCCGTCGTTGACCGGCAAAGCCAGCTTCGGCTTCGTCTCGAAGTACAAGAAAGGCGCCACCATTCCGACCGGCGAGACCGAGTTCCAATTCGCGCTCGCCAATCTCAACTTCCACAGCACGCTTTACGAGTGGCTGGTCGTGGCCGGTGCGCGGGCGCAATACAAAGGCGCGGGCACGATCAATAACACGGGCGATTACCGCTTCATCCTGACGGCCATTGACGGGCAGCAGTCTGGCGGCGGCGGGCAGGATAAGTTCCGCATCAGGATTTGGAACAACAACGGCGGCGGCCTCGTCTACGACAACCAGATGAATGCGCCCGACAGCGCCGACCCGACCACCGTACTGGGCGGCGGCCAGATCGTTATCCACACGGGCGGGAATGGTAACGGCCTGGCGGCGCAGTCGCTGGTTTTCGGTGACTTCGACGGCGACGGCCAAGCCGATCTCACGGTCTGGCGCGGCCAGACGGGCGAATGGCTGATGCTGGAGAGCAACGCCGCCAGCGTGCGCGCTGAACTGTGGGGATCAAGCGCCGCGCCGTATTTCGACGTGCCGGTGGCGGGCGATTACGACGGCGACGGCAAAATGGACCTGGCGGTTTTCCGCCGCTCGACCGGCATGTGGTTCATCAAGTGCAGCCGTGACGGCGCGGTGATTTCAAAGCTGTGGGGCCTGGGGACGGATATTCCGGTGCCGGGCGATTATGACGGCGACGGCCAGACCGACATCGCCGTCTGGCGCGGCGCGGAAAGCAACTGGTACATCCTCTACTCGGGGCGCAGTTCCGATCAGCAGGTGCAAACCATTTCATGGGGCGTCAGCACTGCCCCTTACCGCGACGTGCCGGTGCCCGCCGACTTCGACGGCGACGGCCAGACCGACGTGGCTGTTTTCCGCCAGGCGACCGGCTACTGGTACATCAAGCAAAGCTCCGACGGACAAGTTATCGCGCGGCCCTGGGGCCTGGGGACAGACATCCCCGTGGCGGCCGATTACGACGGCGATGGGAAGGCCGATATTGCCGTCTGGCGCGGCGCGGAGGGCAACTGGTACGTCTTGCGCAGCAGCGACGACGAGGTTCAGGCCTTTGCCTGGGGCACAGCGGCGCTGGGCGACGTGCCGGTGCCGGGCGATTACGACGGTGACGGCAGGGCCGATGTCGCCGTCTGGCGCGCGCGCGACAGCAACTGGTACGTCAGGCTCAGCCGCACCGGTTCGGTTATGACCCGCGCCCACGGACAAACCGGCGACACGCCCATCACGGCCAAACAACCCTGAGCGCCAGTATCCAGGCGCTTGTTTCAACGCGGCGCGTAACGCACCCGCCGCGCAACCACCAACCCTCGTTCATTTCAAGGAGACCAAAACCATGCCACACGTAGTTCATCAATCAATTTCGCAATTTACACGCGCCGCGCTGTTCGGCCTGCTGCTGGCCGCCGCGCTCGCGTCATTCACGTTCGCCCAAACTCAACCGCCCGCGCCGCAGTTTTACCGCGTGCAAGTGATCAAAACGAATCCGGGGGTGAGTGCCGAATGGCAAACGCTCTACAAGAATGAAGTGCTGCCGGCATTGAAGAAAGCCGGGGTCAAGCAGCAGACCGTACTGCAGGTAGTCCAGGGCGATGTGCGCCAGTGGGTCATCATCTCGGCGGCGCTGGAGAATTTTGCGCAGCTTGACGAACCCACGCCGCTCGTCAAGGCGTTGGGCGAAGAGGGCGCACGGGCGCTCAACAACAAGCAGGGACGGCTGCTGGCGGAATGGCGTAGCTACGTCTCGCAAGGCCGGCCCGATCTGGGCATTGCGCCGGCTTCGAGCGAACCGATGAAGTTGGCGACTTCGATCAAGACCATCGTGATGCCCGGTCGCGCCGCCGAGTGGGAAAAGTTTGTCAAAGAAAACCTTCTGCCGGCAACTAAGAAAGCCGGTATCAAAGGCGTGTTAGCGGGCAAGGTCGCGTTCGGCGGTGATACGGATGAATACCGCACACTCTTGCTGTTCGATTCCTATGCCGACGGGCTTAAGTTTGCACAGGCGCTGGCCAAAGCGCAGGCCGAATTGAACCTGGCGACCGCGCCGCCTGCCGGAGTAGTGGCGCACCGCGAAGCGCTGGTCGTGCGTTACGTGCCGGAACTGAGCATCCGGCCAGCAGCGCAGAAATAACTGCGGCGGGGAGCGTTGCGCGACTTGTAGTTTGGCAATGGACGCAATGCCGAGCCGCCGGTCGCGCACGCTCCCCTTCTGCTTTGCTCGCTACACCGGATCGTCGTTCTCGCTCAGATAGAGGCGGCTGTCGTAGTCAATCAGACCGAGGCGCAGGCGATTCAACCAGCCGACGCGCCCCAGCACATTGACCGGGAAGTGCTCGGCGGCAGCGAAGTAGACGGTGGCGACGAGTTCAATGCCGAGTGTGACCAGCGTGACTTCGTGGCCGTAGGCGAGAAAGCTGCCCATGGCCGTGCCGATGCGTTGCGGCATGCCACGCTCGATGTCGAAGCCGAGCTTTTCGCCGACCTCGCGTTGAAAGACGCAGAAAGTCGAGCCTGGGTCCAGTTTGGCGGTTACTTCCCGCGTCTCTGCGCCAGATCGGAGCGTGAGGGGCACGTTGATGTCCGCCGCGCGCGAGTCGTAAGCGTGGCTCACGCTGAAACTGAGTTGATAGGTCATCACGGTAATCCAACCATATAGGTCATGAAGGCTTCCGGTTCCTCGCCCACTAAGGCGATGAAAGGGACTTCGATGCCAGCGGCTTTAGCTGCTTGATCAACCTGACGGCTGTCAAAGCCGTGGCTGATGAGCCGGTCGCCGACCAGCACGACCCATTGGCCCAAGTATTCGGCGCGATGGTCATGAATCCAGTCCATCGCTTTGCGGAAGCGCGCGATTTGTTGCTCGACGGTTTCCGCCTGCGCGACTGGCGTGGTTGTTGCGGCGGGCGGCGGCGCAGCGTCCAACTCTTCCTGAGGCCGTTCCTGTACCTGCAACCATTCGCGCAGTTGGCGGCGGTCGGCAGGCGGCATGGCTTTGATGGTTTCGATGGTTTGTTCCAGCGTCGTCATCGCATTTTCTCCAATCATCCGGCCGGCGTCATTGCCGGCAAACGGATTGTAACTGAAGACAACTGAATGGGTCATCCCCAGGAGATCAATTATGCCAAGACAAATCGCAACCAAACTCCACTTGGGGCTCGGCGCGGCGTTCGGCGTGTTACTGCTCGTTTGCGCGTCCGCGCCAGCCCAGCAAGCGCGCCGCACCGCCACGCCGGATGCTTTCCAACGCGGCGTCGAACGCTATCAAAACGGCGATCTGCCGGGCGCGCTGGCCGCCTTTGAGCAAGCCATTAAGGATTTCGCGGCCGTCGTACCTGCTGTACCCATTGGCCGCGAACCGCAGGCCGAGAGCGGCACTGACCCGGCCACGCTTTATTACTGGCGCGGCCTGGTGCGTTACGACTGGCGCGAGTGGGACGCGGCGTTGCGCGATTTCGAGCAGGCGTTGCGCTATGCCCCGCGCCACTTGGCCGCCGCCATCAAACGCGGCAACGCCCGCATGAATACAGGCGATTATGAAGCCGCGCGCAACGACTATAGCCGGGCCATCACGCTCGATCCGCAGTCGGCGTTGGCCTGGAATAATCGCGGACTGGCTTGGCTCAACCTGGCGGAATATGACGCGGCGCTCAACGATTTCAATCAGGCGCTGGCGCTCGATCCGCAATCGGTGGCGGCGCTCAACAATCGCGCGGGCGTCAAACAAGACCAATTCGATTTGGAGGGAGCCTTGCGCGATTACGACCGGGCCATCGCGCTCGCGCCCAGCGCGCCGCAGCTTTACAACAATCGCGGACTGGCGCGCAAAGTTTATGGCGATCTGCCGGGCGCGCTCGCCGACTACACGCAAGCGATCAAGCTGCGGCCCGATTTCAAGCTGGCCTATTTCAATCGCAGCGCCGTATACAAAGCCCTGGGCAAAGCCGCAGAGGCGGCGGCGGATTTCCAACAGAGTTTGCGGCTGGGCGAGTGGCCGGCCTCGCAATACGAAGCGCCGCTAGAACCGCCGCTGGCCCACGTCAAGCCGAGTAAACCTTAACAACACAAACCATGGGGGACACGGGGCGCACGGGGGAAGATCAATAACCAGCGGCCTCCCAGTGTTCCCCGTGTCCCCCGTGGTTTGACCCTATGTGCAGAGCGATATGGAAACTGAGAACCTGATCTTTGCTGAAGCCGAGAGCAAACGCCACGCGCAGATTTACCGCGCGGCGGCGGCGCTCTTTTGCGAACGCGGCTTTGACGCCACGTCCATGAGCGACATCGCCGAAGCCGTCGGCGTGACCAAAGCCGCGCTCTATCACTTCATCCCCGGCGGCAAGCAGGATTTGCTTTACGCCATCATGAGTTTCGGGATGGATCAACTGGAACGCCACGTCGTCACGCCCGCGCGCGCCATCCCCGATGCCGAGACACGTTTGCGCACCATCATCCGCAATCACATCCGCATCATCACCAGCGGCGCATCCACAAAAGGCGCTGGAAAAAGCGCTGGCCGCGGCAACCCCGTCACCATCGCCGTGGATGAAACCGGCGGCCTCAGCAAAGTCCAGCGCCGCAAGCTTGACCAGCGCAAACGCGCGTATGTGGATTTGATCCGCGACACGCTCCGGCAATTGCAGCAGGAAGAAAAATTGCGCGCGCTGGACGCGACCGTCGCCGCCTTCAGTTTGCTCGGCACGCTGCTCTGGGTGGCGCGCTGGTACGACACGCAGGGCCGTTTGAACGCCGCGCAGATTGCCGAAGAGATTCTAAACCTGGCGCTGGGCGGGCTGTTGCAACGCGCCGAACCCAACTTCATTTCAACCAACAACACCAACCATCACCAAGGAGACTCGCATCATGAAAACCAAGCACTTGACCAGAATCATCTTCATCACCCTCGCCCTGCTGCTCGCGCTCGCCACGCCCGCGCTCATGCACAAGGCGTTCCCGCAGGCCGCCGCACAAAGCGCCAACAGCTTCGCGCCACCCGCTGACAAAACGGAACTTTGGCAAATTCAGATTTACCGCGTGAAGCCGGCGAACATGACCGAGCTTGGCAGCTTCATCAAACACGAGTTGAACCCCGCGCGCCTCAAGGGCGGGATGAAACGGATGGATTACTGGGGGACGGCCTACGGCAATACGACCGAACTGATTGCCATTAACCCAATGCCGGGCGGTTATGCCGAGATCGGACAAAGCAGTTCGATCAACAAAGCGCTGGGTGACGGCGCCGCCGCGTTGTTTGCGCGTCACAGTCGTTTCTTTGAAGAGCGTCAACTACATCGTGCGCTACGAACCGGCGCTCAGCTTCACCAGCGCGAAGTTTCAGGGCAAGCCGGACTGGGCGATCTTCAACCTGCTCGAACTCGTACCCGGACGCGAGAAAGCCTATGAAGACTGGCGCAGGAGCGAGTTTATCCCGGCGGCCCGGCAAAGCATTGATCTGGCACGCTGGTTCGCCAGGCTGCGGCTGGGCAATGACATCGTGCGCACCTACATTGAATTCCGCCCGCTCACTTCGCCAGCGGAGTTGGATGTACCGTTATCACAGGATGCGCGAATGCAAGCCGCGATAGACAAACTGCCAGCGGGCAGCGTCGCGCGGCAAGACCGCCGCCTGGTGCGTTATCGCCCGGACATCAGCATCTTTGACGGCAAGGCGGTCGCGGCGAACTGAAGCTGCTGGCAGTGCGTTTCAGACCGCAGGTGAGGAAGGCGGCGGAGTACTGCGTACCTTCCTTGTTTTTTTCCGTTTGCCTTTTCCGCGAAGTTCTTCAACGAGTCTTTTGGGGACTTCAAACGGCGCTTCAATCCACGTAGCCAACTGCCCGATTTTATTTGTGCCCCAGGCAATATACATACAGCCCTTTGCACCGTGAGAGATGTTGTTGGTAGCGGCGGTGGGGAAAACTTTCCTAATTTCGGCTTCATCACAACACGCATCGCCCCAATCCCGGCCAAAGGAATTGAGAACGATCCAGGCACGCCTGGCATTATCCCAACCGACCAGCAGGACGAGGTGATTGACACCACCCGGATCATTTTCGGTAAAGACTCCTAATGGCGGGTAAGCCTCCGCTTTGTACTCTTTGAATTTCTGTGTCCGCCGCACAAACACCGCCAAAGGGCCATGCTCTAGCAAGGCTTCTTTCAGCATGAGGATGGAGACTTCGTCGGTGGGAACCAAGCTCGGATCATCAGCAAAAACAAAACCCCAGGCCAGGGCTCTGATCCCTTTGCTCTCTTTCTCAGTACAATGACCTTTTTTCCCCATCAACTCTTTGGTGTCATCAAACTGCAGACCGTCTTCACGATAATCGAGCAACCGCGCGCCACATTTAAGCATGTGGTCAAACGCTAACGGCGGGTTGCCGCCAGCACAATCACTATTCGCGACACAATCCAGAATTCCTTGCACTGAAAGACAAACCTGCGTCGCAAGAGTCGGCTCACGCGGCGCTATCAATTTGAACCGGTTGAGATTGATCATCAAGCGGCTCTCGAAAGCGGCTGTCGCGGTATAGGCCCAGCAACTGCCGCAACCCCCTTGATCTCTCGGAGCAGGCACAACCCCACCCCAGCGCCAGTCAAAACAGGGCCATTGCCGGGCCAATTCAGCGATGGCGGTCTTGGGCTGGCGGCCTAAATTTTCTAACAAGTCCCCATTGAAATATTTCATCCCCCGCACGTTTGCCCATTGTTTCTTTCGCTCTACCCCAGCCAGCTTTGCTGCAAATTTCAGCATACCTTTCTGCTGGGCACGCTTAATCTGTGCAAGCTGCTTTTTAGAAGTATCGGGCAGAGTGATTTCGCCAAACTCGTTACGCAAGGAAACGAAGAGTTCGAGGTTTTTAGTCGGCAGCGGCGGCGCCTCGGCCATATACGGGGACTTGGCTTTGGCTTTTTTTACCGCTCGCACGGCGGGCCGGACGAGCGGCAGGTCGGAGGAATGAACCGAATCCTGATTCAACGGAACAGTAGCGGACGGCTTTTTGACTTTTTTCATCGGGCGTACCTAAACCGGCAGCACGCGGTAGCAGGCGTGGTGCTTAAGCAACCCGCTTACTACCGACGCGCAACCGGCACTTACGACGCAGCATCTTTCCGCCGTGCGGGCAGAAGTTGCAAAGCGGCTTAGCCGATCAAGCAATTGATCCATTGCTCGACCAAACCATGCAAAGTGGCTCGCTAAAGGGCGCGGGCTTTCGCAGACCTCAAACGCCATACGACAGCAGTGCAAGAGTGCTTACTCACCTGGCGGCGGTGGCAAATTGCAATCTTCACCCTCCAAGATGCACGTATCACCACATTCCTTTTTGCCTGGCGGGCAGGTCCCCTTGGATAGCCCCAGGGCTGTACTAACAACGCTCTGTTCGCAAGCAGTCGCCGTCTTTGCCAGTTGAACGGCGCGCTTAATCCCCGCCTTTTTATCACTGACACCAAGCGGGGCCGTGGCAAAGCCGGACAGTCTAACTACACCATCTTTGAAACTCACATTGATGTGACCGATTTGGTCCTTGAGATTCGCATCCGTGCGAAACTTGTTATAGATCGCTTTGACTACCGCCATTTTGTCGTGGCAATCAATTGTCTGTGCAGGCGGCGTAAGCGCTGGTGAAGCGGCACGCGGGCCATGCGCGGCGATTGAACCCGTAAACAACCAAAGCGCAATCATCAAAAACAGCATCGTGCTTGAAACAGCAATTCTTCTCGACATAGTTATCTCCTTTGAAGTGATTTGGAACAGCCATTCGTTCCACTGAAGTGATTGGAACAACCATTCGTTCCACTGAAGCATGCGTAAATCAACAATGAAACCCGCCAAAAAAATGCAGAACTCAAAATTGCCACGCCTTATTCCGCCCTGGCGCCGGCGTTTCGGTCATCGGTCATTTGAAGTTTGTGATCATCGAAAGCAAGCTATAGCGCGATTGCTTGCCATAATAGAGCGCCCGGCTGTCGGGTGACCAGGCAAGACTGGAAATATACAGCCTGGGGTCATTATTCGCCGTTAGTTTGCGCGCGACACCGCCGTCAACCGGCAGTAACCAGACGTTATCCATCCCATCCTGATGCGCAACATAGGCAAGTGCGCGGCGATTGGGCGCGAGGTGTATATTGTAGTAATCGGCCGCAGGCAGTTCAGCTACTGCTTGCTGAGCGCCAGTGGCAACAGACAAGCGCCAAAGGCCCACCACTGGCCGATCACGAATAAACCGGGCAAAGAGCAGTTCCTGGCCTGTTTGCGACCAACCGAGTAGCCGGATCCTGGCATTCAACTGCACGAGCGATTTCGCATTCTTAGTTTCCAAGTCGGCTACCCAGAAACTAAAGATATTGTCTTCCACCTTCGCAATTTTATTCGGTCGGCTTGCATAGGCCAGGTGTTTGCCATCGGCTGACCAGAGCGGGCAAAAGACAAATAGATTGGCATCTTTATTTTCGGTAAGTGGGGTGTCATTCGTGCCATCGGAATTGACCAAGCGAATGTCGCGCAAGCCATCTTTCGTCGAACCGTAAGCCAAGCGCTTGCCATCCGGCGCCCAACTAAAATCGCTGGCTTCCGTACGAACGTAAGGTAAAACGGTGAAAATCCCTGGGTTCACCCCACCTGTAACTAACGCGTTCGCTTCCCCGCCCGCAACATTGACAGTCTTGAGGCTATATCCCGACTTTTCATTCCGCAGAAAAGCAACCTGTTTACCATCGGGAGACCATTTAGGCAGGAACCCGTTTTTAGCCAAGGCAAATGGAGCACTGGCAGCCGACACTGTGCGCGTCAGAATCTCGCAGTTTTCTATTTTGTCGCCTTGGCTGAGATTTTTGACGGCTTGATAAACCACCGTTTGGTTGTCAGGCGCGACATCGGGCCAAAATTCGGCGCTAATATCAGAAGCCACCGCAAACTCTTCCGCTTTGGCTGTATTGACACCCCAAAGATCCGATTCTTCCTTGGCCGAACCATAAAGCACTTTCGTTCCATCTGCTGTCAGACCCAGCATGGAGCAATCGCGCTCGCCAAAGGTAAGCTGCACCGGCTGGTGAGCCGCAACGTCAGCAACGAAGATTTGTAAGGTGCCTTGTACTCTCGAACTATAAAGCACACGTTCGCCGTCAGGGTGCCAGACCGTATTTCTGGTTGCAGCAGGATGATCTGCAATCCGTTTGGGGGAACCGCCGTGCACTGGCTTCACCCAAACACTGCGCTGAGCATCCGCTTCCTTAGCGACATAAGCGATGGATTGTCCATTGGGCGAGATACTCAGCGAGTTCCAGATGATTTTGTCTTTGGCCGGATCAAAGCTGGTCAATTGTGTCGTCTGGCCCGTTTTGACCTCCAGCGCAAAGAGTTGCTGTTTCGACTCGTAATAAATCGTCGCGCCGTCTTTTGACCAGAAACACAACCGGGTATCGCCCTCACCTAACATAAGCGTCTTCAGCAACGTCGGCGGGCCACCCAACGGCGGCATCCGCCAGATGCCGGGCTGGCCGCCTCTCGTCGAAAAGAAAGCGATTTCATCCCCCGTCGGCGACCAGATTGGCTTGTCGTTCCTAAATTCGTCCCGCGTGCTTTGGTGATCTTCGCCTGAGCCGGTTTGTCTGACCCAGAGATTCTTACTGCCACTTTTGGTCGAAGCGAAGGCGACCCATTTGCCGTCGGGTGAGAACGAACCCGAAATTTCCCCTTCACCTGGGGTGCTTTGCCACGTCACCACTTCCGCGTGTTTCAACGATGCTGGCGGCGGCGCGTCAACGGCTCGGTCACGCCGCGCATTCAGCCACCAAAGCGCCCCACCTAACAACAACACCGCAGGCACCAAAAAGAGCGCGCGCCGCGCCAAGAAGCGGGGCGCTGGCGTAACGCCGGACGGTTGCGCCATTACGCCAAAATTCACTGCCCGCGCTTGCCCTGAACGCGCCATTCGTGCGCTCAACTCCGACTCCTGCTTGAGCGTCTGCAAATCAATCTGCAAATCGCGCGCGTCCTGATAGCGGTCGCGGCAATCCTTGGCGAGCGCCTTGCGCAGAATGCGTTCCAGTTCGGCGGGCGCGTCGGGCAGGTACGTGCTCAACGGCGGCGGCTCTTTGTGGATGATCGCCGCGATCACGTCCGCACTGGTCTCGCCCGCAAAGAGCGGCTTGCGCGTCAGCAGTTCGTAAAGCACGACGCCCAGGCTGAAAATATCCGAGCGCGCATCCAGCGCCCGCCCGCGCGCCTGTTCGGGCGACATGTAACGCAGCGTGCCCAGGAT
Organism: Acidobacteriota bacterium; assembly: GCA_043740245.1. Lineage (GTDB taxonomy): Bacteria > Acidobacteriota > Blastocatellia > RBC074 > RBC074 > JACPYM01. The sequence goes on along the minus strand of JAYUCP010000171.1, from coordinate 1,390 downwards.
CATGCCCGGCAGGGTTTGCATCTCGGCGGGCGTCGTCTGAGCGTCAGTATCAATCCGGTTGCCGCCGGAAGTATTCGTCGCGGTCAATTTGGCGAGGCCGAAATCGAGCACCTTGACCAAACCGTCGGGCCGCACCATCACGTTTTCAGGTTTGATGTCGCGGTGCACGATGCCCGCGTGGTGTGCGGCATCCAGCGCGGAAGCGATCTGGCTGCCGAATTCCAGCGTCCGGCTCAGGCGCTTGTCTTCTTCTTCCGGTTCCCAGGCGCGCAAGGTCACGCCTTCGATGTATTCGGTGGCGATGAAATGCGTTTGGCCGCGTTCGGAATCAGCCACGCCGATCTCATAAATCGTGATGATGTTGGGATGATTGAGCGCGCTGGCGGCTTTGGCTTCGCGGCTGAAGCGTTGCAAGCGTTCGGGGTCTTGCGTGAATTTCTGCGGCAACAGTTTGAGCGCAACGCGGCGTTCCAGGCTGGTATCGCGGGCCAGATAGACTTCGCCCATGCCGCCGGCGCCGATGCGCGCAAGGATTTTGTAATGACTCAGCCGCAAGCCGACAGCCGGGCCAAGCTGTTGGGTCGGGTGTTCGTCGGCGGCCAGGCTTTGCGCGGCGAGTTGCAGGGCCGGGGCCGTCAAAAAACCGCTGGCCTGGTCATTGGCGGCGAGCAATAAATCAATCTCGCGGCGCAACTCGGCATCGTCACCACAGGCGGACGCGAGCCACGCTGCGCGCTCGTTGGGCGGGCAGTCCAGCGCGTCGTGGTAAAGCTCTTCAATACGTTGCCAGCGTTCAGGGGTCATAGGGGATCAAACTTGTGGGGCGAAGCTCACGCGCGTCTGACCTGATTGCGGGACGATTAACCAGCTTCGCTTCCCCCCATAAGTTCTGCTTGCGCGATTGTTTTGTGGGCGGAATCTAGCACACCGGCGGCGTTCTCGCCATTTTCGCCAAATTGCCAACCAAACTTCGAGCTGTGCAAGTACAACTAATGGAAGCCTGTGCTTATTGGGCTGGCGGAACCTTTGGAGTGCGGCGGCTCGACGCCGCTTTGGTATACCCTTCGGCGCGTCAAGCAAGCAAGGCTACGGACAGCCACAGTGTCTTTGGCTACCGGTTTTACCCAATGCCGAGAGGCATACTAAAGCGGCGTCGAGCCGCCGCACTCCAAAGGCTTCGCCCGCCACTTGCACCGGTCGGAAAAAATTTTGCCTCGTTTGGCGGGTTTGCCGCGGCTTCGGCGCATTACTGAGTGAGGACAGACGGGCAGCAGCCACGAACGTGGAAGACGCCGCCTGCGACTTGAGTAACGCTGGAAATCACAAGGAGGACAGTATGAATATGAAGAGGACAACTTTGAATCCGCTGCTGACGTTGGTTTGCGTGGCC
>JAYUCP010000170.1:0-5520 GCA_043740245.1 Acidobacteriota bacterium | reverse complement strand
TTGACCAGCTTGAGCGCCGCTAGGCGTTTGGCGGGCGTAATCAAATTCATTGCGCCGAGTTGATCGTCTTTGCCCCAACGCCCCCAATTCGAGAGTTCGGTCATCAGCTTGTCTACATCGGCTTTGGTGAGTGTGTGGGGCGCTTGCGCGCGCGTGCGGCTGACCGTCACCAGACCAACCGATAACAACACGATGATTGCGATGAAGCAGGCAGGGCGTATGTTCATAAGTTTCTCAGCCCATGTCAGTAGCCCGACCGTCAGGGAGGGCTGGCTTGATGAGACAAGTCCTCCCTGACGGTCGGGCTACTGACACGGGCTATGCAGTTAAAAACTCAACCGCGCCGCGAACTGAAAAGCCCGCGGCCCGCCGGAGCCGAACGTCTGCCCGACGCGCTGATTCGCTTGCCCGAAGGTCGCCGGGGACGCGAGGTTGAAGTTGAAGTTGGTCAGGTTCGAGACGTTGAACAGGTTGAACGCTTCGCCGATCAGGCGTAGGTCAACTTTCTCTTTGAACCGAACTGTCTTTTCCACCCGCAGGTCTTGCGAGGTAAAGACGTCGCCGAGCTTGTAATTCGCCGGCAGCGTGATGGTGGGATACTTTTGCCCTGGCAACAAACCGGCCACCGCCGCCGGCGTCAGTTGCCCGGCCAGCGAGCCGTTGTAGCGGCTCACGAAGGCTTCCAGCGCTTTTTTGTTTAGGAAGCCATCGAAACCCAGGCCCGGCAGCGGCGCGTAACCGCCGCCCGAATTCGCATGCGTGCCGGTCGGATCGAAGCCGCTGATGACGGGCACGACCGGCGGATGGCTCACGAAGGTCGAGAGCAGCGAGAGCCGCACGCGCCAGGGCAAGTCAACTGTGCCCGACACCGTCAGGTTATGCCGCGCCAGATCGTGACCGTAACTGCCGAAGAAGTTGTTCAAATCATAGGTCACGTCCAGCACGCTCTGGCTGTCTTGCAAGGCGTAAGAGGTCGTCAACTGGTAACGATGCGAGAAACGTTTGTCTACCTTGACGAGCAAGGCTTTGTATTTCGAGGTCGCGCCCGGCCACCAGAAATTGATCGGCCCCGACGAACAGCGCGCCGTCGGATCGTTCGCTTGCGCCGTCGTGGTGCAGCGCGGAATCACCGGCCCCGCAATCGAATCGAAGCGGTTGTAATCCACGCTCGCGCCAAAGAAGCTGCCCGGCGTGCCGTGAATCATGTGGCGGTAAACAAAGTCGGCTTGCGCCACCAGACCGCCCTTCAATTCGCGTTGGAAGCCGATGTTGAAATGCTGCGCCTGCGTCGTCGGGAAATCGCGCGGATAAAGCGCGCCCAGCGCATTCGCCTGTTTGGAAAGCAGAATCTGCGGCGCATCGCCCTTGCCGGGATACTTGGCTTCCTGCTGCGCGCGCAACGCTGGCAGGTCGGTCAGGAAGGTGCCGTAGTTGTAGCCCAGCGAATTGAGGAACGCGGTGCTGAAGGGCTGTCCGGTACGCGGGTTGGTGACCGATGTGTTGAGAATGAACTGGCGGCCGCTGCCGCCGATGACGGCGCGTTCGCCCAGCCGCCACCAGCCGAGTTGCGTGTCGTAAAAGATGCCCGCGCCGCCGCGCACGACCGTCGCGTGGTTCTTGCCGAACGACCAGGCGAAGCCCACGGCCGGCGTGAAGTTTTTGTAGTTGCGCTGCGTCGCGCTCAGATCGCTGCCGTAAAGCGGCGTGATATACGACGGTTTTGCCAGATCGTGATTGAGCACGTTCGTCTCGTGCTCCCAACCCAGCCCGTAGTTGAGGGTGAGCTTCGGCGAAAGCTTCCAGGTGTCTTGCGCATAGAAATGGAAGCGGTTGTTGCCGCGCGCGTTTTCGAGTTTGTAAGACGGCTGCGCGCGATCACCGATGCCCAGAATAAACGTGACCACCGGCAGCAGCCTGAAGCTAGCGGCGGAAAGTTTGCCGCAGGTCGCAACGGTCGGGCAGGCGGGCAAGCCGAAGACTTCGGGCGGCACGCCTACGCCTTTTATAAACTCAGGCGAAAGCAAATAGACGCGCGCCGGGTCAAAGAAGCCCCAGTAGCCGGTGCCATCAAAATGCTCCCATTCACCGCCAAATTTCAGCCGGTGTTTGCCGAGTTGCCAAGTCACGTTATCCGAGACCGGAAAGCGGCGCAGGTCGCGGCCTTGCGGCGAATTGAAATTATTGCCCAACGCAAAATTGACCGAGTTGAGATAAAAAACTTCAGGCCCGCCCGTGCCGATGCAATTGGCGCTGGCGTCGCCGGCGCAGGGCGCGGGGATGTTGCGGTTCTGCCAATACTGAAACGAGAAGCGGAAATCATTGACGAGTTTGTCGCTGACGACGCTGGTGACGCTCAACAGATATTGGTCAACCCAGTTGCGGTTCGAGACGAAATTGGAGGGCGGCACCGGCGTGCCGAACGGCCCGCTGTTGGTGTTGCCGTCGTGCGAATAGCGAATGAACATCGAATGTTTGTCGTTGTAGCGGTAATCCACGCGCCCACTGAACTGTTTGCCGCGATAGGGCGCGGGCGCAAGGGTGCCAAAGCCCGCCACCGACGGCAGGTCGGGTTGCACGATGTAAACCCCCGCCTGGTTGGTGTACTCAAAATTGGTGAAGAAATGCAGCTTGTCTTTTTTGAGCGGCCCGCTAAAGACAAAGCCGCTCTGCCGCCGCGCAAAAAATGGATCGTTCGTGAACGAGTTGCGCGCCAGGCCCGGATAAGCGCCGAGGTTGTGATCGCGGAAGTAAAAATAAGCCGCGCCGTGAAAATCGTTACTGCCGCCGCGCGTCACGATGTTGATCGAACCGAAGGCCGTGATGCCGGTCGAAAGATCGAAGTTCGTACTCGAAAGCTGAAACTCCTGCACGACCTCTTGCGAGAAATTTTGCCCCGTGCCGCCTTCGACCGGATTGCGCACGTTGCCGCCATCCACCGTGATCGCCGTGTGCGAAGCCGGGCCGCCCAGCACCGAGACGTTGAATTGCGCGTTGAATTGTGCGGGATTGCCCGCCACCACGGTGACGCCCGGCTCCAACACCGCCAGGTTCAAAAAGCTGCGTCCGTTGAGCGGCAGGTTGTCAATCTGCTGCCGCGTGACTACGCCTTGCACGGTGTTCGATTCGTAATTGATCGTGGCCGCCGTCCCGCCCGTCACCGTGACGATCTCAGTCGTTTGCCCGACCTGCAACCCGACGTTGACCGTCGTGGTCGAACCCGTCGCCACCTGCACCGCGCGCAGCGAAGTGCTGAATCCTTTCGCCACCACCTTCAAATCATATTCACCCGCCGCCAACGCAGGCGCGGCAAAGAAGCCCTCCGCATTGGTCTCGACCTGACGCACCGCGCCGGTCTCTTTGTTGGTCAAGGTCACGGCGGCCTTGGGCACGACCGCGCCCGAAGCATCAGTGACGGTTCCGGCCAGCGTGCCAGTCGGAACTTGGGACATACCAAGCGTGGCGGCCAGCGTCACGCAAACTAAAACACTCAGTAAATAACTGGCGATTCGTTGCATTTGATTCCTCCTTGTTGGGACTGCTTTGTACTGGTGGTAAGGCGTGGTGCCTTATTTGCCGCGAATACTAAATCGAACCAGCCGCAATTGATACTCTGTCATTCCGCTGCCGCGAGCCTGTCACGAAGTCGTTACCGCGCTACGAAACGAGTGAGCTAAAACGGTCTGGTTAAATCCAATGACGCTTTATCGAGCAGTTGGCGTATCTCGCCGGTAGGATCGTTTTCGACGCGGCACGGCGTATCGAACATCATCACGCTGCGCTGGCTGGGTGAATACGGTGTCCATTGCGGAATGCCTTTGTGATTCGGATTGCCCTTGCGCCCCAGCGCGACCCACGCGCCCGCCGTGTCGGCTGCGAGCTTGCGCAGCGGCGGCGTAACCGTGCCGACCATACTCGTGCAATCGTCCAGGTGATCGAAGACAAAGGGGATTTCGAGCGTATGCGGCGCGCGCAAATTCAACACCGGCGTTTCCCAGGCAAAGACGTACATCCACGTCGGCGCTTTACCGAGCGCCGCGCGCCGTTCGGCCAAACGAATCGTGCTCATCGCCCCCGCATCGCCGCTGATATTGGTCGAAAGTTCATACGGCGTAGCCTTGGGATAACGCTGGCGGTAGCTGGCGATAATGCGTTCGGCGTGGTCGCCCACCAGGCGTTTGGCATTCGCCAGCAAACCGGCTTCGTCCAATTGCCCATAACCGGGCGTATCAATTTCATAAACCGTGCGCTCGGTGCGCGTGTAGCCAACCATTACCGGAATGTCGGCTGAAACGGATGTCGCCACTGGGTCGAACGGATGGGCGGGCAGAATCGTGCCATCAACGACAGGGCTGAAGCGGGCGCGATTGCCCGCGTCCATCAGCTTTTCCAACGGGACTTGTTGCAAGGCGCGCAGATCGCCTTTTTCAATGCCCAATTCTTTCAGCAAGGTCTCGGCGGTTTTGGCGCCTGCTTCGCGCGTGCCGCTGCGCAACATCGAGCCGCTCTGAATCACCGCGCGTTGAAACAAACCTTTCGCGCCGGGCATCGCCAGCAAATTGCAAACTTTGCCGCCGCCGCCCGATTGCCCAAAGATCGTCACGTTGTTGGCGTCGCCGCCAAAGCCCGCGATGTTGTCGCGCACCCATTGCAACGCCGCGACCAAATCGAGCTGTCCCAGGTTGGTTGAACCGGCGACGCCCGCATCCGCCAGATGCAAATAGCCCAGCACGTTGAGCCGGTGATTGACGCTGACGACGACGACATCGTGCTGCTCGGCCAGCGCCCCGCCGTCGTAGCCAATCGAACCACCCGCTCCCTGGTCATAACCGCCGCCGTGAATCCAAAACAGCACGGGCCGTTTTTTGTTGTCGTTCAAACCGCGCGTCCAGACATTCAAATAGAGGCAATCTTCGCTGCTGTCGCCGCTGCGGCTGGAACTGAGCACCTTGAAAAACTGGCGCTGCTTTTCGCCACGCGGGCGATTGGATTGCGGCGCGTAATGGCCGAACTCGAATGCCTCGCGCACGCCTGTCCACGCGGCGGGCGGTTGCGGCGGCAGGAAGCGATTCGCGCCGCCCGTCGGCGCGCCATACGGAATGCCTTTGAAGCTGTGCAGCGCGCCTGCTTTGCGCCCGCGCACTTTGCCTGACTTGATGGTGACGACGGGCGTGACGCCCTCCGTCGCAGCGGCAGAACTCGCTCGCAATAAGTCCGGGATAAAAATGCTGGCCGTCGCCAGCCCGCCTGCTTGCGCCGTGGCGGCCAGGAAGGAACGGCGATTCAAGTTGTGAGAATTGCGCTGCTGTTCTTTTTTTTCAGTCATCGTTTTGCTCCTTGAGCCAAAGGTCGCGAAAGCTTGCTTAAGATCCACGCAAAGTGTGGTGCGGGTTCTTTACCCGCACCCGGCGCGCGCGCGTTTGGTGGTGCGGGTAAAGAACCCATGTGCGCCAGGTTAAGCCTAAGTCCTTTGAAATCAGTGCTATGTTATTGGCCCGCCAAGCGTTGCATCTGCTTGCCAGG
>JAYUCP010000169.1:0-13593 GCA_043740245.1 Acidobacteriota bacterium | reverse complement strand
TGATGCGCGGTGACAGCTTGTGGGTAGTGTACCGTGGGCAACGATTGCCGGTAGGCCACATCTTCGGCTCGCCAATGCCGCAAACAGATGAACGTGGAAACCGATTCTTCAGGGCAGACTTCAATTTGAACTGATATGAACGCAACGATGATTCAACCCAACCAACGAGTGCTGGTCACAGGCCGCGAAGAGCTTGGCATCGGCGAAGTGCTGCGCGTTGTTGAAGCCGGTGGAATGGCGCAAGCCGACATCGCCTTTGAGAACGGCAGCGGGCGCAAGCTCGAAACCTTTCCCGTCAACCGCTTGAAAGTTGCGCCTGACCCGCTTGAGCGGCTGGCGCAGGGAGACCTCGATCATCCGCTCGATTTTTTGCTCAAACAATTGGCCTGGCAATTGCCGCTCTCAAATACGGGCGGTGAACTCTCGAACAGCCGCACGGATTTGCTGCCGCACCAGATTTTGCTGACGCACGATGTGGTGGCGCTCACGCGGCGGCGCTTGCTGATTGCGGATGAAGTCGGCCTGGGCAAGACGATTGAGACCGGGATGATCGTCCGCGAACTGGCGGCGCGCGGCGAGGCGCAACGAGTATTGATCCTTTGCCCGGCGGGACTCATTCGCAACTGGCGCGATGAATTGCGTGATTGCTTCCGCCTGCGCTTTGAATTGCTCGGCGAGGATTTCTTAGACCGCACGGCAGAAGCCTGGGAAAACCATCAGCGAGTGATTGCTTCGATTGACACCATCAAACGTCCGCCCCGGCTGGAACGCCTGCTGGCCGGGCCGCGCTGGGACGTAATCATTTTCGACGAAGCCCATCACCTGAACCGCACGCGCACGGGCAGCCGCACGACGACGACGCAAAATTACCGGTTGGCCGAAGCCTTGCGTGGGCAAACGCGGGATATGCTTTTTCTCTCCGCCACGCCGCATCAGGGCAACGCTTATCAGTTCTGGTCGCTGGTGCAGCTTCTCGACGATCAGCTTTTCGACACGCCGGAAGCCATGCTCGACCATCGCGGCCTGCTCAACCGCGTGATGTTCCGCCGCACTAAGCGCGAAGTCACGAATGCCGAAGGCGAGCCAATTTTTATGCGGCGGCAGGCGCATACGCAAAACTTCCCGCTCGCCGCGCGTGAGCAGGCTTTTTACGATCACCTGACCGAATACTTGCGCGAAGGCTACAACGCGGCGGGCATTGGGCAGGAGAAGACCACCAGCCAACAGCGCGCCATCGGCTTCGTGATGGCGACTTTCCAGAAGATTATGGCCTCCAGCCCGCGCGCGATTCGTCAGGCATTACGGCGCAGGTTGTTGGCTTTGCTCGCACGTCAGCAAATGGGATGGGAAACCCGCTATGCTGGTCGCAGCTTCCCCGGCGAAGTCGCCGAACGCATCGTCAGGATTCAGGAAGAGATGCGCCAACTCGCGGCGGATATTCTCGGTTTGCCGCTAACCTCCACCCAACGCACGGAAGCCGATGCCTATATCGCGCAACTCAAACAGAAGCTGGCGCGCAAGGCGGCGGAAGAAACAACCACTTGGGCACTCGACAACGATGAGGAAGGCGAAGAGGGTGTTTATGTCGAAGCCGACATTCCCAACGAAATAGACAAGGTGCGTGGACTCATCCGCCTGGTGCCCGAAGGCACTGACCGCAAGTTCGATACGCTGGTTCGGGCAATTGAATCTATCCGCAGAAACCAGCCGGAAGAAAAGTTCATCATCTTTACGCAGTATCTGGAAACACTGGAATTCCTGCGCAGTGAGTTGGGGCAATTGTATGGCGCAGAGAGAATCGTCACGGTGAGAGGCGGGCCGCTCGACGACAAAATCGCTTCCATTGAATCATTCTGGAAGCCTGAAGGCGCGCAATTTCTGATAAGCACATCGGCGGGCGGCGAAGGCATCAATCTTCAAGTTTGTCACATCCTGTTCAACTACGATCTGCCCTGGAACCCGATGGCCGTTGAGCAGCGCATCGGGCGTATTCATCGCTACGGCCAGCGCGACACGGCGCAGGTTTATAACCTCGTTGCTGAAGACACGGTTGAAGAGCACATCTACACCCTGCTTGAACAGAAGCTGCTTGAGATTGCCCAGGCCATCGGCAAGGTTGATCCCGTGACTGGTGAAGTAGTGGAAGACTTTCGCTCGGAAATTCTTGGCTTCCTCGGTTCTTCGCCGAACTATCAAGAGCTTTACAAGACGGCGCTGATAGACCGCGACTACCGCCGGACGGAACGAGAAATCAAAGAGGCCATCGAGAAAGCACGCCGCGCAAGCGAGGCGTTGCGGGCGCTCGCGCAAGACTTGAACGCCTTCAACCTGGAACATTACCGCGCACTGCGCGGACATTTCACGCTGGATGATATGCGTTTGTTCGTTGAACGGGCTATCCCGCGTCTTGGCGGCGCAATGCTTCCCGATGGCGAGTTCTTCCGTATTGAAACGCCGGAAATGTTGCGCAATTACGCCAACGTCGCAGCGGCCTATCAGGATTGTACATTTAATCGAAAGCTGGCGATGAGACGGCGCAAGGCACAACTGCTTGGATTAGGGCATCCGCTCGTTGACGCGCTCATCCTTCATCTGCAAGGGCCAACCTATTCGGGCGATGTCGCTTGTTTGCTCGAAGAAGTTGATGGGCGCACAAGCCTTTCTGTGCGGTTTATTCTGCATCTTGATTATGAAGACGGGCGGCGCGAGAAGCTGTACAAACATTGCATCGTTGATGGAGGTAATGCCTGGGAGGATGCGCCGGTAAGGTTTGATCTGACGAAGCTCAATGATCCTGTTGCCTTCACAAGGGGGCGCGGTGTTGGCTCACAACCTGATGCAGCTTTTGCTTCTACGATAGAAAAAATTACCGCTAATGCGGAAGCGGAAATCAGAGGGAAAAGGGACGGGCTTAGCTCAATTCGCGTCGGTTATATGGGGTGTTCTGTTGTTTGAGGTAGCTTGGCGAAAAGTAAATCAATGACCCGTGAAGAACTTTCACAACTCATCGCCGATGTTCAACAGCTTCAAAGTGAACTGGATGAAGTCGAAGTGAAAACCGCACAAGGCGGCACTCCGCAACGGCTTTACGAAGGGCTTTCCGCCTTTGCCAATCAACCGGGCGGCGGAGTGTTTCTCTTTGGCTTGGATGAGCGAAAGCAGTTTGACGCGGTTGGCGTCGGCAATGCGCACAAATTGCAGGAAGACATCACAAACTGGTGTAGCGCCGATATGGAACCGGCGCTGCGGCCTGAGTTCACGGTGGAAGAAATTGACGGCCAAACCATCGTCGCCGTTGAAGTGCCGGAAACGCCCGCCGAACAAAAGCCGTGTTATTACAAGCCTGCCGGATTGCAGAAAGGCTCATACCTGCGCGTAGGCAATACCAACCGGCAGATGACCGATTATGAAATTTTCGGCTACGTCAGCGCGCGCACACAGCCTACGTTTGACGCTGAGCCTGTGCGGGACGCTACGTTGAATGATCTTGACCGCGCGAAGCTGGAAGATTACGTCGCACAACTCAAACGCCAGCGTCCGCAAGCCGCCTATCTGAATCTGCCGGTTGAACAAATCCTGCAACAGCGAAACATCGTGCGCGAAGTCGAAGGCGTGTTGCGCCCTACGCTCGCCGGGTTGCTGGCTTTCGGTACTTATCCGCAACAGTTCGAGCCGCAATTGGTGATTACCTACCTGCAATACTACGGCACGGACGAAACCGAAAAGACGCCGCGCGGCGAACGCTTCCTCGACAATCGCAAGTTTGAAGGCTCGCTGCTTGAGATGATCGTCAGCGCGTTTGATTACGTGATGGCAAGCGTGCGCAAGAGCAGACTGGTGACAGGGCTTTACTCGCGCAACATTCCCGAATACCCAGAAGAGGCGGTGCGCGAAGCCCTCGTCAATGCCGTAGCGCATCGGGATTACAGCCATTTCGTGCGCGGCAGTTACATTCAAATCAGGCTGTTCGCTGACCGGCTGGAGGTGCAAAGTCCCGGCGGTCTGTATGGCAACGTCACGGAAGATACGCTGGAAGAAGAGCAATCCACGCGCAACCGCGTGCTGATGCAACTAATGGAAGACATCACATTGCCGGACGGCAGACACCTGGTAGAAAATCGCGGCACGGGCATTCGTGCCATGCTCGAAGCCATGCGCGAAGCCAATCTCGAACCTCCTCGGTTTCAAGACAAACGCAATTCATTCTGGCTGACCTTTCGCAACCATACACTGATGAGTCCGCAGGCGATTGGTTGGCTCAATCAATTCGCGTCGCTGCCGCTCAACGATCACCAGCGGCTAGCACTGGTTTACTTGAACCATAACCCGCAAATTACGAACAGCGAATATCAGCGCCTCAATCACGTGGATTCCGTTACGGCCAATCGGGACTTGCGCGGCTTGGTGCAGCTTGGGCTGACGGAACAGCAAAACACCAAGCGGTGGGCTTATTACCGGCTGAAACAATCTGTTGCGGGCACACCTTCGTTGCTTGCGCCTTCGGATGAAGAAAAGATTTTGGCGTATGTCAAAAAGACCGGCAGCATCAACAACGAGCAATGCCGCGCCTTACTCAATCTCAATCTCAAGCAGGCTTCGCGGTTGCTCACTGAATTGCACAAACAAGGGACATTGAGGCGCGAGGGAGAACGGCGCTGGACGGTTTACAAACTGCCATGAGCCTATTGCCGGTCTATTGCCTAACGAGATGGCAATAGACCGGCAATAGAGTTTTTCCCAATTGAAAGAGTTTCCAGAAAGAAGCCAGCGCCACATCAAGGTTGTTGATGGTGGAAGTAATTGTGGAAGTAAAACGAAAACGGGCATCAAGTGATGCCCGTAAGTGTTTGATTCTGTTGATGCGCCCGGCACGACTCGAACGTGCGACCTTTTGGTTCGTAGCCAAACGCTCTATCCAACTGAGCTACGGGCGCGTTTGAAGAAGGCGCATAATGCCATCCGGGGCAGGGTCTGTCAACGGGGCCATCCGGCTTTGCTATACTCCACAATAATTGGGCGCCGCCGCTATTGACGGCACTTTTAGCGCGTTCGAGAGGACATTGACGTGAAGGAAAAATCGCTGAAAGAACGGTTGGACAAGCTGCTGGTGACGCGCGGGTTGGCCGCGACGCGCACCCAGGCGCAGGCGTTGATTCTGGCCGGGCAGGTCTTCGCGGGTGAGCAGCGGCTGGACAAGGCCGGGCAGTTGGTGGCGCTGGATGCGGCGCTGACGCTCAAAGCGACGCTGCCGTTTGTCAGCCGGGGCGGGGTGAAGCTGGCGGCGGCGTTGGCGCATTTCGGCGTGACGGTGGAGGGCAAGCTTTGTCTGGATATTGGAGCTTCGACGGGCGGGTTCACCGATTGTTTGTTGCAACGCGGCGCGGCGCGCGTGGTGGCCTTGGATGTGGGGCACGGGCAGTTGGATTGGAAGTTGCGCAACGACCCGCGCATAGAGGTGCGCGAACACGTCAATGCGCGCTATTTGCAGCCTGCTGATTTCAGCGAACAGTTTGACGTGGCGGTGTTGGATGTCTCGTTTATCTCGTTGGATAAAATTCTGCCGGTGTTGCCGCCGTTGCTGACGCGTCCGGCTTGGGTCATTGCGCTGGTTAAGCCGCAGTTTGAAGTTGGACGCGGCGAAGTGGGCAGGGGCGGCATCGTGCGCGACGCGGCGGCGCAGCAACGCGTGGTGCAAGAGGTTTGCGCGTGCGCCGAAAGCATGGGGATGCAGACGCACGGGGTGCTGGATTCGCCGATTCTGGGGGCGGATGGCAATCGGGAGTTTTTGGCCTGCTTTGAGTTGATGTGATGTTTCAGCGTTTGCCCAACGTGAGTTAGCGGGCGTCTTGTGTTCGCGCGCGGCACTCAGTATTCTGCGCGACCAGTAACGTTCACAACTTTCCAAACCATCATTGCAAGGAGCATTCATGCATTTCAGCAAGCTGCAACGTCAGTTCATCGCGTTGTTCTGTCTAATCCTGTTGCTCGCTGGTTTCAACGGCGGCAGCGCGGCTGCGCAACAACGGCGCGGGGCGGCCAAATTGACGGCTGTCAAACCGGTGAAGCTGCCGGTGAAACTTGTGGTCGGCATCGTGATTGATCAGTTCCGCTACGATTACCTGCAACGCTTCGCCGATCAGTTCGGCGAGGGCGGGTTCCGGCGTTTGCTCAATGGCGGCGCGGTCTTCACCAACGCCAACTACATTCACACGCCCACGGTGACGGCGTGCGGACACGCGACCTTTATGACCGGCGCGCCGCCCGCCATGACCGGCATCATCGGCAACGAATGGTACGACCGCGCGTTGGGCAAGACGATCACCAGCGTCTCTGACGACAAAGGCCAGTTCAAAACGCTGGGCGGCAAAGAGGGCACGCGCGCCGCCGCGCCGCATAAATTGCTGGGCACGACGTTGGGCGATGAACTGCGCCTGAGCACGCAAGGCCAAGCCAAAGTCATCGGCATTTCTTCCAAAGACCGTTCGGCCATCCTGCCCGCCGGCAAACGGCCCAATGCTGCCTATTGGTTCGACCTAAGCAGCGGCACTTATGTTTCCAGCACCTACTACTTCAACGAGCTGCCCGCCTGGGTGAAGCAGTTCAATCAGGAAGAGAATTGCAGCAAATACTTCGGCGCGAAATGGGATCACCTGTTGCCTGTCGCGGCTTACCAACGCTCCGCGCCCGATGATGCGGTGTATGAACAGAAGGCGCGCTTCGGATACAAGTTTCCCTACACGCTCAACGGCGGCGAAGATAAACCGGGCGCGCGGTTTTATGCGCAATTCGACGCCTCGCCCTTTGCCAATGAGCAGCTCGCCGCGTTGGCGAAAGCCGCGATTGAAAACGAAGCCCTGGGCGCCGATGACATCACCGATTTGTTGACCGTCAGTTTTTCAGCCAATGATCTGATCGGCCATACCTACGGCCCTTACAGCCACGAAGTGCAAGACATCACGTTGCGCACCGACCGGCTGCTGGCAGAGTTTTTCAACTACCTGGACAAGAAGATCGGTGCGCAAAACTATGTCATCGCACTCACCGCCGACCACGGCGTTGCGCCCGCGCCCGAACAGGTCAAAGAGTTAGGCTATGGTGGCCGCCTGGATAACAAAACCGCGCAGGACGCCATCCAGACGGCGCTCAGCCAACGCTTCGGCGAGGAAAAATGGGTGCTCTATTTCAACTATGGCAACGTTTATTTTGACGAAGCCGCCATCGCGCGCCGCAAGCTCACGGTGGCCGAAGTCGAAGCCGTCGCGCAAGCCGCACTGCTGAACCTGCCCGGCATCGCCGAATGCCTGACGTATACGCAATTGCGGCAAGGCCGCGTGCCGGCCAATGCGATTGGTAAGAGCGTGGCGCAAGGTTTTCATCGGCAACGCAACGGCAATCTCGTGATCGTGCCGGAACCGTTCTTTTTCTTTGGCGAAGCTTCGTTGACGACACACGGCACGCCTTACAGTTACGACACGCACGTGCCGGTGATTTTTTACGGCGCGGGCATTGCGCCAGGGCAGTATCACAACGCGAGCAGCCCCGCCGACATCGCGCCCACGCTGGCGTCGTTGCTGAAAGTGCAGCCGCCCAGCAACAGCATCGGGCGTGTGTTGGGCGAAGCACTCAAACCCGTTTCAAAGTAACTGAGCGTTTTAGCAGAAGAGCATGGAGTTCAGGCTTCAGCCTGTGTTGGAGAGTACAAACACAGGCTGAAGCCTGAACTCCATGCTTTTTTGCTGGTTGTTGCAGTGACTTTGTAATGCGCAACGCTGGCCGATGGCTATGCAAGGTAGTTTGAATCGAGCAGGTTTAGTAGCATGTGAGTACTAACTAGGTAAATTTTTCCAATTGTGGGCCTGATTCTTTTGTGCTACCTTGCCTTTGCTTGTCAGGAAGCTATGCAAACAAAACAATAGAAGACGTACTTGTTTGGAATGCATTGTTTTTTCTGCCCCATCCGATTGAACCCACGTCAACTGGTGCCCTGAAAATTCATTCTGCCCTCTGTGGGAGAATGCGTATTGGTTAGCTGTGTCGCCAAAGAAGCAGGCGCAAACGGCTGTAAATACAGGTTGCCCAGTAACCCGGAAAGTTTCCCTCACGATCCGGGCTTCCTCCACCAACGCAATCGTCATTGTTCCTTCATAGCCATCATCGTTACCAGCTTGCCTGGCTGTGTTAGTTACGGCTGCGGAAGCTTTTGGCAGAAGCGGGATTCCGTTCGTGGCCGAAGTGTGTCTGTTGTTAGCCGAAAAGTAACTCGAGGCCAGGCTGTTAGTAACGCCGATGATGGATTTTTTTTCCAAGAGTAACTAGCGAGTTACTGCTTGTTAGACGGATGTGTGCCTGCCGGCACGCAAAGTAAGTTATGAGACGAAAGCTGAGTTATTCAATTTTGTTTGTGTTGTTTGCCGTCTGGCTGGCAATGCCTGCGGGCTTGTTACTATCAGCAACAGCATTCGCACAAACGCAACTCAGCATCGTTTCGGCAGCGAGTTATGAGGCTGGTGCGTTGGCGCCTGAAGCAATCGCTTCAGCCTTTGGCGCGCGGTTGGCGACGGCGACCAATGTGGCGACAGTGTTGCCGCTGCCCACGACGTTGGGCGGCACGACCGTCAAGGTGAAAGACAGCGCGGGCACAGAGCGTGCGGCGGCATTGTTTTTCGTTTCGCCCACGCAAGTCAATTTTCAAGTTCCGGCCAGCACGGCACTGGGCGCGGCCACGGTGACGATTCGCAGCGGCGACGGCACGGTTTCGACAGGCACAGTGACAGTCGCCAAAGTTGCGCCGAGCTTGTTCACGGCCGATGCCACCGGGCGCGGGGTGGCGGCGGCCAATTTCCTGCGCATCAAACCGAACAACGTCCAGAGCTATGAACCGGTCGGACGCTTCGACGCGGCGCAAAGCAAATTCGTTCCGGCGCCTGTCAATCTGGGGCCTGAGACCGAGCAGGTTTATTTGGTGCTCTATGGCACAGGCGCGCGCTCGCACAGCGGGCTGGCGCAGATCACGGCGAAGCTGGGCGAGACTCCCGTCGAAGTGGTGTCGGCGGGCGCACAGGGCGCGCTGGTCGGGATGGATCAAATCAATCTGCGCGTGCCGCGCAATTTGACGAGTTGCGGCACGTTGGATGTGACGCTGACGATTGACGGCAAGGCGGCGAACAAAGTGCAGGTGGCGGTGAGCGCCTTGAGCCTGAACGCGCCCAACGGACTGGCGGCAGCGGCCGGGGCGAATGAGGCGACGTTGAGTTGGAATGCGGTGGCGGGCGCGGCCAATTACAAAGTCAAACGCGCGACGGCCAGCGGCGGGCCTTTCACGACGATTGCGACGGTCAACCGCCCCGCGCACACCGATACGGCGCTGAGCAATGGCACGACGTATTTTTATACCGTCAACGCGAATGGCTGCGCGGGCGAGACGGCGAATTCCAACGTAGTTGCAGCGACGCCGCTGTCACAAAACGCGGGGCCGGCGCTTTACCTGGCGGCGCTCGCGCCCGAAGGCACGGCGCAAAGCGGCGGTTCGGGCGTGGCGACGTTGTTGTTGAGTGGTGATGAAAAGACCGGTGTGGTCAGGTTCAACTTCGCCAATTTGACGACGCCGAAAATGGCGGCGCACATACACGGCCCGGCTGATCCGGGGACGAGCGGCAGCATTCTGTTCGATCTGGATGATGCGCCGCGCGAGGCCGATGGCGCCTATCGCTGGACGTTCGCCAATGTGGGTACGGTGACGGCGGCGCAAATTGTGGCGGCGCTCAAAACGGGGCGGCTTTACGTCAACATACATTCGTCGCGCTATCCGGGCGGCGAGATTCGCGGGCATTTCCGTTTGGCGAATGGTTCGCAAACGTTCACGCCACCCGCCGCGCCGCCGCCGTTGCCGAGCGGCACGCCGACACCGCGCGATGCGGCGCGCTTTCTGACGCAAGCGACATTTGGGCCGACACAAACAGAGTTGGATCGTTTGCCGCAACTCGGCTATCAAGCCTGGCTCAATGAACAGTTCAGCGCGACTGCCGCGTCGCACGTGGCCTATCTGGACGCAGCCAAAGCGGCGGGCATCGAGATCAACACGCACCACACGATGGAGCCGTTTTGGGCGCAGGCCTTGGCGGGCCGCGATCAATTGCGCGCGCGTGTGATGTTTGCGCTGAGCGAACTCTTCGTCATCTCAAACGCCAGCGGGCCGTTGGAAGGCGAAGCCATTGCGCTGTCTTCATACGTGGACATGCTCAATCGCAACGCCTTCGGCAACTTCCGGCAATTGCTGGAAGAGGTGACGCTACATCCGGCAATGGGCGCGTACCTGAACCTGCTGCAAAACGACAAGGAGGACACGGCGACCGGGCGCGAGCCGAACGAGAACTATGCGCGCGAGGTGTTGCAGCTTTTCAGCATCGGTCTTTACCAACTCAATCCCGACGGCACGTTAAAACTGGATGCGGGCGGCTTGCCGATTCCGACTTACAACCAAACGACGATTGAGAATTTCGCCAAGGTGTTCACGGGTTGGAATCACGCGGGCAACGATCAAACGATGGCCTGGCGCTGGCGTTACCCGGAGCGCAATTTCCGCGCGCCAATGGAAGCATGGCCAACGCATCATTCGACCGGCGAGAAGGTGTTGTTGAATGGCGCGCGCTTGCCCGCGAATCAGACCGCACAGAAAGACCTGAAAGACGCGCTCGATAACATTTTCAATCATCCGAATGTCGGGCCGTTCGTTGCGCGCCAGTTGATTCAACGGCTAGTCACCAGTAATCCGAGTCCCGGTTATGTCTACCGCGTCGCCAACGTATTCAATGGCAATGGGCAAAACGTGCGCGGCGATTTGAAAGCTGTTGTGCGCGCCATCCTGCTCGATTACGAAGCGCGCAGCGCGGATGTCATCGCCAATCAAGGCTTCGGCAAACAACGCGAGCCGGTGTTGCGCTTCAGCGCCTTGCTGCGCGCGTTCAACCCGCGTTCCAACACGGGCAAGATGCGCATCTGGAATTTGGAAAGTCCGTTGTGGGGCATGGGGCAGAATCCGCTGTACGCGCCGACGGTCTTCAATTTCTTTCAACCGGGTTACGCGCAACCGGGCGCCATGACAGAGGCCGGCTTGGTCGCGCCGGAATTTCAAATCACGACCGAGACCTCGATCATCGGCAGTTCAAACACGCTGCGCGGCGTAGCCTTTCACGGGGTGACTTGGGATCAGGATCAGCTCACGCTCGATTACGCGCCGCTGCTGCCGCTGGCGGTGAATCCCGGCAATGCGGGGCAGTTGCTGGATCAATTGAATCTGTTGTTGCTGGCGAATGGAATGACCGGCGAAACGCGCATGCGCGTGCTGGCTGCAGTCAATACGATTCCCGCGAACGATCAACTGGGGCGCGTGAAGATGGCGATTTATTTGATCCTGTTGTCGCCGGAGTTCGCGATTCAGAAATGATCTAACCACGGGGCGCACGGGGGACACGGGGCGCTCAGGGAATCGAGCTTCGCGTTTATCCCCAGCTTTTCCCGGTGCCCCCGTGCCCCCCGCGCGCCCCGTGGTTTTGATTTACAGGTTTCGGCAGACAGATGTTGGTGTTCGCTCGCGGCTCTTTTTGCTGCTTCACCACACCACCTCCAGTGAACCCGCGAACGAGCGCCGCGTTTGTCTGCCGGAGGTAACTTAACAACGATGCTGCAAACACGCCGAACATTTCTACGCCATTCAAGTTGCGCCGCCTTGAGCGCCGCCAGCGCCTCGACCTCGCTCGTCGAATTGGTCAAGACCGCCGCCGCCGCGTCAGCACAAGGCGATTACAAAGCGCTGGTCTGCGTGTTTCTTTACGGCGGTAACGATGGGCACAACACGCTTGTGCCGCGCACGCAGGCCGATTACAACGTCTATGCCGCCACGCGCCGCGAATTGGCGCTGCCGTTGGCTGACCTGTTGCCGCTGACGGTGCGCAACGGTGACGGCCGCCAATACGGCTTGCATCCGTCATTGCCTGAACTGCAATCGCTCTTCAACCAAGGCAAGCTGGCCGTGTTGGCGAACGTCGGGCCACTGGCCGCGCCGGTGACAAAGGACGCTTATAAAAACGGCACGGCCACGCTGCCGCCGCAACTCTTTTCGCATTCCGACCAGCAAGTTCATTGGCAAACGGCGTGGCCCGATCAACCGGCGCGCACGGGCTGGGGCGGGCGGCTGGCCGATGCGTTGAATGCCTTGAATCAGAGCGCGCAGGTTTCGATGAGCGTCTCGCTGGGCGGCACCAACACCTTTCAGGTCGGCAATCAAGTAACGCAATACCAGTGTCCATCCGAGGGGCCGTTGACGTTGGATTACTACACGGGCCGACCGACCGACCCAATCTCGACGGCGATTCGCAACACGTTCTATCAACCGGCGCGCGCGAACCTGTTGGAAGAAGCCTGGAACGGCGTGATGCGCCGCGCGCTGGATGCGGGCGCGGCCTTTCGCACGGCATTGGCCGGCGCGCCCGTGTTGCAGACTGCTTTCCCGAATACCGATTTCGGCAAGCAACTGAAGATGGCCGCGCGGCTGATTGGCGCGCGCAATGCGTTGAATCTGCGGCGGCAGGTTTTCTTTGTCACGCTGGATGGCTTCGACACGCACGGCGATCAACTGGTCTCGCACACCGGCTTGCTGCAAAAGCTGAGTCAGGGCTTGAAAGCCTTTTATGACGCGACGGTCGAGTTGGGCGTGGCGAATTTGGTGACGACGTTTACGGCTTCGGATTTTGGGCGCGCGGCGAAACCGAATGGGCAAGGCTCCGATCACGGTTGGGGCGGGCACCATTTCATCCTGGGCGGCGGCGTGCGCGGCGGCGAATTGTTTGGCCGCTATCCCAACCTGACGCTGGACGGGCCGGATGACGCGGGCGCGGGGCGCTTGATCCCGACGACGGCGGTGGATGAATACGCGGCGACGCTGGCGGCTTGGTTTGGCGTGGGCGCGAGCGAATTGCCGACCGTGTTGCCGAACATCGGACGGTTTGCGACGCGCAATCTCGGCTTTATGTAGCAGAGCAATTCATACATTGAGATTGCTTTTGCTGCGCCCTTGCTACGCAAACAAATTGAGAAGAACGCCAGGTCATCAGCAGGTCATCAGCGAGTCGCCATTGGCGACATCACAAAGCGGTAGTGGGTCAATGGGGAGAGAAAGCTCAAACGCCAAGACGGTAGAGTAGGGGAGGAACGTTAGTCGCCTCCCCCCTCGTCAAACCGGACGTGCAGATTTTCCGCCTCCGGCTTTCCTGGAAGCTCTCGCCGTCAGGCACACGCAGGGCGCAGGAGTTTCAAGCCTAGTCGCTTGAAAAAACCTGGCTAGCTTGCGTTTTCTTTTGGTTTCATTGGTCGTTGACTGCGGCGCGGCGTAGGGCAAATCAACCGCTCCCTGACGAAGTGGTTGAGGGCGCGCAGCGCCTTGCTCGGATACCCGAAGCTGAAGTAATTCCCCCAACCGGCTGTTTGCCGGTTGATCGTTTCGAGCAGCTCCGGCAGCGCTTGAAAGCAATGCTGATAGTCTGTCAGTTCGCGCAGCCGTTGCTGCTCGCGCGCCAGCGGCAGGGCCGCTGGCGCGCC
>JAYUCP010000168.1:0-5531 GCA_043740245.1 Acidobacteriota bacterium | reverse complement strand
AAGCAGATGCAACGCTTGGCGGGCCAATAACATAGCACTGATTTCAAAGGACTTAGGCTTAACCTGGCGCACATGGGTAAAGAACCCGCACCACACTTTGCGTAAGCCCTGTCTCATTGTTCTGCACGAACAAACGAAAAGCTGCGTCAAGCCGCAGCACTCCATATCTCGTGCCGCAAATTCGTTAGCGCAGCAGTCGGTTTGGCTGCGCCCAACGCACCCGCGCCAACAGCAAATCACCGCCAAAGTTAGCCGGGATGACTTCGCCAACCGTGATCCACGCTTCGTGGACGTTGATGTTGGCGGTGTGAAAGTTGCCCAGGTTGGGCACTTCGTTCGGGCGGTTGACCGGATCGCCGTAAAGCGGCACGGCGACACGCTCAGTAGCACGCAACAAGCGCCGCGTCTTTTCATCAAAGCGCGCGATGAAGAGCGGCGCGCGCCAGCGAAAGACCTTTTCATTCTCCGCCGTCTTGCGCGTGTACACCAAAAACAAACCGTCCGAATGCGCGAGCCAATGCTGCTGTGTCGTAGACATCACCAGTGCCTCGCCATCGTCAAACTGCCACGCCAGCGGCTCGCCCCACTGCAAGCCATCCTTCGACACGCTGACATAACCGAAGCCGTCTTCGGCGCGAATCGTCAGGTAATACTGTCCGCGAAAGTGCGCGAGCGAGGGTTCCAGCAAGCCGCGTTTGACGGTGTTGCGCAATTCGTTGCCGACATGTTTGATTTTGAGTTGCTTGCCGTCGAAAGAACAGAGCGCCGTGGTGACGCCATAATCGGCGCGCTCTGTGGGCCGGAAGGACATCGGGATCAGCGCGTCGCCATTCGGCAGGATCAACCATTGCGCCCCGCCCGCCGTATAAATCGCGCTGCCGCGCGGATCGTTCCATTCCAGGCGTTGGCGCTCCGACCAATTCCCTTTGACATCGCGGATGACATAGACCGGGTAACGTTGCGGCTGTTCGGGGAAGTATTTGCCGTCGCGGTAATACACGATGTGGCCGAGCGCGATGATGCTTTTGGTTGGCGGATGATATTGCGGCATCACATCGCTGACGGCCTCTTCAATATCACCCGCGTATGGCCGCCGCCCGAAGCCGGGTACCGGTTGCAAGGCGCTCCACGTTTGCCAAGCCACGCCGTCGCCGCGCACTTCCTGCCATTGCACCGGGCCGTAATAGTCGGAGCCTTTGATCCATTGCAAGGTCATGAATTTTTGTGCGCCGTTGGGCGAAGGCAGCACGCACAGGCGCGGCAGGAACCACGTCGTCCCGCCCTCGCGCCCTTTGTTCCAGGTGACGAGTTCGATGTTGCGGATCAACTCGCGCGGCAACCCGGCGGCGCTGAACGCGGCACAAAGCAGCAGGCTGGCGCTCAAACAAATTGCAGTTCGCATCTCGTTAGCTAAAGGCCGGGATGAATTTGACGCACACCGGCGCGCTGATTTGGATTTGCTTGCCGGTGAAGCGCAGCTTGCCGGTTTGCTGGTCAAGGCGGAAGACCGCGATGTTGTCGGTGTTCTGATTCGCCACCAGCAACCATTGCCCTGTCGGATCAAGGCCGAAATTGCGTGGCCATTTGCCTTGCACAGGTTCGTGTCCAATCAACACTAACTTGCCCGACTGCGCGTCTACGGCATAAATCACGATGCTGTCGTGGCCGCGGTTGGAGCCATACAGAAATTTGCCCGACGGGTGCACGTGGATGTCGGCGCAATACGTCGTGCCGCTGAAACCGGCGGGCAACGTCGAGATGTTCTGAATCTCGCTCAGCTTGCCTTGCGCTTTGTCGTAGGCGAAGGCGGTCACGGTCGAATCAATCTCGTTGATCACGTAGCCGAATTTGCCGTTGGGATGAAAGTCGAAATGGCGCGGCCCCGACGCGGGTTTGGTCGCCGCGAAGCCATTGGCGATCAGCTTGCCGTTCTTGGTGTCCAGCTTGTAACTCATCACCTTGTCAATGCCGAGGTCGGGCGCAAAGGCGTAATTGCCCGCCGCATCCAGCACGCAACTGTGCGCGTGCGGCTCGGTCTGACGTTTCGGGTCACCGCCCTTGCCGGTGTGTTGCGCGACATCGCTGAGCGCGCCCAAGCTGCCATCGGCGTTGACGGGATAGAGCGCCACGTTGCCGCCGCCGTAATTCGCCAGCAGCACCCATTTGCCCGACGGGTGCACCGAGACGTGCGCGGGTATGCCGGGCGAGGGTTGTTGATTGAGTTGTTTGAGCGCGCCGGTTTGCTGGTCAATGGCAAACGCGGTCACGCCGCCGCCTTTTTTACCATTGAACTCGTTGACTTCGTTGGCGGCATAAAGGAAACGTCGCTTGGCGTCAATCGCGAGGAATGACGGGCTAAGTTTGTGCGTGGTGACGTGCGCGGGTTTTAGCTCGCCAGTCGTGGTGTTCAGACGATAGACATAGATGCCTGCGCTGGTTTTGTTGGTGTAAGTGCCGATGTAAACCAGCATGTCTTTGGTTGCGGCTGGTGCTGGCATTGCCAAGGCGGCGGCGCTCAAGCTGGCGACGGCAATGAATTCACGGCGGGTGGGTTGGTTTATAGTCACAGATTTCCTTTCATTCAAGCCGCTTTCTTTTTGCGGCGTTTGGCATAGGCGGGCGAATACTGCTCAAACTTGCGCATCGCCACCGAGTCGTAAATATGTTCCCCGCAATCCGGGCATTCGTGAAACTCCAAGTCAGGCACGGTGTAGGTTTGACCGCGAAACTCTTCGGTAAAGTCGCGCCGCATGAGTTTGATACTATCGCTGCCGCAGGTTGGACAGGTCGTAATTTCCAGCCTGGTATTTCCTCCGATCCATTGCGATCTTAACGCGGAATCAACCACGGCGTCACATACGCATAAAACATCACGATCAATCCCACTAGGCAAGCCAGCACCAGGCTGTGCCAAAACACGGCTTTGAAAATCGCGGCCTCGTTGCCAACCTGTTGCGTGGCCGCGCTCGAAACGACGATGGATTGCGCGTCAATCATCTTGCCCATCACGCCGCCCGCCGAATTGGCCGCGCCCATCAGAATTGGGCTCAGATTCAACTGCTCAGCCGTCACTTTCTGCAAGTTGCCGAAGAGCGCATTCGATCCGGCGTCGGTGCCCGTCAAGGCTACGCCCAGCCAGCCGAGCATGGTGCCGAAGAACGGATAGAGCCAGCCGGTGCTGGTCATACTCAACCCCAGCACGGTGTCCATGCCCGAATAGCGCGTGACATACGCCAGTCCGACCATGAAGCTGATCGCCAGCAACGATGGGATCAATTGCACGAGCGTCGCTTTGAACAGGCGTAGCGTTTTCGCCAACGGCAGCCCGGCCAGCAACGCCGCGATGATGCCGCCGATGAAGACGGCAGTGCCCGGCAGGCTGGTGAAATTCAGATTGATGGTCGCGTCTTCGGGCAGCGGACGCGGGGCGACGGGCGGCATTTTCATGACCGCGTTGTGCAGCATCGGCATCGGGATTTTCAACGCGTCGAACGTCAGATACTTGCTCACCGACGGCAGCCCCGTGATGAAAATCAGGATCGAAGCGACAATGAACGGCGACCAGCCTTTCAGCACTTCGCCCAGTGAATGGCGCGGTGTGCTGGTCGCCAGTTCGCCGTTGACCGGGATCACTTCCGACGGCTTCCATACTTTCAAAAACGCCACCATCACCAACAGCGAAAACACTGACGCCACCACGTCCACCAAACCTGCATCCTGATAATTCGACCAATAAAACTGCATCGCGGCGAAGGACAAGCCGCTGACGAACAAGGCGGGCCAAACCTGAAAGGTCTCGCGCCAGCCGACCATGCTGCGCACCAGCCAGAACGGCAAGATCAACGACAGCGGTGGCAGGATGCGCCCGGTCATCGCGCTGAATTGCATTTCGGGCAAGCCAGTCACGCCCGCGAGTGTGCGAATCGGATTGCCGACGCCACCCCACGCGACCGGCGCGGTATTCGCAATCAAACACAGCGTCGCCGCTTGAAAGGGATTGAAGCCCAACCCAATCAGGAACGCGCCCGCAATCGCCACCGGTGCGCCGCCGCCGCCAGTGCCTTCCAGAAAGGCGCCGAAACAAAAGGCGATCAGCACCAGTTGCAAGCGTTTGTCTGACGACAAGCCGGCAATCGAATCTTTCATCACCTGAAACTGCCCCGTCTCGCAGGCGATATTGTAGAGAAAGATCGAGGCCACGATAATCCACGCGATGCGCAGCATGCCGAAGATAAAGCCATGAAACGCCGCCGTCGTGACCAAGGCCGCAGGCATCTTGAACGCCGCCAGCGCCAGCAGCACGGCCATCAACAGTCCGCTCAGCGCCGAAACCCAGACGCGCTTTTTCAACACGATCAAAACGAAAAACAACGTCAGCACTGGCAGCGACGAAACCGCCGTCGAGAGTACGCGATTGTTGAAGGGGTCGTAGACTTGCTCCCAGGTCATCATAAAAGTTGTCAGTTGTCAGCAGGTGTTTGCGGCAAGCGTTTCATTAGTCGTTGGCGGGGCGCGGTGGATTTGCCCAATGGCCTGAAGGGTCAGAGCCGCTGACCAGCACGCCTTTCAGATTCCAGTCCAGCCCCGCGCGCACGTCCGCCGTGGTGTAGCGCAACGTCAGCCCGCAACGCCGCCTTGTTGAATTGTTCGCCTCAGAACCGTGCAACAGCAAATCGGTGTGAATGGAAATTTCGCCGGCCCGCAGCACGTTGTCTACCGGCGCGCCAAAGCGTTCGGCTTCAGGCACAATCTGATTCAAGATGCTGGAGTCGCTCTCTTCGGTGAGTTGTGAGGTCAGGTGCCCGTAATGATGCGAGCCGGGGATAAAGCGCATGCAGGCGTTCGCTACATCGGCGTCATCGAGCGCCAGCCAGACGGTCAGCGCCTTTGACGGCGAGAGCGGCCAATAGCCCGCGTCCTGATGCCAGCCGACCGTGCGCCCGTCGCCCGGCAGTTTGCAGAAATAGTGCGAGCCCCAACCCACGACGTTTTCGCCGAGCAGGTCTTTGACGTAAGCCACGATGCGCGCATCGGTGAGCAGGTCATAAACCTTGCCGTAAAGCAGGTGCGCCGTCTTGATCGAATAGTTGTCCTGTCCCGAGGCCAGCACGCGCGCCAGCAATTCGTCGAAGTAGCGGCGCTGCCCGGCCATCTCTGCATCGCTGAAGATGCGGAGGCCGCTGATATAACCGTCGCGATTGAAAGTTTCGATCTGTGCGCGCGTCAGCTTTTGCGGCTGCGCTACGCCAGCGGGGTGAAAGCGCAGATCGCGCGCCAGTTCGGCCAGCCGGTCGGCCTCCGGAAAGAGTTT
Source organism: Acidobacteriota bacterium (assembly GCA_043740245.1). Taxonomy (GTDB): domain Bacteria; phylum Acidobacteriota; class Blastocatellia; order RBC074; family RBC074; genus JACPYM01. Next base: position 220 of record JAYUCP010000168.1, on the reverse strand, counting down.
GTTGAATTCGGGGTTGAAGTGCTGGTTGACCGGCTGGTTCTCGGCGTTTGTCTGTTCCATTGCGATGTGAGTTCGGGCGTTCAGCTTTGCGAATTAGGTTCTGTGTCAGTAGCCCGCGCGTACGCCTTGTCATTACCTAGTTTTTTGCACATCGGTTGACAGCCGGTAATGCGAGCTATCTCCTTTATGGAGTCAAAGATCATCCGCAAAGGAGAGGATA
>JAYUCP010000167.1:0-2261 GCA_043740245.1 Acidobacteriota bacterium | reverse complement strand
AGAGCCCAAACACAGGCTGAAGCCTGAACTCCATGCTTTTGTGCCACTGCACATTTTCCCAGCGTACTATTTCGTTCCTACCAGCGCCCAAGTCTTGGTGACAACGGGCTTGATGATGGCCGCGAATTCATCGTAGGCCGGTTCCAGAAAATGCAGCTTGTCGGGTTGATAAAGTTCCAGCCGCGGCTTGCCTTCCTTGTCGAAGAGCACCGGGTTGACGTCAATGAAGCCCAGCCGTTTGTCGCTATCGCAATACTCTTTGATCAACGTGTTGGTCGCGTTCACCACCGGCCACCTGTCTTCCTTTTGCGGCGCGCGATTGATCGAGACGTACAGGATGCGCGTTTGCGGCAAGCGGGCGCGCACGCGTGTGACGAATTGGCGAAAGCGGTCGGCAATCGCGGGCGCTTTGTGATTGGCGTTGATGTCGTTGCTGCCGCAGTAATAGACGATCACCTTCGGTTCGTAGGGCAAGACGATCTTGTCCATGTGGTACAGGATGTCAGACGTTTGCGAACCGCCGAAGGCGCGGTTGAACACGGGCAGCGGGGCCATGTGCTCTTTCAGCTTGGCCCATTGCTGGAAGATGCTGCTGCCGATAAACAGGATCGCGCCTTTGGGCGGCGGATTGGTCTTGTCGGCTTCGAGGAAGGCCGTGATGGCCTCGTCATAGCGTCCCTGCGCAACGTTCGCCGGCGCCTCTTGCGCGCGGGCCGTGTGAACAAGGGTGAAGAGGAACAACAGAATGAACCAGCGTCGTGTGATGTTCATAACGTAACCTCAGATGTGAAAAGGGTGGTGCAAAATGGCGGTGCAGGGATTCACCGGCCACCGCTGTTGGCGCTAACAATACTCGCCCGCTGCAATTCCGTCGAGACTGACACGCTGAAAAATCTTATCCACGAAGCCACACGAAGCAGGCACGAAGAACCGGCCCTAACTTCGTGTGCTCTTGGCGTGGCTTCGTGGATAGAAGTTCATGTTTTCAGACAGCCACACAAGCATAGGACACCCCGCTTAAACCTGCTCCAACTTCCACGGCTGGCGATAAGGCCGCGCGAGCATGCCGTTCGCTTCAGTGTCGCCGCTGAATTGCTCTTTGGCCGCGTCCCATTGCAACGAACGGCCCAGGCGCGTGGCGATGTTGCCCAGGTGGCACATGGTCGCCGTGCGATGCCCTTCTTCGACATCGGCGACGGGGCGCTGGCGGCTCTTGACGCAATCGAGGAAGTTGCGGATGTGCAGCGTCGTCGCATCATTCGTTGGCGCTTTAACTTTCTGTTCGGGCACTTCGGGCTTGTCGCGCTTGCGCCAGGTTTCGGGCAGGATTTGATAACCGTCACGCATGATGCTCAGGCTGGCCTTGGTGCCGTGAAAGACCAGGTATTCGTCGCGCAGGTGGTTTACCTCGCGCCCCGACCACGACACGACGGCGGTGGGGAAGTTGTAAAGCACCTCTTGCACATCGGGCGTCTGGCCGCCGTCTTTGATGGCGTAACGTCCGCCAAATGCAGTCACCGCAGTCGGCCCGGTCGCGCCCAGCGCCCAGCGCGCGATGTCCAGATTGTGCGCGCCCCAATTGGTCATCTGCCCGCCGCTGTAATCCCAGAACCAGCGAAAATGATAATGGCAACGGAACGGGTCATACGGCACATAGGGCGCGGGCCCCAGCCACATGTCCCAGTTCAAGGTCTTCGGACATTCCTTGCCAGGCCCCAGAATTTCTTCCGGCTTGAAGCCCGGCATGGCGTTGCGCGTGTAGCCGGCGCTGATTTTGTGCACCGCGCCGATGCCGCCTGCTTTAATCAGCTTGACGGCTTCCTGGTAATGCGGGCCGGAGCGTTGTTGCGTGCCGGTTTGCACGACGCGGTTGTATTTGCGCGCGGCCTCGACCATCTTGCGGCCTTCGTAAATCGTCAACGAAAGCGGTTTCTCGCAATACACATCCTTGCCCGCCGCGCAGGCCAGCACCGTCGGCAGCGCGTGCCAATGATCGGGCGTGCCGATGAGCACGGCGTCCACTTCTTTCATTTCCAGCACGCGGCGGAAGTCTTCGTGCTGTTTGGGCTGATTGTTCGCCGCCTTGGCCGCGCGTTCGAGATAGGGTTGAAACACATCACACACCGCCACCGCATTCACGTCAGGCTGTTTGAGAAATTGCGTAAAGACCGAGTTCGCGCGGTCGCCGCAACCGATCACGCCGAGGTTGACGCGGTCATTCGCGCCACGCACACGCATGGCGCTCAACGCCGTGCCCGCGC
>JAYUCP010000166.1:0-5545 GCA_043740245.1 Acidobacteriota bacterium | reverse complement strand
GGCGGGCCGGATATGTGGCCGGGCAAAATCCTCGTGCCGTTCCCGATTGAATCGCAACTCTCCGGCGTGCAATTGCGCATCACGCCGCAGCAAAAACTCTGGTACGGGCGACAATTTGCAAAGTCTGCTCTAAAAACTGGCGAACGCTTGCGACTCAACTTTGGCGCAGTGGACTGGCACACGATTGTCTACGTCAACGGCAAGAAGATGGGCGAACACAAGGGCGGTTACGATCCGTTCAGCTTTGACATCACCGATGCGTTGACGAGCGACGAGCAGCAAACGATTACGCTCAGCGTATGGGATCCGACGAATGAGCAACGGCAACCGAACGGCAAACAGCGGCTCAAACCGGGCGGCATTTTTTATACGCCGGTGACGGGCATCTGGCAGACGGTGTGGCTGGAAACGGTTAACGCCGCGCACATCGAACGCTTGCAGATCGTGCCGAACATTGACGATGGCACGGTGACGGTTGGCGTAGCGCATTCATCGAACGCAGTCGCACACGTCGCGGTGTTGCGTGATGGCCGTGTCATTACGGAAGCTGACGCTGCGCCGATTTCTGCTACGACGATGATGCGCGCGACGCGCAGCGCCACTTTGAAAATCCCCCCGCCGCGTTTATGGTCGCCCGAAGACCCGTTTCTTTACGATCTGAAAGTCACGCTCAAAGCCGACGGCAAAATCACCGATAGCGTCAGCAGCTATTTCGGCATGCGCAAGACTTCGCTCGTGAAAGATCAATGGGGCATCACGCGGATGGCGCTCAACAACAAACCGTACTTTCAAATCGGCCCGCTCGATCAAGGTTGGTGGCCGGATGGTTTGTACACCGCGCCGACCGATGAAGCGTTGCGCTACGACATTGAGATGACCAAAAAGCTGGGAATGAATCTGGCGCGCAAACACGTCAAAGTCGAACCTGCGCGTTGGTATTACTGGGCGGACAAACTCGGCTTGCTGGTTTGGCAGGATATGCCGAGCACGACCGGCATCGTGCGCGTTCACGATGCCGAAGACATGAAATTCACGCCCGCCGAAGCCGTGCAATTCAAAGTCGAACTCAAAGCGATGATGGACGCGAACATCAACGCACCTTCGATCATCGTCTGGGTTCCGTTCAATGAAGGCTGGGGGCAGCACGACACGAAAGAGATTCTGAAATGGGTGAAGCAATACGATCCGACGCGATTGGTGGATGGGCCGAGCGGCTGGTTGGATCGCGGCTACGGCGACTTGTATGACATCCATCGTTACCCCGGCATCAGCATGTTTCCGCCGCAACCTGATCGCGCGACGGTGCTGAGCGAATTCGGCGGCCTCGGTTTGCTTGTCAAAGATCATCTGTGGATCGGGGATCGAAATTGGGGTTATCAGCAATTCGACGCGATGGACAAATTGCAAAATCGCTACGGCGAGTTGATGCGCGAATTGAGACCGGCGATTCAGGCAGGTTTGTCCGCCGCGATCTACACGCAAACGACCGATGTCGAAATCGAAGTCAACGGACTGATGAGTTACGACCGCGACATTGTGAAATTCGATGCGGCGCAATTGGCAAGGTGGCACAGCGAATTGATGCAACCCGTGACGACCGCGCTGCTGCCGCGCACGATTCTGCCGACCAGTGAAGACGCGCCGCAGTCGTGGCAATACACGATGACCGAACCCTCCGCAGATTGGAACAAAGCGGAATTCGATGATGCTGCGTGGCAGACGGGCAATGCGCCGTTTGCTGATCCCTCCACAAAGCAATACAAGTCTGCGACGCCCTGGAGCGAAGGCAAAATCTGGCTGCGGCGGAAATTCAATCTCGACGATCCAAACGTAGCGCATCTGTTTATGCGCATTCACAACAATGATCGCGCAACGGTTTTCATCAACGGCAAACAGGTGCGACAGGAAGGCGGCTATTCGCCGGATTATCGTTGGAGTCCACTTGGCGACATTGGCAAACAAGCTTTGCGCAAAGGCGAGAACGTGATTGCCGTTTTGTGCGAACAGGATCGGCACAAAGCATTCATTGATCTTGGATTGGTGGAACTTAAATCCACGACTGCGAAATGAGGGAACTATGAAACTTTTGCTTAGCAAGTTAATGCGTTTGTCATTGATTATCGGCATGGCTTTTGCGCTCTTGATGGCGCGGCCTGCTTCCATTCAAAACCCCGTTGCCGCGCAACGCCAAAGAGCGCGCCCGAATATCCTCATCATTCTGTCGGATGACATGGGCTATTCGGATTTGGGCTGTTACGGCGGCGAAATCAATACGCCGAATCTGGATGCGTTGGCGAAGAACGGCGTGCGCTTCACGCAGTTTTACAACACGGCGCGCTGCTGTCCGACGCGCGCCAGCCTGCTGACCGGACTCTATCCGCATCAGGCCGGCGTAGGTCATATGATGGAAGATCGGGGCCACGACGGGTATCGCGGCGACTTGAACCGCAACTCCGTGACGATTGCCGAGGCGCTCAAACCCGCGGGCTACCGCAGCTACGCCACCGGCAAATGGCATGTCACGCGCTTCATTGGCCCCGAAGGCCCAAAGCACAACTGGCCGCTCGAGCGCGGCTTTGAACGCTATTACGGCACGCTCACCGGTTCGGGCAGCTTCTTCGACCCCGGCACGCTCACCAGAGACAACACGCCTGTCTCGCCCTTCGCCGACCCTGAATATAAGCCGGAGAGTTATTACTACACCGACGCCATCAGCGACACGGCGGCGCGCTATATCGCCGAGCACAAGCGCGACCACGCGAACCAACCTTTCTTTCTTTACGTCGCCTACACCGCCGCGCACTGGCCGATGCACGCGCGCGAAAAAGACATCGCCAAATACAAAGGCAAGTACGACAGGGGTTATGACGACGTGCGGGCGGCACGGTCTGCGAAGATGAAGCGGCTTGGCCTGCTCGACCCGCGCTGGCAGCTTGCGCCCACCATCGGGGACTGGAGCGGGCAGTCGAACAAAGAATGGGAGGCGCGCGGGATGGAAGTCTACGCCGCGATGGTTGATTCGATGGATCAGGGCATCGGGCGGATCGTCGCCGCGCTGAAGCAAAACGGTCAGTTCGACAACACGCTGATTTTGTTTTTGCAGGACAACGGCGGCTGCGCCGAAGACCGTGGGCGCAGCGGCAATATGACGCGGCCCGCGAAACCGACGCTCCCCGCTATCGCGCTCGACGCGCCGCGCTCGGACGCCGCGCCGAAGCAGAACCGCGCGGGCGTTCCCCTGCTGCAAGGCCCCGGCATTATGCCCGGCCCCGAAGACACCTTTATCTCCTACGGGCGCGACTGGGCCAACGTCTCGAACACGCCCTTCCGCGAATACAAGCACTGGGTTCACGAGGGCGGCATCTCGACGCCGCTTATCGCGCACTGGCCGAAGGGCATCGCCGCCGCGCGCCGCAATAAGTTCGTCACTGACCCGGGCCACCTGATTGACCTGATGGCGACGGCGGTTGATCTGGCGGGCGCGAAGTACCCGGCGGCTTCGGACGGTCAGAAGATTCACCCGCTGGAAGGGGTGAGCCTCGCGCCTGCCTTCAGCGGCAAACCGCTCCGGCGCGCGCAGCCGATCTTCTGGGAACACGAAGGCAACCGCGCCATCCGCGACGGCCAGTGGAAACTTGTCGCCAAAGAGAACGAGGCCTGGGAACTTTACGACCTCGCCGCCGACCGCACGGAGATGCACGACCTGGCAGCGAAACACCCGGAGAAGGTCAAAGGGTTGGCTGCGAAATGGGACGCCTGGGCCGCGCGCACGCAGGTGCTGCCGCTGGGCGCATGGCGCGCAACGGCGCGGAATCGGCAGTGAGAAACGTGTCCGTTGGGGGGATATGGGAATTTAATTCTTCTTGCGGCAAATCCCTATCTTTAGAGTGGCCCACGGTAGTAGCTTGAGTCGCTCTCGCCCTAGACATTGCGATGGGGATTCCCCGTCGCGCACGGGTCAGCCAATTAGCCATGAAAGCAAGACTGACGACGAACCTGCCGGTGCGCCGTCGAATTTTAAGTTACACAGGAGGTCACTTATGTTGCATCAATCTTTTCGGGCCTTCAGGGCATCAAGGACACTGCAAGTTGTCGTCAGTATCGTGTTCGGGCTGCTGTTTGGCGCATTCACCACCGCGCGTGCGCAATCGCCGCAGGCGACCATCTCCGGCATTGTCACCGATGCGGCCGGCGCGGTCATTCCCGGCGCGCAGGTGACGGCGATCAACCCGGCGACCGCGCAGCGCACGACCGCGACAACCAACGGGCAGGGCTTTTACGTGCTGACGCAATTGCCCATCGGCGAATACACCATCGAGGCCGAGAAAGCCGGTTTCAAAAAATACCTGCGGCGGGGATTGACGCTGACCACCGGCGCGACGCAGGCGCTGGATGTGCAACTGGAAGCCGGCGGCGCCAGCGACACCGTGACGATCACCGGCGAAACGCCGCTGCTGCAAGTGCGCACCTCCGATGTCAGCACGCTGATCGAATCGCGCACCGTCCAGGACCTGCCGCTCGGCGATCGGCGCACACTCAACATCGTCAAGCTGACCGGCGCGGCGGTCTTCGTCAATTACGATTCGGGCGGCAAGCCGAACTTCTCGCTGGCCGGCGGGCGCACGCAATCGCAGATGTTCTGGATTGATGGCGGCTCGGGCCAGAACATGCGTCTCGGCATCGGGCAGGTGGACATTGATCCGCCGGTCGAGACCGTGCAGGAAGTCAAAATCCTCTCGAACAATTACGCGGCGGAATACGGCGGTTCGGCGGGCGGCGTGATCATCGCCACGACCAAATCGGGTGGCAATCAGTTTCACGGCAGCCTGTTTGAATACAACCGCAACGACATTTTCGACGCAGCCAACTTCTTCGCGCCGATTGTGAACGGCAAGAAGCAGAAAGCGCCGCTGCGTTACAACGTTTTCGGCGGTGTGATCGGCGGCCCGCTTTGGCTGCCGAAGAAAGTTTTTGGGCCTGCAGGCTATGACGGCCATAACAAGTCGTTTTTCTTTTTCGCCTACGAAGGCTCGCGCCGCAAGGACGGCTTCGTGCGCACGCTGACCGTGCCGACGCTGCTGCAACGGCAGGGCGATTTTTCCGACACGCGCAACGCGGCGGGTGCCGTGATTCCGATCTATGACCCGGCCACGACGCGCGTCGAAGCCGGGCGCACCGTCCGCACGGCGTTCGCGGGCAACCGGATTCCCACTGGTCGCATTGATCCGGTCGCGCTCAAGCTGCTCGACTTTTATCCGCTGCCCAACCAAACGCCGTCGAACATTACCGGCGCGAACAATTTCACGGCCAACTACCAACAGCTTCTGACGCGCAACAACTACACGGCGAAGGTGGATCACAGCTTCAGCGAGAAAGACAAGATCAACGTCCGCTACCTCTATAACAGCGACAACCTTGGCTTCACCAGCGTCTTTCCGAACATCGCGGCGGAAACCAATCAACCGGCGCTGCGCCACCAGAACTATTTTTACGGCGGGTGGACGCATGTCTTCGGCGCGACGGTGATCAACGAATTCCGCTACAC
>JAYUCP010000165.1:0-13688 GCA_043740245.1 Acidobacteriota bacterium | reverse complement strand
CAGGCTTCAGCCTGTTTGTTGAATCTCCAAAACAGGCTGAAGCCTGAACTCCATGCTCTTTGGCGTTAGGCCAACACTAAAATCCAAGCCGTTTTGATGGCGCGCCAATATGAATATGCGCGCCGGTGGCTGACCCCGCAATCGCGCCGCGAATGGCGATGAACGAAATTCCTTCGGCGCGCAAATACGCCTGCAACGCCTGCCCTTCCGCGCTGTCCGGATGCACGGCCACATCCAGCGCAGTTGAATGATCGAAGCCCAACCGGTTATGCGTCTCGGTCTGGCCAAACGCGCTGACCGGCAGCACACGGCCATAACGAGCGCGGAAAAAAGCATCGGCTTTTGAGTACGTCTCCGTCAACGCCCAGATGTTACGGCCCGTGTAACGCACCAACAATACTCGGTACCGAGTGGTATTAACGGGTTCCTGCTCAACCGGCTGATTGGCGAGTTGTTCGGCAGCCATGACTTCGGCAACCAGTTGCTCGACCTCGTTCATACGTTGGGCGGTCTCGGCAGTTTTCTTTTGCGCTTCCTGCAAAGCCGTTTCGCTCTCTTCGACTTCGCGTTTGGCGATGACACCTTCTTCCAGCAAGAGCTTGCGCCTGGCGACAATTTCGGTAGCCCTGTCTTCATTCTGTTTTTGCAAGACGAGCAGCCGTTCCAGGCTTTCACGATAGGTCTCTGAGGCTTCCATCAGTTTGGCGCGCGAGGCTGCGGCGGCTTCGGCCAATTCTTTGGGAGAGGGTGTGGGCGCGGCAACCGGCGTTGGGGTCGGCTTGGGTTTGGCCGTCTTGACGGATTTGACACTGCGCGCCGGATGGCGAGTTTGGGCCGTGCTCAAAGACACCAGCGCCACAATCAGCAATCCAATTCCGATAATCTGTTTTCGTCTCACGCTCGCTTGCCTCAAGTGAATCCCTCAAGTGAATCAATGCTAAAAACCATCTTTACGAACCATAGACAGTACGAAGCTTAGGCCGATTTGGTTTCGCCCGCAAGCCGCTGCTAAGATGCGCCGCATGATGAGCGAAACGCTGCCACCATTGCGTCCCGGCCTGGACATCTTCCCTTCTCCTGTGGCCGAACGGCCGGGGCTGGTCTTGCGCGATCCCTTCAAATACACCGAACAGGTGCTTATCGTTCCGCCCTTATTGGCGGCGGGCCTGTTCATGTTTGACGGCGAACAGACGCGGCTCGATTTGCAGGCGTATCTGAGCAAGCTGGCCGGGCAGTTGGTGCCGCGCGAGACAATTGGGGCGTTTCTCAGCGCGTTGCAAAGCAATGGTTTTTTACTGACCGAAGAGTTCGTGCAAATGCGCGCGGCGCGGCATGCCGAATTCGCCGCAGCCCCGGCACGCGCGCCCGCACACGCTGGCATCGGCTATCCCGATGACCCTTTAGAACTGCGCCAAACCTTCGACGGCTACTTGCAAAAAGGCCTCGGCGCAACAGCGCAACCCATCATCGGCTTGGCCGCACCGCACGTCAGCCCCTGGGGCGGCGCTGGATGTTATGCGGCGGCCTATGGGCGTTTGCAGGGGGCCGCCGCCACGCACGCCAAAGACAAAACCATCGTGCTGCTCGGCACTTCGCATTACGGGCAACCAGAACGTTTCGGCATGACGCGCAAGCCTTTCACGACACCTTTCGGCACGTTGCAACCGAATGCTGCGCTGATTGATTGGCTCGCCCGCCACGCCGGTGACAGCGTCGTGATGGAAGATTATTGCCACGCCGTCGAACACTCGCTCGAATTTCAATGCCTCTTCCTGCAACAGATGCTCGGTTCCGATTTCAAGATTCTGCCCATCCTCTGCGGCCCCTTTGCCAAGGCCTTGCGCGAGGGCGAGCCGCCGGAATACGACGACGACGTCTATCGCTTCTTTGACGCGCTGGGCGAACTGGCGGATTTGCATTCCTCTGATTTGTTCTGGGTGCTCGGCATTGACCTCGCGCACATGGGCCGGCGCTACGGCGACGATTTGCTGGCGCGCGCCGGGAGCGGGGCTATGCTCGAGGTGAAAGAGCTTGACCACGAACGGCTGCAGCACGCCTGCGCCGGCGAGTCCGAAGAGTTTTTTGAATTGGTGAAGCCGGGCGAGGATGAGTTGAAATGGTGCGGGTTCGCCCCGCTTTACACCTTTCTGCAAGTGCAGCCGCAAGCGCGCGGCGAGTTGTTGCGCTACGACCAGTGGAACATTGATGAGGAGTCGGTGGTGAGTTTTGCGGCGCTGGAGTTCAGCAACAAAGACTGAACTCCAGCCCACGCTAGCGAGGCGTTCAGCCTTCGCTTCAATTCCCGCCCGCGGCTTCACCCTTCTTCCGATGCTGATCGAACCAGCCGATGATGTGCAGCACTTTCGAGATGTGATGGCTGGGCCGCACCGATATGCCGTGCGGTTCATCAGGCACGCGCACCAGCACCGATTCAATACCCAACAGTTTCAAGGCTTGGTAATACTGCTCCGAATCGCTCATCGGTGTGCGGTAATCGGCCTCGCCGGTCATGACCATCGTCGGCGCTTTAACATTTTTGACCACCGACAGCAGGTTGCGTTTCTCGTAATGCTCGGCGTTGTCCCAGGGGAAGCCGGGGAACCAGTGGTTGACCGTCCAGTTGCCAATGTCGGAAGTCAGCACGAAGCTGTACCAGTTGATGACCGGATAAACCGTCACCGCCGCGCGAAAACGCGGACTGCGGCCAATCATCCAGCACGTCAGCACGCCGCCGCCGCTGCCGCCCGTGACATAAAGCTGTTCGGGATCAACGTAGCCTTTCGCCACAACGGCATCCACACCCGCATCGAGATCATAAAAATCATCGCCGGGATAGGCGTGATGAATCAGGTTGCCGAACTCGCCGCCATACGAAGTCGAGCCGCGCGGATTCGTATACAGCACGACGTACCCATTCGCCGCCATCAACTGCTTTTCCAAATCAAAGCGGTCGCCGTAATTGGCAAACGGCCCGCCGTGGATTTCCAGAATCAGCGGATACTTTTTCGCCGGATCGAAGCCGGGCGGCTTGATGATCCAGCTTTGAAGCTTGCGCTGGTCTTTTGACGACGTGTACCAAAGCTCTTCGACCTGGCCGAGTTGTTTGGTGGCGAGCAGGTCGTCGTTGACGGCGGTCAGCGTTTTCAGTTGTTGCGGATTGGCGACTGTGCCCACGTCAATGTCGCCGGGCTGTTGCGGATTGCAACGCGTGATGGCGAACGCGCCGTTCTTCGCCACCGTGAATGCGCCGCCGCCGGCATAGGCGCTCGTGCCGCTGCCGACGTTGCCAACGAGTTTTTTGACCGCGCCATCCAGCGTGATGAAGTACCAGCCGGTGTTGCCTTCGCTGTCCGAAGTGAAATACAAACCGCTGCCATCGTACGCCCAGCGCGGGCTGGCGACATCGCGATCCCACTTGCCGGAAATGACGCGCGCGTTGCTGCCGTCGCGATTCATCACCGACAGTTGCGTGACCTGGTAGCCTTGTAACTTGTCTTCAAAACCCACAAAGGCGATCAGCTTGCCATCGGGTGAAATGGCGGGCGCGCCGTCGGGGCCTTTGCGCGTGGTCAGTTGTTTGACCGCGCCATCCGCAACTGCGTATTCATAGATGTCAGTATCGCGCGCTTCGATTTCAAAGTTGTCGTTGCGATTGACCGAGATCAACAGCGCCTTGCCATCCGGCGTCCAGACGGCATCGCTCGCGTTGAAGGGGCCGCCGTGCTGGAACTTGCCGCTCGAAATCTGGCGCGGCGTTCCGCCTTCCGCCGGCACGACAAACACGTGCGCGTAGCCGGGCTTCAAATAGCCGAAGCCATTGAAGCGGTACACCAGCTTGTCAATCACCTTCGCCGGATCGGCCCACTTCGCGCCTTCAGGCGCTGCGGGCATCTTGATGATGGAGGCGGGCGCTTCGGGCACGTGCATCGTGAACGAAATCCATTTGCCATCGGGCGACCACGCTGTGCCGCTGGGCGTCTGGGTCAGGTTGGTCAGCTTGGCCGTTTGGCCGCTGTCCAGCCAGCGGCGGTAAAGCTGCGGTGCGCCATCGCGATTTGAAATGTAAAGCAACTGGCTGCCATCGGGCGACCAGCGCGGGTTGGTGTCGCTGAAATTGCCCGTGGTCAGCGGACGCTGTTCGCTACCGTCGAAATTGACGATCCACAAATTCGAACAGCGTTTGTCGGTCATGATGTCGCTGAACTGACGGACATACACGACGCGCTTGCCGTCCGGCGAGATTTGCGGATCGGTGGCGAGTTCGAGATTGAAAATGTCGTTGACGGTGAGGCGGTTGGTAGTGGTTTGCGCCCACGCGGTCACGCTGATGAGCAGCACCGCGCAAAGGAATAAGCTTCGTTTCAACATTGGTTCCTCCTTTTATCGAATGAGTTGAGGCCCAATCCGGGAACTGCACCGGGGGGCGGGAAATGCAAAAGAGCGTTTGAACAGGCTGCGGTTATTCGTCTGCGGGTTGCGCGGGGGGCGGCAACCGTTTGCGGCTGGCCTTTTTCGGCTTCGGCTCGGCGCTTTGCGCGCGGGCGGCTTTGGCGTATTTCTTTTCCAGCTTCGCCAGTTCCCGCTGGAATTCCTGATGAAGCTCAAGCCGCAATTTCAACTCCAGGTTTTCGCGGTAGACGCGCTCGGCTTCTTTCTGTTGTTCGAACCGGGCACTCAGCCGTTCAACCGTCAGCGACAGGCCTTGAACCTTCTCCTCCAATTGGCGGTGGCCTTCGCGTAGCCTATCAACTTGACCAAAAAGCGTGAGCAGATCGCGGAACGAATCCCAGGCCTTATCCCACATCCAATTTCTCCCTTAGTCGTTTGAGCACGGCGTCCGTTTTGGCGCTGATCTTGGCCGATTCGCGCTCGGCTTTGCGAATGCGGCGCTGCGACTGCCGGAAGGCCGTCATCATTTGATCTAACTCCGCTTCCATCTGCTTCGCCTGCTCGGCGGAAGGCAGCGTGCCGAAGCCTTTCACGGCAATCGTCAGATCGCCCGGCTCGATCAGCAGCACGCCATCCTTGGTCAGCGACAGCTTGCCACTGCGCGCGCGCGCTGGGGCGATCGTTTTGGCAGCGCCGTTCTTGCCGCCATTTGTCTTACCGGCTGCCGCCGTTTTGATCTCGACCACATCGCCGTGTTCGAGTTGTAATTGTTGTAGTGCTTTTTTGCCTGCCATAACTGCTCCTTTCAAGCGTTGGTTGCCCGCCACCCTGCCGCACGATAGGCGCGGGTTGGAAAAAGATCAAGCGTTAGAACACGGCCTTCAGGTCTTCATTCAGCGCGTTCAAAAACGCCGTCAGCGGGCCGCTGTCCGCCGCAGTGATTTTGATCCGCGCCAATTCGGGATCGGCTTGGCGCACTTGGCCCGCGCGCGCCAATTCACTCAAGCGCATCATCTCACGCAGCGTTTCTTCAAGCGACGTGTAGGCGCCGTTGTGAAAATAGGGCGAACTGTATGCCAGATGGCGCAGCGTCGGCGTTTTGAAGGTACTTATCATGCGTTGCAAAAACTGCTCATCGTTTTCGTCCGCGCGGCGCAATGGCGAACGCTGCACATCCACAAAGTTCCAATGTCCCAGATCAACTTCCCCCGGCGTGACATTCGGCGCCTCACGGAGGCGCGCGACCGGACGGGACGCCTGAACGCCTGGGATCGTCAGCCGGGCAAACGCGCCCGCGCCGTGCAATTGATCGTACTGCGCCTGACTGACGCCCAGATTGTGAAAGGAAAAATCGGTAAACAGCGGCGGCGCATGACACGTCACACAATTGCCGACAGCGCTTTCGCCAGCGGTGCTGAAGAAGATTTTCAAACCGCGCAGCGCCTCGGCGTCAAACGTCTTGTCGAGCTTCAACGCGCCACTGCCCGCCAGCGTTTCAATGCGGCTGACGAACTGGCGCGCTTGCCGCGACACGTCTTCATCATCCGGCCACGTCAATTTGTTCGCGCGCAGAAAGCGGTCGAAGGGCGCGTTCTGCGGACTCTTGAACGTGCGCACATAATCGCTGACGGCGCGCGCGGCCAGCGTCACGATTTGTGTTTCGGGCAACGCCGCCAACTCGACGCCATACGCTTGCTTGAATTGCGGCGCATAACTCGCGTCCTTCAACAGCACGGCGCGCAGTTGCGCGAAGGCTTGCGCCGCGTCGCCCGGCAGCCAACCGAGCGGACGTCCGCTAAACGTGCCTTTGACCAACTCTTCCAGCGATGCGAACTCACCGTCGAAATGCAGCCGTGGCATCAGCCCCGCGTCATACAGCGTTGGTGAATTGCGAATCTCGCTGCGGCGCGGGTCTTGCCGCCGATGCGGCACCCAACTCAGGTTGAAAAAATCGGTGTAGGCGCGCTGCCCTTGCGGGTCTTCGTCAAACAAATGGCAAGTGCGGCAACTGGTCGCAAAATCGCCGTTGGGCGCGGTGAAGCGTTCGTCGCGGAACAGGCGTTCGCCCAATTGTTGCTGTGGTGAAAGCTTGGCATAGGCAGCCTTGCCTGTTTGCACAGACGCTTGGGCGTGAACACTGGTCAGCCAGCGCAGTCCACCCAGCGCCAGCAGAAACAGCATTACGATGGCGAGTTTGAATCGCTGTGAAAACGCTTGAGTGTCCACAATCCTTGAGCCTCCTGCCCGCGTTGTTGATGAGATGCGGCGGATTAGACCATAACTGCCCCATAACTGCCATAGATGCGCCATGCGCCGCCAAACAGGTTGTAGCGCATTTTCAAACACCGATGTATAGTGCGCGCGAGCTTGCCCGGCAGGCACAACCGGCAAAGGAGAATGCGCCACTGCAACGAGCCGCCAAACCACTGCTAAAACCCAGCCATCCCACAGGACTTTTGCGCCGCGGGTTAAACTTGTGGGGCGCGACGGCGTTTGTCGTCACCAGCATGGTTGGCACAGGCATTTTTACGGTCCCGGCCTTGGTGCGTCACGCAACGGGCAACGGGTTGGAGATGTTGGGCGTGTGGTTGGTGGGCGCGGCGCTGGCCGTTTGTGGGGCGCTCTGTTATGCCGAACTGGCGACGCGCATGCCGCGCGCGGGCGGCGAATATCAATACCTCTCGCGCGTGTATGGGCCGATGTGGGGCTTCGTCAGCGGCTGGATCACGTTCTTTGTCGGGTTTGCCGCGCCGACGGCGGCGTCGGCCCTGGCGGCAGTCGCTTACATCGCCGCCATCGCACCGGGGTGGAATGCGAATGCGCCGTTGGTCACAGGCCTGGGCATCACCCAGGGCGGCTTGGTGGCTGCCTTGTTACCGCTGGCTTTTGCGTTCTGGCATTCGTTGGGCGTGCGGCCCAGCGGGCGTTTGCAGAGCATCTTGATGGTCGCGACGATCAGTTCGATTGCGCTCTTGGTGGCGGCGGGCTGGCTGACCGGGCGCGGCAATTGGCATGGCATAACACAGCCGACAACGGCTGCGGGTTCGTGGTGGGTGGCCTTGATTCAAGTCAGTTTTGCTTACACAGGCTGGAACGGGGCGACATATCTGGCTGGCGAAATCGAAGACCCGCGCCGCAATTTGCCACGCGCCTTGATTGGCGGCACGTTGATCGTGGTGGCACTGTATCTGGCCTTGAATCTTTTCTTTCTTTACGCCCTGCCCCTCGAAGCCTGGCGACCCGACATCGCCGTCGGCAAGGATGCGGCTGAGCGCTTGTTTGGCACGGCGGGCGGACGGTTTGTCAGTGCGATCATTACGTTCACGATCATCGGTTCGCTCAGCGCCTGGACGGCGGCCGGGCCGCGTGTTTACTTTGCGATGGCCTATGACGGGCTGGCGCCGGCGGCTTTCAAACGGCTGGGAGCGCAAAGCCGCGCGCCCATCGTGGCGCTATTCGCTCAAGCAGGTGTCGCCGCGTTGCTGGCGCTGACGGGCGCGTTCGATGTGCTGTTGATTTATGTCGGATCGGGGTTGCTACTGTTTTCCGGGTTCACGGTGGCCGCCGTCTATGTGTTGCGCTGGCGTTATGGCGCCGAAGACGACAGCCACTTCCGCGTGCCAGGTTATCCGTTCACGCCGGCGTTGTTCTTGTTGCTGGTGTTGGTCTCTTGTGTGCAGGTTTTTTTGGAAAGCCCGATTCCAACGGGTGCGGCGTTGCTGACCTTGCTGGCCGGGTTTGCCTGTTATTTTATTGGCCGCGCGCTTGGCTGGTTCAAAGCTGATCTGGCTTTGTTGCGGCACGCGGCCTCATCGAATGATTGAAGCGATTGTATTCGTTCAAAGGAGCCACGATGAAACTCAACAAGTTCCTGCTCTTCGTCCTGGTTGTAACATTCGCCCTGCCCGCCCTCGCGCAACAGCGCACCGCTGAGGAATACATCAAAGTCCTGGAAGGCGAGCGCCGCATCGAAGGCTTACAGGTGGCGCGGGTGGTTGATTCATTGCTCATCAAACAAGGCCAACGCGTCAGCGATCTGGGCTCCGGCTCTGGCCTTTTTACCCGCCCCTTCGCGCGCGCCGTCGGCCCCCAAGGCGTCGTTTACGCGGTGGACATTGATGAAGGGCTGCTCAAATACGTCGAGAAAACGGCGCTGGAACAACGGCTCACCAACATCAAAACCATCCGCGCCGCCGAAGACGACCCGAAGTTACCCGAACCGGTTGACCTGATCGCGATCATTGACACGCTGCATCACATCGCCAATCAGCCCGCGTATCTGAAAAACCTGAAACGCTATCTGCGCCCCAACGGGCGCGTCGCCATTATTGATTTCAGCAAGACCTGGCCGGCCGGGCACGAAAAGATGGCATACAAACTCGAAGACCTGAATGGCTGGATGACAGCGGCGGGTTTCAAAATGATTTCGCAGCATTACTTTTTGGACAACGACTTTTTTGTGATTTACCAATGAGCCTATGGAAATCAACTCTTGCACGGTCGTGATCAAACAGACGGCGCTCGCGCAAGGCGGCCGCCCCGCACAATTCGCGCAACGCGGCGACGCCACGGCGAAACGGATTCTCAAAGCCGATGCCTCGCATCAGCGCACGATTGAGGTCGTACTGAAGGCGCTGCAAAAACGCGGTATCGCCTGCACGGAAGCTTCGCTGCAAAAACTCAACGCCAAAAGCAAAGCGCAACTGGCCGCCGCCGATCTGATCGTCACCATTGGCGGCGACGGCACCGCGCTGGGCACTTCGCATTTCGTTACCAACGGCGCGCTGCTCGGCGTCAACTCAGCGCCCGGCGACAGCGTGGGCCATTTCTGCTCCGTTCACAGTGGCAATTTCGCCGCGCAGTTTGATGCGTTGCTAAACGGCCAATGGCGGCCCACTGACTTGACGCGCCTCGCCGTTGCGCTGGATGACAAGCCGCTACCCGAACTCGCGCTCAACGACGTACTGATCGCGCACGATTGCCCGGCGGCGACAACGCGCTATCTGATCCAACTCGGCGAGCACGGAGAGGAACAGCGCAGCTCCGGCATTTGGATTTCCACCGCGGCGGGTTCGACCGCCGGCATACATTCGGCGGGCGGGCGCAAGATGCCGCTGCGTTCGGCACGGCTGCAATACCTCGTCCGCGAGTTGTACCGCGAAGTGCACGGCGGGCATCAAAACGAGTATCAACTCGAACGCGGGATGATTGACCACGGCGTCACGCTTTCCATCGCCTCGAAAATGCCCGAAGGCTGGCTTTACATTGACGGTGCGCGCACGGCCTATCGTTTTCCATTTGGCACGCGCGCCACGTTGCGCACGGCGGACGCACGGCTGCGGCTCTTTCTCTAACCGCTTTTTTCAACCAAAGAAAAACTACAGCCCCGGCCCCAGCTTGTAGTAGACTGCGCCAGCAATTTTGATGAAGGTGCGGTTCCGGTGGCAGGTTTTGGTGTAAGGCGTTCATCCTTCATTCCCACCCTTTGCTTCCTTCCGCGCAGCTTTCCAAGCAGAACATCCCCGCTTGCAACCAATTCTCATCGGAGGACAAGAATGACTACGCAACGCATTTTCGCGGTCTTACTGTTTGTCGGCGTTTTGACGGGCGCGGCTTTGACGCAAAGCCGGCCATACTATCCAGGCCCCCAGGGCCCCCAGGGCCCCCAAAATCGCGGGCCATACCGTCCACCCAATCAACGCAATCAACCGGCCCAACCGGTCGAAGACCCGCTGCCTGTTAAACGCTACATCAATCCGCCGACCAAGGTTGGCCAGGCGCCATTCAGCGACGCCGTTCAAGTGGACAACACTGTTTATTTATCGGGCCGTCTGGGCATTGACCCGCGCACGGGCCAGGTGCCCAGCGATGTCAAATTGGAAGTCCGCATTCTGATGGAAGGCATGCGCCAAACCTTGGCTGAAGCGGGGATGACGATGGATGACCTGGTTTCGGTGCAAGTCTATTGCACCGATTTGGCGCTCTACGAACAATTCAACACGGTTTATCGCACCTATTTCACACGCGCTGTGCCGGCGCGCGCCGTGATGGGCGTCAGCAAATTGCTGCGCGGCGCACGCTTTGAAATTCAAGGCACGGCGGTCATGGCACAATAGATTGCGGATTGCGGATTGCGGATTGCGGATTCCCAGTCGCAGAGTCCAAATCACGCAATCAATCTGCAATCTGCAATCCGCAATCTGCAATCCGCATTCACCCAACAAACTTATAGCCCATCCCGTGAATCGTCAGGATGTATTGCGGGTGGCGCGGATTGGGCTCGAGCTTTTGGCGCAACCAGGCGACGTGCACGTCCACGGTGCGCGTCGTCGGCATCGCGTCGTAGCCCCAGACGCCGTTGAGCAGTTCGTCGCGTGAGAGCGTGGCTTCGCGGTGTTCGATGAAATAGCGCAGCAGTTGAAATTCCTTGGCTGACAAATCCAGCTTCACGCCTGCGCGTTCGATCTCGGCGCGGCGGAAATCAATCTTGATCTCACCAAACTGGTATTGATCGGCGGGCAAGGCCGCGCTGGCGGGCACGCGCCGCAACAACGCTTCGACGCGCGCGAGCAGTTCGATCATCTCAAACGGCTTGGTCAAATAATCATCCGCGCCCAGCTTCAAGCCGATCACCTTATCCACCACCTGGCCGCGCGCCGTCAGCATCAGAATCGGCGTATTGACGCCGCGCTGCCGCAGATCGCGGCACACATCGAAGCCGTTTTTACGCGGCAGCATCACATCCAAAAGGATTCCGGCAAAAGCTTCATTCGAGGCGCGCTCCAAGCCCGTCTCGCCATCGCGCGCGCTGGTCACGTCATAACCTTCGCTGGTCAGCCGGTCGGTCAGCGTCAGCACCAGCCCGGGTTCATCTTCAATGAGTAGAAGGCGCTTGTTCATATTCGCTCGCGATGACCGCAGTTGACGAAGTCGCCTCGCGCACGACAGGCAGATGCAAAGTGAAGGTGCTGCCCTCGCCAACTTTGCTCTCGACCGTAACGCGTCCGCCGTGCGCTTTGACAATGTGTTTGACCAGGCTGAGACCGAGGCCGTTGCCGTGAATCTGGGCCGCCGTCACTTCTTTGCCGCGATAAAACGGGTCGAAGATGTGCGGCAACTCTGCGGGCGCAATGCCCAAGCCGCGATCCGCGACGGCCAATTGCAATTCCTCGCCAGTTAGGTGCTTGACGACACGTGCGCTCAAACCGAGCCAGCGCCGTTCGCCGCCGTATTTCAACGCATTGCTGATCAGGTTTTGCAAGGCGCGGCTGAGCGCGGCGCTGTCGGCACTGATGAGGGGCAACTCGTCCGCAATTTGTGCTTCGACCTCAAAGCCGCTCTCTTGAATGGGCAGGTGCAAGGCGGCTAGCGCGTCTTCGATCACGCGCCAGGGTTCGACCGGGCGCAATTCGTAAGTCTGGCGGCCCGATTGCGCGCCCGCGAATTCCAGCACCTGTTCGACCATCCCGGTCAGCCGTCGCCCTTCGTCGCGGATCAGCGCGCCGTAGCGTTTGATCTGGTCGCGGTTATCAACCAGCCCGGGGACGCCATCCGCCAGATTTTCTGCCGCCGAACAAATGACCGAGAGCGGCGTGCGCAATTCGTGCGAGACGCCTGCAACGAATTCGATTTGTTTTTCAGCCAACGCTTGCGCGCGGCGGCTGGAAAGCACGATCAACCCCACGCTGACGCCCAGCAACGCCAACACGCCAAAGCTGATCGCCAGATTGCGCCGCCGCACCACGCCAACGGCTGCTTCAAGCGAACCGGCCCGATGGCGGATGACGAGTTGCCAGCAACCCTCAGAGTCTTTGCGCATCATGGGCATATGCTCGGCTAATTTCGTGGCCTCGAGCGGCGCGCCATTCGCGCGGATTTCATTGGCGTAAATGCTCACCGCATAACCTGGGCGCTGCGGGAGATCAACCTCGGCAGGCGCGCCGCCTGCGCTCAAAATGATTTTGTCCCGCGCGTCGAGCCGGACTCTGAAAAAAGGCGCGCTGGCATCGCCCGTCACCGGTTC
The DNA here is from genome assembly GCA_043740245.1 of Acidobacteriota bacterium. Classification (GTDB taxonomy): domain Bacteria; phylum Acidobacteriota; class Blastocatellia; order RBC074; family RBC074; genus JACPYM01. The sequence goes on along the minus strand of JAYUCP010000165.1, from coordinate 1,276 downwards.
GGCGGGTGTCTCTATTTGCTTACGTCCCACCTGTTTTGATTCATCTGCCTGTGCTGCTTGTGCTGATTGATAGACCAGGCGCGGCGCTTGTTTGTCGGCCCGCACTACACTGTAAAGATAATCTTGCGCACCGTTGGTGAAGAGATGCTTGCGCGCGAGTTCGGGGAACAATTCCTGTTTGATGTAGCTCAGATCGAATTGCACCAGCCGGTAAGCGCGCGGCGGCACGCCGCCAAACGGCATATGTGAAGCAAGGCCCAGCGGAATCATCAACCCCGGCAACCCTTCATCCAACGGGCCGGACGAATTCATTTGGATAAATGTCGCGCGCCGCCCGGCCACGTTGGCGGGCTTTTTGTCTTCAGTTGCTTTCTCAGTCTCACGCGTGAGCGTGCGGCTGAGTTGGCCCAACATCTGAACTTCGGTGGACTTGTTGCCCGCCTCGGTAGGCGGCATTAAGTTGTGCAAAAGCTGTTGTACCTGCTCTTGCATCGCGCGTTGTTGCAACAACCGCTGCCGCGCGGCTTGCAATTCCGGCGTCCAATCCGCCGCCGCAAACGCCCCTGTGGCCGGATCGAAACGCCAAAGTTGCGCCTCGCCCTGTGCGCCGGCTTCAACCTGATAGATCGCGCGAATCAGGCGCGGATGCGCGGCGGCTGCGGCCCATTGACTATAACGCGCAGCGAATCTTTCGGCGGCTGTGCCGGGCGCCGTGAGCGGCACAAAAGACTCGCCCAAGCCGTCTTGCAACGTGACGTAAGCGAAAGTGACCTCCTGGTCGAACTCCTGGCCGAACTGTGCCGCGCCGTGTTGCAAATTGCGTTGCATGCGCTCGCGCTCGGCCATGCTCACTTCGCCCAGCCAGCGGTACTGCCAGTACGCCAGCACCGGCAGCAACGCCAGCAACGCCAGCAACAGCCACAGCAATAAGGCCGGTTGTCGCTTCCAACTTCTCATCGTGTATTCCTCAAATGGGCCGTAAAAACGGGCGCATCTTAGCACAGCCACTGCAAGGTAAATTCGCCGCGCGCCAAATTTAACATCCTTTACAAAAGCTTTTCCCCCACTTAACCATTGCCAACCGGCTTTGCGCCAAGATAGGCACGCTGCCGCAGTTTCAATCGGCGCTGACGCGCACGGCAAGCGATACTGGAATAACAAACACCATCGTGATTCGTAAGGAGTCATTCATGTCGCGCGCGACGCCCTGAAACAATGAAGCGAGGAACAGTTTGGGAGTGCGCTAAAGTAAAGGCGGACGAGCGGCGGAGGCAGG
>JAYUCP010000164.1:0-5562 GCA_043740245.1 Acidobacteriota bacterium | reverse complement strand
AGCGCAACGGGGCGCGACAGCAAGGCGGCTACGCCAATCACGCATAAAGTCCCATCTCGTCCCATCGCTCCCATCGTCGGACGTGAAACCGAACGCCGTGAATTGCACGCCGCCTTTCAAGCCGCCCAAGCCGGACGCGGTTCGCTGCTTTGCATAGCGGGCGAACCCGGCATCGGCAAGACCACCGTCATCGAAACCTTTCTCGCCGAACTTGCCGCGACTGAAGCCGTCACCATCGCGCGCGGACGCTGTTCGGAACGGCTGGCGGGTACGGAAGCGTATCTGCCGATTCTCGAAGCGTTGGAAAATCTGCTACGGCTTGATCAGGCGGCGCTGGCTCCGATGCTGAAACAGGTCGCGCTGGTGTGGTACGTGCAAGTCGCGTTAGTCACCGAAGCGAGCGAGTCGTTCGCGCAATTGCAGGCCGAGGTCAAAGGCGCTTCGCAGGAGCGGGTCAAACGCGAACTCACCAACTTCTTGCAGGAAGCGGCGCGACAGCGTCCGTTGGTGTTGTTCATTGACGATTTGCATTGGGCGGATGTGTCTACGATAGATGCGTTGAGCTATCTGGCGAGTCGGTTCGAGGCGATGAACGTATTGATCGTGGCGACCTATCGTCCATCGGATATGCTGCTAACGAAGCATCCGTTCTTGCAGATCAAGCCCGACTTGCAGGCGCGCGGCGCGTGTCGTGAACTCGCGCTCGCCTTTTTGACCGAAGCCGACATCGCCGAATACCTCGCGCTCGAATTTCCCCATCATCGTTTTCCCGCTGAATTCGCGCGGCTGATTCACGCCAAGACCGAAGGCAGCCCGCTGTTTATGGCAGACCTTGTACGCCACTTGCGAGATCGCAGCGCGCTGGAGCAAGTGGATGGCGCGTGGACGTTGGCACAAACGCTGCCCAACCTCGAACGCGAGTTGCCGGAATCGGTGCGCGGGATGATCGAACGCAAGATCGCCCAACTCAGCGAAGACGATCACAAGCTGCTCACTGCCGCCAGCGTGCAGGGTTACGAATTCGATTCTGCCGTTGTCGCCCGCGTCCTCAACCTTGACGCTGACGCTGTAGAAGACCGCCTCGAAAAACTCGAACGAGTCTTCGGCTTCGTGCGGCTGGCCGAAGAACACGAATACCCCAATCGCACGCTGACGCTGCGCTATCGCTTTGTGCATGTGCTTTATCAGAACGCGCTTTATGAGGCGTTGCGAGTTACGCGCAAGGCGACGTTGAGCGCGGCGTTGGCGCAAACGCTGGAAGGCTTTCACGGCGCGCAATCTGCCACGATTGCGAACGATCTGGCGCGGCTGTGGGAAGCGGCGCGCGATTACGAGCGGGCGGCGGATTACTTTTTGCAGACAGCCAGCAATGCGGCGCAATTCAATGCGCATCGGGAAGCGGTGCAGCTTGCCGAACGCGGGCTGGCAGCATTGCTCAAATTGCCGGAAAGGCCGGAACGCAATGGACGAGAACTCGGCTTGCAACTAACGCTGGGTTTCTCGTTGATGTCCGTCTTGAGTTGGGCGGCACCGGAAGCCGGAACGGCCTTTCAGCGAGCGCGGCAACTATGCCAGCAGATGGGCGATGATCCACGGTTTTTCGCGGTGTTGAATGGCGCTGCCAGCTATCACGTCGTCAGAGCCGAATTTGGAATCGCGCTGGAACTGGGTGAACAGATGCGGCAAATAGCGGAGCAGGCTCAGAACCCAGCGATGAAGGTTGTAGCGGTTAACCGATTGGCTGAAATTCATTCTTCTGGAGGGAGAGACCTTCCGTTAGCCCGTCAGGAATTTGAACAGGCGATAGCGTTGGATCGTCTGGAATATCACCCGTCTTATCTTTTGGTATCGAATGAGTCTCAGGGAATCACTCCGCGCCGCCAAGGTTGTTACTGTCTCTGGATGCTTGGCTATAACAATCAGGCGCTGGCGATGGCGCAAGAAGGGGTCACGCTGGCCGAGCAACTCTCTCATCCCTTTAGCCTGGGGACTGCTTATATAGGAACGGGAGCAACCCATTTCTTTCTGCGGGACTGGCAAGCGAGCCAAAAAGAGTTTGAGAAAGTATTCGCGCTCGCTGAAAAGTACGACTTGGGAGACATGCTCGACTGGGCGATTACACTAAATGCCATAAATCGAGCGTTTCAAGAGCCGACTGAAGCTGCGTTAGAGCGAGCGAAAAAGGAGGTTGCCTCGCTGCGTGCCAAAGGTGTGATGATGTGCATGACTTGGTGCTTGGCGGGGCTGGGCGAAGCCTGCTGGCGGGCAAGCCTTAGCGAAGAAGGACTGGCGGTCATCGCAGAAGCGCTGATGCTGGTTGAACGCACCGGAGAGCGTAGCTTTGAAGCAGATATATGGCGTGTCAAAGGGGAGTTGCTGCTACAAGCGGCTGCCGACGATGCGCAAACCGAAGCGGAAAACTGTTTCCAAAAAGGCATCGTCATCGCGCAGTCGCAAAGCGCGAAACAATTTGAATTGCGTGCAACCGTCAGCCTTGCACGTCTGTGGTTGCAGCAAGGCAAAGCGAACGAAGCGCGGCAGCGGCTGGCGGAAGTTTACGGCTGGTTTACCGAAGGCTTCGACACGGCGGATTTGAAAGAAGCGAAGGCGTTGCTGGAAGCATGCGGTACGGCGAGCGGTAGCGAACTGGTCGCTCAGGATGCGCGCGCTGCCGAGTCACCGAGTCGCTCCGGCTCCGCTCACCGCAGCGAAGGTCGCCCCTCCATCGCGGTGCTGCCCTTCGTCAACATCAGCAACGAAGCGGACAACGAATACTTTTGCGACGGGCTGGCCGAAGAGTTGCTCAACGCGCTTGCCAAAGTCGGCGCGTTGCACGTCGCCGCGCGCACTTCGTCGTTTTCGTTCAAAGGCAAAGAGACCGACATCCGCGAAATCGGGCAGAAACTCAACGTCGCCACCGTGCTGGAAGGCAGCGTGCGCAAGGCTGGCAACCGGCTGCGCATCACGGCGCAACTCATCAACATCGCCGACGGCTATCACCTGTGGTCGGAACGCTACGACCGCGAACTCAAAGACATCTTCGACATTCAGGATGATATTTCGCTGGCGATTGTCGCCGCGCTCAAAGTTAAACTGCTCGGCGCGGAGCAAGCCGCCGTGACGAAGCGTTACACCGACAACACCGAAGCCTATCAGCTTTATTTGATGGGGCGTTTTCATTTCAGCAGAGTGACAGAAGAAGGATTCAGAAAGGGCATTGCGTATTTCGAGCAGGCAACCGCGAAAGAGCCGGATTACGCGCTGGCGTTGGGCGGGTTGGCTGATGCCTGGTTGAATCTCTGGTGGAACGGATATCTATCGCCGGGAGAAGGCATCCTCAAAACCAAAACTGCCTCCGCGAAGGCTTTGGCGGTGGATGCGTCGCTGGCGGAATCGCACGTTTGCCTGGCGCAAATTAAGTTTTATTACGAGTGGGATTTCTCAGGCGCTTCACAGGAGTTCAAACAAGCCATTGCGCTCAACCCCAATTACGCTGAGGCGCACGGAGAGTATGGCTTGATCTTGTCTGTGACGGGGCGGGCAGAGGAAGCTGAAGCCGAGGCAAAGCGAAGCGTGGAGCTTGATCCGCTCTCGCTCATCACCAACTTTCGGGCTGGGTGGATTTACTATGCGCTGGGACAGTCTGACCGCGTACTTGAATATTGCCGAAAGATGATTGAGATCGAACCGAATTTCTTTGGCGGATATTCACTGGGCGCGATCGAGGCCTGGCGACAAAAGCAATACGGGCAAGCCATCACCGAGATGCAAACCGCCGTCGCGCTCGGCGAGGTCAGAGCCATTTCGTTTCTGGGTTGCTTGTATGGCATCACAGGTGAACCGGACAACGCGCGGCAGATGCTGGGCCAATTACAGGATTTGATTGTTGAACAATATGTGCCGTCATATTACTTCGCGCTGGTCTATGCCGGACTGAGCGAGTTAGACCGTGCGTTTGAATACCTGGAGCAATCCTACGAACAACGTGAAGCGATTCTGCTCTATCTTAAATTTTCGGCGGCGCTGATTCCCGGCTTCAGTATTGAGCCGCGACTGACTGATTTGCTGCGGCGCATCGGATTGCCGGAATGAAAGCGTGACTAAATCGAAGCAGAAAAGAATTGAACAGGATGGACAGGATTTTCAGGATGGACAGGATGGGGGAACGACGGAATGTCCATGCCGATTGAACAATCCCGTGAATCCTGTCCATCTTGTCAGCTTGTCCAATTCTTTTTGTGTTTCGAGCTAGCCGATAAACTCCGCCACCAGCCGATTCAGCTTCTGTGGATTTTCCAGAAACAGGAAATGCTGCCCGCCTTCGTCTGCCTCAAAGATTTCCAGCCGCGCGTCGGGAATCTGGTTGGCGATCCACTCCATCGCGCGCCAGGGCACGAGGCTGATGCGCCCGCCGATGACCAATGTTGGGATGTTGATGCGCGGCATGATGCTGCGCCAATCCTGATGGCAGTGGTTGTAGAGCAACGTGGCAGCGTGTTTAAGTGGGAGCCGGGCATTGCAAGCGAGAATCCATTGCTTCAATTCGGCGGGACAAGCGGGCGTCAGCATGCTGCTGACCAAATTCACGCGCGCCGCCTCTCCATCCGGGCCAGCGATGGCATTGCACATTTCAGTGATGGCTTCAGGCGGAACAATACCCCCGGCGTTCGCCAATTCCTCCGGCGACCAGGCGGGGTTGATGGCGATGAAGGCAGCTTCGTCCACCAGCACCAGCTTGGCAAGCCGCTCGGCCCCGAACAATTCCCAATAGGCCCAGATGATGGAACAGCCCATTGACCACCCCAGCAGCGTGACGTTTTCCAACTTGAGTTCGGTCAGGAATTCATGCACGTCTTTCGCCAGACGATGGATGCTGTAGCCGTGCTCCGGCTTGTCGGAAGCGCCGTGTCCGCGCATATCCAGCGCAAGACAGCGATAGCTGGCGCTTAACTCCTGGATTTGAAACTTGTACTGCTCCGCCGTTTGCGACCAGCCAGGAAGCATGACCAAGGGCGCGCCGGAGCCTGCTTCGAGATAGCTGAGTTTGACCTGATCGCTGGTGACAAAAGATTTGGCATTCATTCGGGTTCTCCTGGTAAAGGCGAAATGTAAATTGGTCGTGGCGGCGGGCAGCCACCGCCACGAAAACGACGCGCGGGCGATTGAGCGCCGCCGCCGCTCACTGTTTGAAATGTGCGGTTATGACCTCTGCGAACTCGGCATCTTCCAACACAGGATGCACTTCAAAAGAAAGCAAATCCGCCCAAGCCAGCACCCAGGCATAGAGGGCTTTGGCGTCCGCCGTCTCGGCCAGGGTAAATCCTCTATGTCCAACAGCCGAATGCCAACGCCCCAGCATGGTAATCCCGGCCGGGGGCGGGGCTTGCGTTTCGGCAAATCGTTTCAGGCCGGCCAGGTAGACTGAAGGTTCAAAGCGATATTCAACGATAAATTTCATTTGGTTCTCCTTGATTGATGGGTGGTACTGCTTGGGGTAGTGGTTAAATCAGGCGGGGCGTGTCAGTAGCCCGCGCGTAAGCAAGGGCTTGATTGGCGGAAGTC
>JAYUCP010000163.1:0-13749 GCA_043740245.1 Acidobacteriota bacterium | reverse complement strand
AAGTGACATCGCCCGGCTACGGATGGTGTCCGGCGGTCGTGATCATCGCCAACACCGCCTGGCCGTGCCGGTTAAAGCTGCTCGCGCTTAACACCAGCGCTGGGCGGCGTTTCGCGCCGGGCTGATTGCTGAACGGGAAGGGCACGATGACGACATCCCATTGGGCGGGCGTTGGCGGCGCTGGGCGGCGGGTGGCAACGGTTTTTTTAGAGGGCATTGAAGGCCTCCTCATCGGCGTCGCTCGCCCATTCGTTGAGTGTATGCGCGAGCGCCTTGTGAAAGGCCGCGTCGAAAGGTTCGACCCGTTTGAGATAAACGACGTTGTCTTCGATTTCATAGGCGATGACGTCGCCCGGTTGCGCGTTGAGCGCCGTGCGCACTGCCTTGGGCAACGTCACCTGGCTTTTACTTGAGAGCTTACTGGTTTGCATTACTTACTCCTTTACGCTTTACCGTAAAGCTAGCAGGCGATTCGAGAGGTAGTCAATGGCCTTATCCGGCAAGAATGCCCCCAACTCAATGGCTTGCCGGCTTGTTATGCGCCCGTGCGGCGCGCAACGCAGGTTGATCCACTGGTGGCGTTGCGGTGTGAGTGAATCGAGGGAAGTCCGGGGAAGTCTGGGGAAGTTCGGAATCCTAAGCCTTCCAGACTTCCCCAGACTTCGCTGGACTATTTCATGGTAATGCCCAGCCCCGCGCCCTCGCTGACCTTGACCATTCCTTGCGCGACTTCAATCCCGCCGCTGGCTATGTCATCCACAATATCCAAATGCCCATCCAAATCAGCGTAAGCGCAATTGTGTAACGCCAACGCCACGTGCGCGGCCGCCGCCATTGAGATACGCGATTCGTCCATACAACCAAGCATGGTGCGCAGGCCGCGCGCAGCGGCGACGGCGTTGGTTTTGCGCGCGCCGGTGATGCCGCCGCTTTTCATCAGCTTGATGTTGATGAGCGGCGCGGGCGTCAGCAAGGCATCCGCCGCGTTCAACACCGATTCATCAGCCATTACCGGAATCGGCGCGCGTTGGCAAAGTTCGCGCATACCCTCCAAGTCAGCGGCGTTGAGTGGCTGTTCGATAAAGGCGATGTCGCAAGCGCGCAGTTCTTCCAACACGCGCAGGGTCTCGGCCAGCGTGTAGCCCTGATTGGCATCGAGCGTGAGGCGCAGCGCAGGGCCCACGGCGGCACGCACGGCGCGCACGCGGGCGATGTCAGCCTCGGCATCCAATCCGATTTTGATTTTTAACGCTTTGAAGCCTTGCGCCTGAAACTCGCGGGCCTGGGCGACGCTGGTGGCGGTTTCGGCGATGCTGAGCGTGACCGAGGTTTCGATGCTGTTGCGCGCCCCGCCCAACAACCGATAGAGCGGCAGCCCGGCCAGTTTGCCGAGCAGGTCGTAGAGCGCGATGTCAATGGCGGCGCTGGCGCTGGGCGCGCTTGGAGCGAGTTCGTTAAGGCGGGCCCACAGGGCTTCGATACGCGTGGCGTCAGCGCCGAGCAGGACGGGTTTGAAAAGTTGATTGATCGTGTGTTCGACGCTCGCGGCGGTTTCGCCGGTGACGTGCTCGTCCGGCGCAGCGTTGCCATAACCGATCAAGCCGTTTGCCAGTTCGAGCCGCACCACTACGTTGGGCGCGACATCGAGCGCTTCGTAAGCGACGACCGAAGGATTGCGCAATTGGAAGTCGTGGCGTTGCACGGTCAGCGAGACGATGCGGGTATTCATAGAGTATTGTGGCGCCCCCTTGTAGTAGCGAATTTATTCGCGGCGCGGCAGCGCGAATAAATTCGCTACTACAAGGGGTAAGCGCTAATTCAATCTCATTTCCAAAGTTGGCGAAGCTGCCGCAAACATGCTTCAGCAATCTCGTCAGCGGATTGCGCGGCGTGGATGGCGATGTGAATGGGCGCGGCCTGATAAAGCGGCAAACGCTGCTCGTAACGGGCGCGCGCGCTGGTTTCATCGGGCGCGAGCGGGCGCGTGACGCCGTCCTGTCGAATGCGTTGCCAGCACAATTCAAACGGCGCATTCAACCACACCAGCACGCCGCTGGCTTGTATCAAGGCGCGATTCTCGGCCCGCGTAATCGCGCCGCCGCCGGGCGCGATGATGGCGGGTTCGGCTTGGGCGACCTCAGTCAACGTTTGTGTTTCGAGTTGGCGGAAATGTTCTTCGCCTGCGCGTTGGATCAACTCGATGATCGTGCATTGCGCACGCGCCTCGATGCGCCGATCTAAATCAATGAACGGGCGTTGCAAGCGGGCCGCCAGCAGCGGACCGACGGTGGATTTGCCAGAGGCCATGAAACCAACGAGGAAAATTTGAGATTTGAGATTTGAGATTTGGGATTCGCTCATTGGGCGACGCGCGCGCCGCAAGCGGCGAGCAGTTTGTAAAACTCCGGCAGCGAAACGGAAGCCGCGTCGGCATTGACGATTTGCGTTGCGCCCTCGGCCACGAGCGCGGCAATTGCAAAGGCCATGGCGATGCGATGATCGCCGTATGAATCCACCACAGCGCCGCGCAATGTCTGTTTGCCTTTGATCTGAAAGCCGTCCTCGAACTCTTCGATCTGCGCATTCATTTGACGCAGGTTGTCCACGATGGCGCGGATGCGGTCGCTCTCTTTGACGCGCAATTCGCGGGCGTCGCGGATGGTCAGCGTGCCGTTGAGTTGCGTCGCGGCGACGGCCAGGATCGGCAATTCGTCAATCAGGTTGGCGATGACCGCGCCCGACAACGTGAGATCACCTTGCAGTTTGGACGAGCGCGCGCTGAGGTCGGCCACCGGTTCGCCGTGCGCCAGGCGTTGATTGGTGATTTCAAGCTGGCCGCCCATTTGCCGCAATACGTCAAGCAAGGCCGTGCGCGAAGGGTTGATGCCGATGTGCCGCAAATGCAATTCGGCTTCGGGCGCGATCAGGGCCGCGACCAGAAAGAAGGCGGCCGAAGACAGATCGCCCGCGACCGTGTATTCGCCGAGCGGTTTAAGCGTCTGGCCGCCCGCGATTGAAAGGCGTTCGCCCGCGCTGGTCTGTTCGTTGTGCAACACGACGCCACATTCGCGCAGCATCACTTCGGTGTGGTTGCGTGTGGGCGTGGTCTCGATCACCGATGTGACGCCATCGGCAAACAGTCCAGCCAGCAGCGTGCATGATTTGACTTGGGCGCTGGCGACGGGCGGCGTGTACTCGATAGCTTTGAGATGACCGCCGCTAATGCGCAGCGGGGCATAGCTGCCGTCACGGGCCGCGATGCGCGCGCCCATCAAGGTCAGCGGTTCGATCACGCGTTTCATCGGGCGGCGCTGGATGCTTTCATCGCCGGTGATTTCGGTCGTGAAGGGCTGTCCGGCCAGAATGCCTGACAGCAATCGAATGGTCGTGCCCGAATTGCCTGCGTCCAATACGCGCGTGGGCGCTTGCAGTCCACACAATCCGCCGGGCAAGCCGACGCCCGCGATTTCGATGGCCGCGCGCGAACGTTTGATGGGCAAGCCCAACGCTTCCAGACAATCGAGCGTGCTCTGGCAATCGCGGGCCGAGGAATAATTCAACAGCCGCGACGGGCCGGCGCCGAGCGCCGCGAACATGGCGCTGCGGTGAGAAATGGATTTGTCTCCGGGAATTTGAAAGTCGCCGCGCAGCCGTTCAACAGCCGCGAGCGTGACAGATGAAACCGTGGTTGCAGTGGATGATGATGACGACATGAGATGAAGAAGTTTTGCCCCTGAACTGAAACTTTCGCGGAAAGCGCGCCGTACACACGGACGGCACTCCACGAACGATCCAAAAAAAAAGCGCAGTGACGGTGAATCGGTTGACCTGCTCACGAACAGGCCGGTTGAGCAAGCCAATGCTCAACAGAGCCTGACAGAAGCCTTGCTTGACAGTAATTTTCAGCGTGTGTTACACAAGCTCGCGTTTTACCGAACTTGCTTATGTGATCGTCTCTGCGGTGTCCGAACGCGCGCATCTTACCATACGGACCAGACGGATTTTATTCAGATGGCTTGAGCGCGCGGCTATTTTGGCCTCGTTGCACAGAGCAGGCCTGAAAGAAGGAACCCCCGGCTTATGATGCTAGCCGAAAATGTCGTCGAATTGACTATCGCCAGCCAACTGGAATTTATTGATCTGGTGACCACCCTCACCGATAACGTCACCCGCATGGTCGGGTTCGATGAAGAGGCCGCCTATTGGGTCAATATGGCGGTGCGCGAATCAGTCGCCAATGCGGTCGAACACGGCAATAGATACGATCCCAACAAAACCGTAGACATTCGTTTCACCATCGGCGTGGATGCCTTGCGCGTCACGGTGCGCGATCACGGCGAAGGCTTCGATCCCGCGACTTTGCCCGATCCGCTCGATCCGAACAATCTTTTGAACCCGGCGGGCCGCGGCATTTTGTATATGCGCACCTTTATGGACAGCGTCGAATATGAACGCCATCCTGATGGCGGCATGCTGGCGACGATGACCAAACGCCGCGCCCCGCAACACGCCGAAGCCTCTCACGAAGGAGACCGCAAACACGATGCAGTTGGAAATTACTGAACGCAACGTGACCGCCATTTGGGGCGACATCGTCGTGCTCGACATGCGCGGCAAAATCACCATCGGCGACGGCAGCGTGCTCTTGCGCGACACGGTCGAAGACCTGCTGCAAGCCGGGCGCAACCGCATCATCCTCAACCTGGGCGGCGTCAGCTATGTGGACAGTTCCGGCATTGGCGAACTGGTCTCGCGTTACACCACGACCAAAAACATGGGCGGCAAGTTGAAGCTGCTCAACCTGCCCAAAAAGATCAAAGACTTGCTGATGATCACCAAGCTGCTCACCGTCTTTGAAATTTACGAAGACGAGCAGGCGGCGCTGGAAAGCTTCCAATAACGGCCAGCAGGCTAAATCGAACCACACAAGATCGGCACACTGGTCGAAACTGCAAGCATAGCGCTACGGTGTTTAGAGTTCCGCCTTTAGGCGGCGGTGGCGCGTAGCGCCTGTTTGACGCGCCTGCGGCGCGCCGCCGCCTAAAGGCGGAACTCTAAACACCGTATTGCGAGGCGCACAATTGAGCTTGAATGTTCCAAGCCCGGTTGTTCCAATTTAGACCATCGAAACGGCGCGGGCGTCAACAGGTGCTTGCGCCTTTTGCTTTTTGTGCAAGGGCGTTGTTGCAAACCTTTCCCATTTTTCTAACTCGCCTATCCCAATACCGGACAGACAATCTTGGCCGGGCACGCAGTTCTTTAGCAAAACACGCGCAAAATGAGTCGTGCGCCCTTGGCACAATGCTTGTAATCACAATTTGCGGTAATGCTGCGTTAAGGCCTGCGTGAACGTGACGAATGTTTTGCTGACGTGCGTCGCCACTTCATGCCAACGTGCATTCGCTTGTTGGCCACGGTCAAACAATCCGGGAGGATGAACGATGAACACATTTTGGCAAGACCTGTGTTACGCCGTGCGTATGTTGCGCGGCCGACCCGGCGTCACACTGGCCGCTGTGCTTTCGCTGGCGCTGGGCAGCGGCGCGGCGACGGCGATTTTCAGCATCGTGGATGGAGTGTTGTTGCGCGCGTTGCCCTACCCGGACGCCGAACGCATCGTGCAAGTGCGCGAGGTGAATGGGCGCGGCGTGCAGATTCGCGTGGCCGAGCCGAACTATGTTGATCTGCGCACGAGGAATCACAGCCTGGCAGCGGTCGCGCAATTCGCCGGCGGCACAGTCGTCGTGAGCGGCGGCAACGAAGCTGTGCGGGCGCGCGCCTTCTGGGTGTCGGGCGAATTTTTCAAGGTGCTTGGTGTGCAACCCCTCGCCGGGCGTGGCTTCTTGCCTGAAGAATCCAAGCAGGGCGGCGCGCCGGTCGCGCTTGTCAGTCACGGCTTCTGGCAGCGCCAACTCGGCGGGCGTCCCGACTTCAGCGGCGTGAAGCTCAATGTTGACGGGCCCGCCTTTACCATCGTCGGCGTAATGCCGCCCGGCCTCGGCTATCCGCAAGACGCCGAAATCTGGGTGCCGCGCGAAGTCGAGCCGCCGCAGACCTCGCGCACCGCGCACAACTGGAATGTGCTGGCGCGGGTGCGCGCCGATGTGCCGTTGGAACAAGCGCGCGCCGATGTCAGCGCCATCGGCAAACAACTCAAGCAGGAATTGGGCGGCGCGACCGATGCCGCCGATTTTGTGGTAGTGCCGCTCAAGGAATTTTTGACCGGCAATGCGCGCAGCGGTTTGCTGTTGATGCTGGCGGCGGTGGGTTTGTTGTTGGTCGTGGCCTGTGCCAACGTGGCGAATCTGTTGCTGGCACAGGCCACGCAACGCGCCGGTGAATTCGCCGTGCGCGCGGCGCTGGGCGCAACACGCGGGCGGCTGGTGCGGCAATTCATCACCGAAAATCTGTTGCTCGCCTTGTTGGCGGGCGCGCTCGGCATCCTGCTTTCCTTCTGGGGCGTAGACCTGTTGCTCAGTCTCAATCAGGGCAATCTGCCGCGCGCGTCTGAGATCGCCGTGAATTGGCGGGCCTTGGTTTTTACCCTCAGCCTCTCGACGCTGGTCGCCGTAGTGTTGGGTCTGTTGCCCGCCATGCGTTTTGGCAAAGACGATTTGCAGGCACGGTTGAAAGAGGGCGGCCGCAGCCAACACGGCTCGGCCACAGGGCAACACCTGCGCGGCGCGTTGGTCGTCGCGCAACTCGCGTTGACCTTGCTGCTGCTGATCGGCGCGGGCCTGTTGGGGCGCAGCTTTTTGAAGCTGATGCAAGCCGAGACGGGCTTCAAACCCGAGGGCGCGGTGGCGCTGACGATTTCGCTGCCGACCACGCTGGATAAAGCGCAGGAGGCGCAGTTGCAACAGTTTCATCAGCAATTGCTCGAACGCTTGAGCGCTATTCCCGGCGTTGCTTCCGTCGGCGGCATCAATGCACTGCCGCTGGTGGGGCGCGGCTCCAACGGCACTTTTCAAAAAGACGGCAACCCGGCCACCAAGGGCGAGGCCGATTACCGCCTGGCCAGCAGCGGGTATTTCGCGGCGATGAATATCCCGCTCTTGCGCGGGCGTATGTTCGAGGCCAGCGATTCCGGCAATGCGCCGGACGCCTGTGTCATCAGCCAGACACTGGCGCAAAAGTATTGGCCGGGCGAAGACCCGCTGGGTCGCACGCTTCAATTCGGCAATATGGATGGCGACAAAGACCTGCTGCACATCGTCGGCATCGTGGGCGACGTGCGCGATGGCGGTTTGGATGAACCCGTCCAGCCAACGGTGTATGCGCATTCGACCCAGCGGCCCAATTGGTGGCAAGTCTCGAATCAATCCTATGTCGCACGCGGCCAGATTGATCCGGCCACACTGATTCCATCCATGCGCGCCGCCTTGTTGGGCTTGCGCAACGATGTGCCAGTCAACTTCCGCACGTTGAACGAAGTGGTCAGCGCCTCGCTCGATCAGCGCCGCTTCAGCCTGGTGATCTTCGGCGCGTTCGCCCTCGTCGCGTTGTTGCTGGCGGCGACGGGCGTTTACGGCGTGATGTCTTACGCCGTCACGCAACGCACGCACGAACTCGGCATTCGCATGGCGTTGGGCGCGCAGGCGGGCGACGTGTTGCGGTTGGTCATCGGGCAAGGCCTGCGGCTGGCGTTGGCGGGCATGGCGTTGGGCTTGCTGGTCGCGCTGGCGGTCACGCGTTCGCTGGAAAAGCTGGTGCACGGTGTGAGCACGACCGATCCGCTGACGTTTGCGGGCATCGCGCTGCTGTTGCTGGCGGTGGCGTTGCTGGCGTGTTGGCTGCCGGCGCGGCGGGCGGCGCGGGTTGATCCGTTGGTGGCGTTGCGGTGCGAATAGCCAGCCTTGCCAGATCAATAGACCGCAGATGACGCGGATGCAGCAGATCAACGCAGATCAAATCCAAAAATGATCCGCGAAAATCCGCTGCATCCGCGTTATCCGCGGTCTATCAGTTTTCGCTTGAACCAATTTATACGGCGCCAGCTTTATGATTCCCGGCCAGTCGTGTAGCCTTACGCCAGCAATCCGCCAGACACAATCGTCAAATTCACAGGCATCTTTTTTCAGGAGCATCAGGCAATGAAAACAAATTCTCTGCGCACGTTTCTGCTCGTTGGTTTGGTCTGTTTGGGGGCATTTGGTTTTTTGCCCGCAGGCCAGGCGCAACAGCCAGAGCCGTTCGATGTCAAAGCGCGTTACGCCAAGAGCGAATACCAGATCGCCATGCGCGACGGCGTCAAGCTTTTCACCTCGGTCTACGTGCCGAAAGACACTTCGCAAAAATATCCGATGATGATGCAGCGCACGCCGTATAGCGTCGCGCCCTATGGCGCGGAGACTTATCGCACGGCGCTCGGCCCATCGGCGCTGTTTCAGAAAGAGGGCTTCATCTTCGTTTTTCAGGACGTGCGCGGACGCAATATGTCCGAAGGCGATTTCATGTGGATGAAGCCGTTCAAGCCGAACAAGACCAGCGCCAAAGACACCGACGAGGCGACCGACACTTACGACACGATTGACTGGCTGCTCAAAAACATCCCGAACAACAACGGCCGCGTCGGCATGTGGGGCATCTCGTATCCCGGTCACTATTCGGCGCAGGCCCTGATTGATCCGCATCCGGCATTGAAAGCCGTCTCGCCGCAAGCGCCGATGGCCGACAATTGGCTGGGCGACGACATGCACCACAACGGCGCATTCTTTTTGCCGCACGCGTTCAATTTCATCATCGGGTTTGGGCGTCCGCGCACGGGGCCGAGCGTGCAGGCAGGCGGGCCGCGTTTCGATCACGGGACGACTGACGGCTACAAGTTCTTTCTGGAAATGGGCGCGCTGCCCAACGCGCAAAAGTACATGAAGAACGAGATCAAAATTTGGGACGAATGGATGGAGCATGGTGATTACGACCAATACTGGCAGCCGCAAAACGTGCCGCAGCATTTGAAGAAGGTCACGCCCGCCGTGCTGACCGTCGGCGGTTTGTTCGACGCCGAAGACGTGCAAGGGCCGCTCGCCATTTACCGCGCCATCGAAAAGAACAATCCCAAAGCCTGGAACGTGCTGGTCGAAGGCCCCTGGTGCCACGGCTGTTGGGCGCGCCGCGATGGCACCTCGTTGGGCGGCGCGAATTTCGGCTCGAACACGTCGGCGTTTTATCAAGAGAACATCGAGTTCCCGTTTTTCATGCACTTTCTGAAAGACAAGGGCGAGATGAAGCTGCCCGAAGCTTATGTGTTGAGAGCGGCTCGAACCAATGGAGAACGTATGCCGAATGGCCGCCGAAGAATGCCGAGACGAAGCAGCTTTACCTGCACGCGAATGGGAAGCTGGCCTTCACGCCGCCGCTGGAACACGTGCAATTCCCGTATGACGAATACATCAGCGATCCGGCCAAACCGGTGCCGTTTCAAAACCGCATCTCGACTGGGATGAATTACGAATACATGACCGACGATCAACGCTTCGCGGCCACGCGGCCCGATGTGCTGGTGTACCAGACCGACGTGTTGCCGGAAGACGTGACAATCAGCGGCGAACTCTTTGCCGAACTGTTCGCCTCGACTTCGGGCACCGACTCCGACTTCGTGGTGAAGCTGATTGACGTGTATCCCGACCGCGCGCCGCAAGCCGAGATGAACGGCTACCAAATGCTGGTGCGCGGCGAACCGATGCGCGCGAAGTACCGTAACAGTTGGGCGAAACCCGAAGCGTTGAAGCCCAACGAAGTCACGCGCATCCCCTTCGCCATGCCCGATGTGAATCACAACTTCCAGAAAGGGCACCGGATCATGCTGCACATTCAAAGCACCTGGTTCCCGCTGGTGGATCGCAATCCGCAGAAGTTTTTGAACATCTACCAAGCCAAAGACAGCGACTTTCAAAAGGCGACGCAGCGCATTTACCGGGCGGGTAAATGGCTGACGAATTTGAAGGTGAATGTGCTGAAGTAAGCGCAACGTTCGCCGCAAAAAGGCGCAGAACACGCAAAAGGTTTTTTGTGGCTTCTGTGCTTTTTTGCGGCGGGCTGAGGCTGAGTTTATGACGTTACGCATCATCGCGTTCGGCGCTCATCCCGACGATTGCGAATTGAAAGCTGCCGGCGTGGCCGCCAAATGGGCTGCCGCCGGGCAGCAGGTCAAATTCGTCGCCACCACCAACGGCGACGTAGGCCATTTCGGCACCGCTGGCGGCCCGCTGGCCTTGCGGCGCACGGCGGAGGTGAAACGTTGCGCCGAGCTGCTGGGCATCACGACCGAAGTGCTCGACATTCACGACGGCGAATTGCTGCCGACGATTGAAAACCGCCGCACCATCGCGCGGCTGATTCGGGAATGGCAAGCCGACATCGTGTTGTGCCATCGCACGTGTGACTATCATCCGGATCATCGTTACACCGGCGTGCTGGTCGAAGACGCGGCGGTGCTGGTGGCCGCGCCGTTCTTTGTGCCCGATACGCCGCCCTGCCCGCGCAACCCGGTGATCCTGTATTACTCGGATGTGTTTCAGCGGCCGTACCCCTTCGATCCCGCGATCATCGTCGGCGTGGATGAGGTGATCGAAAAGAAACGCGCTTGCATCGAGTTGATGCCGTCGCAATTCGCCGACAAGGATTCGTGGCTGGGACGCTATTTACCGGGCGTGCCAACGGATGAAGCTGATGATGAGGGGCGCAAGGTTTTCATCCGCGAATGGCTGATTGACCGCGATGCCGACGTGGCGAATCGTTATCGCGCGCTGTTGGTCGAGCGATACGGCGAAGCGCAAGGCAACGCGGTGCAATACGCCGAAGCGTTTGAGCTTTGCCAGTACGGGCGGCAGCCTGCATCCGGCGAATTGACGGAATTGTTTCCGCTGTAGATAGTGTCAGCAACCGCGCGCATCCGCGCCAATCTCATTTGGAGAAACACAACGCAATGAAACTACTCGAAGGTAAAACCGCCATCGTCACCGGCTCCGGCCGCGGCATCGGACGCGCCGTCGCGGTGCTGTTCGCCGCGCACGGCGCGTCGGTCGTCGTCAACGATCTGGATGGCGAAGTCGCCGAACAGGCCGTCAGTGAAATCAAAGCGGCGGGCGGCCAGGCCATCGCCTGCGTCGGCAGCGTGACCGCGCCCGGCTTCCCCGAAAAGATCGTCAAGACCTGCGTCGAGGAATTCGGCAAGCTCGACATCATCGTCAACAACGCGGGCTACACCTGGGACGGCGTGGTGCAAAACATCACCGACGAGATGTGGGACGCGATGATTGACGTGCACCTGACCGCGCCCTTCAAAATCATCCGCGCCGCCGTGCCGTATATGCGCGAGGCCGCCAAGCAGGAAATCGCCGAGGGCAAGCGCGTCCAGCGCAAGATCATCAACGTGTCGTCTACCTCCGGCGTCGCGGGCAATCCGGGCCAGGCGAACTATTCCGCCGGCAAGATGGGCATCGTTGGCGTCACCAAAACGCTGGCAAAGGAGTGGGGCCGCTTCAACATCAACGTCAACGCGGTGGCTTACGGCTTTATCGAAACGCGGCTGACGGCGGCGAAAGAAAGCCAGCCCACCGCGCACATCGGCGAGAATGAAATTCAACTGGGCATCCCCGAACAGATGCGGCAGACGGCGCAGAAATTCATCCCGCTCGGACGCGGCGGCACGCCGGAAGAGGCTGCGGGGCCGGTGTTGTTTTTGGCGTCGCCGCTGGCCGATTATGTGACGGGGCATGTGTTGTTGGTGACGGGCGGGTCGTATGTATAGCTGTTGATAGACAAACCTGGGTACGCAGCGCTTCCAGCGTGCAGTCTCGGCGTCAGACCTATTCATTCCGGTAGGAATGCGGTTGCGGCCAAGCCTGCACGCTGGAAGCGCTGCGTACCCAGGCTCAGACAAAATCGTTGTAGCTACTTTGGAGGAATCACCATGCGTCGAATTCATCCCGTTGTACTTTTCCCGTTGTTACTGGCCGCACTGGTCATCGGCTTAGTTGTAAACCAGCCTTCCCACGCGCAATCGTCAACCGGCTACGATCAATCCTTCTTCAACGCGCTCAAGTGGCGCAACGTCGGCCCCAATCGCGGCGGGCGTTCGATTGCCTGCGCGGGCAGTCCGAGCCGTCCGTTTGAATACTACTTCGGCGCGGTCGGCGGCGGATTGTGGAAGACGAATGACGGCGGCACGACGTGGCGGCCCGTGACCGATGGACAGTTGAAAAGCTCTTCGGTCGGCGCGCTTGCGGTGGCTGAATCGAACCCGGATGTCGTTTACATCGGCATGGGCGAGACCGAATTGCGCGGCAACATCATGCAGGGCGACGGCGTGTACAAATCCACCGACGCGGGCAAGACGTGGCGGCAGGCGGGCCTGGGCGACACGCATGCCATCGCGCGCATCCGCATTCATCCGACGAATCCCGACATCGTGTACGTCGCCGCGCTCGGCCATCCTTACGGCCCGAATGACGAGCGCGGCGTGTTCAAATCCACGGACGGCGGCAAGTCTTGGAAGAAGGTTTTGTTCAAGAGCAACAAGGCCGGCGCGGTGGATTTGAGCTTGGACCCGAACAATCCGAACGTGCTCTTCGCCGCGATCTGGGACGCCTATCGCACGCCGTGGAGCCTGTCGAGCGGCGGGCCTGACAGCGGCTTGTTCAAATCCAGCGACAGCGGCGAGACTTGGGCGGAGATCACGCGCAATCCCGGCTTGCCTGCGGGAATTATCGGTAAGATCGGCGTCAGCGTGTCGGGCGCGGATGGCAAGCGTGTTTACGCGATTGTCGAAAACGAGAACGGCGGCCTCTTCGTTTCGGATGACGCGGGCGCAAGCTGGAAGCGCGTTAGCGAAGACCGGCGTTTGCGACAGCGCGCGTTTTACTACTCGCGGCTTTACGCCGATCCGAAAGAGCGCGATACCGTCTACGGCCTCAACACCAGCTTTTATAAATCCACCGACGGCGGCAAAACATTCAAGACGATCAGCACGCCGCACGGCGACAATCACGATCTGTGGATTGCGCCGAACGACAACAAACGGCTGGCGAACAGCAACGACGGGGGCGCGAACGTTTCGGTCAACGGCGGCGAGACGTGGACGGGCCAGGCCTATCCGACCGCGCAGCTTTATCACGTCGCCACAACCAAAGAACTGGTCTATCACGTCTGCGGCGCGCAACAGGACAATTCGACCGTGTGCGTATCGAGCGAAGGCGCCGGGCGTGGTGGTGGTGGTGGCGGACGCACGGCGGCGGTGATGTACGCGGTCGGCGGCGGCGAATCGGGCTACATTGCGCCGCATCCCACGAATCCGAATCTGTTTTACGCGGGCAGCCAGGGCGCGTTGCTGACGCGCTTTGACCGCACGACCGGCCACACGCGCGACATCCAAGTCTATCCGCTGTTTTTCTCCGGCATGCCCGCGCGCGATCTCAAAGATCGTTGGCAGTGGACGTTCCCGATTGTCTTCGCCCCGCACGACGCCAACGTGCTTTACACCTCGTCGCAGCATTTGTGGAAGACGACCGACGACGGTTTGAATTGGGAACGCATCAGCCCCGACCTGACACGCGGCGATCCGAAAACGCTGGACGATTCGGGCGGGCCGATTACCAAGGATCAAAACGGGCCGGAGATTTACGGCACCATCTTCACCGTCGCGCCGTCGTTGCGCGAACCCGGCACGATCTGGACAGGTTCAGATGACGGCTGGGCCTTCATCACGCGCGATGGCGGCAAGAACTGGGCGAAGATCACGCCGCCCGA
>JAYUCP010000162.1:0-5569 GCA_043740245.1 Acidobacteriota bacterium | reverse complement strand
GCGCCGGTTTCAAGCTTGCCGAATTTGCCGCGCCGCTCGCTTTCAGCCTGCGGTTTCGCGGGCGTAAGCGGCGTGAAGCTCGCCCGCGTCAAGCGCGATGTCAAAGGTTGT
This sequence comes from Acidobacteriota bacterium, assembly GCA_043740245.1. Lineage (GTDB taxonomy): Bacteria > Acidobacteriota > Blastocatellia > RBC074 > RBC074 > JACPYM01. Next base: position 5,458 of record JAYUCP010000162.1, on the reverse strand, counting down.
TCTGACAAACGAGTTGCTTTTGTTGCTTTGCCTGCTGCTTTATTGGCAGCTTTGCCGGTGGCTTTGTTGGCAGCTTTGCTGGTTGCGAGAGTTTTGCCAGCCGTCTTTGTTAAGGCTTTGGCAAGGACCGGTTTTTCGCTCGCACGTTGTGTGCGGGGCTGGGCTTTGAGTTTGGCCCCCTGGGCACGCGGCGTGTGCGCGGCGGCAATAGTTTCAGGTTTGAGCAGCTTCTTTCCCAGCGGCGCAGGCACTGGTTGAGTTGCCGCCCCTTGCTTGCCTTTGCGCTCCGGTTCCGGTGTGCGAGCGTTCAGGCGGCTGGCCAAAATTTTGGGTTGTGTTTTTGACTGCGGGCGCGTGTGGTCAGCTTTGGTTTTGTGGGCGAACGCCGGTGTTGCAAGCAGCGCTTGTGTGAGCAAGAGGCAAGTAATGCCGAGCCGTAAAAACCTGCTGTCATTTAGGTTCCCGGAACGCGGTTTGATCGTTTGCATGGAGCACCACCAATCCATTTGTGCTGTGTTGTACTGTGGCTACCGACCCGCTTCACCTCAGCCCTCAGCGCCTTTCCCATTTATCCGAGGTCAGTTGTTTTTAGGGTTTTGTGAACGAGATATAAAAGCGCGGATTCGGTTCGTCACGATCGCGGTAAACCTGCAGGACGACCGCGTCGCCGGTGCGCAGCCGCTCGAACGCGCGCAGATAATCCGCTTTCATTTTGATCGGTTCGCGGTTGAACGCTTCGATCAGGTCACCGCCCTTGAGCCCCGCGTCATCGGCGAGGCTGCCCGGCGCGACGTTGCTGACATAGGCGCCTTTGGCATCGCTGGTAAGCTTGCCGATGCCCATTTGCTTGTTCAGGTCGTTGACGGTAAGGCCCAGGGATTGCGGACGAGCTAATTCAATGCGCGCCGCTTTGAGTTGATCCACCACTGGTTCGCTATCGGGGCGGCGGCCCACAGTGATATTGAGCGTCTGTTCGCGCCCGTTGCGATAGATTTTGACCGGGGCGACGGTGCCGACCGGCGTCGAGCCGATGCGCCGCATCAGGTCTTTTTCATCACGAATGCGTTCGCCGCGGTATTCCCAAATCACGTCATTCACGAGCAAACCGGCTTTGGCGGCCGGGCTGACGACAGGCTGGCGATCAACAAACACAGTCTCGCCGATGTTGCTGACAATCGCGCCCCGCGTGGCCGGCAGTCCGAACACTTTGGCGATTTGAGGCGTGACAGCGTCGCTGATCATCCCCAGGAACCCGCGCACCACGTGCCCGTTTTTGACCAGTTGATTGTAGACGAGCAGCGCCTCGCTGACGGGCAGCGCAAAGCCGATGCCGTTGTAATCGCCGGTGGTCGTTGCAATCGCCGTGTTGATGCCGATGACTTCGCCCAGCAGGTTGATCAGCGGCCCGCCCGAATTGCCCGGATTGATCGCCGCGTCGGTTTGCAGGAAGAACTGAAATCCGCGTCCGGCGCGTTTGTTCAGTTCGGTGGCCTCGCGGTCTTTGGCGCTGATGATGCCGGCCGTGACGGTCTGGCTCAAGTTGAAAGGCGAGCCAATCGCCATTACCCAATCGCCGACACGCGCGCGCTCAGAATCGCCAATGCGCGCGGCTGGCAATTCTTTTGCAGGATCAACCTTGATGACCGCCAAATCCGTTTCCATATCGCTGCCGATGACGCGGGCAGGCAGTTCGTTGCCGTCGAAAAACTTGACGATGATGCGGTCGGCATTGGCGACGACGTGCTGATTGGTCAGGATGTAGCCTTGCGCATCCACAATGACGCCGGAACCGTTCCCGCGCCGGGCGCGTTCCCGCGTGGAAAAAGGCTCCAGGGCCGGGCGTTCTTCGATGATGATTTCGCGGCGGCTGCGCAGGGCAGGTTGCGAGACGGTGCTGATATTGACGACCGCAGGTTCGACGCGGCGCGCAATCTCGACGAAGGCGGAAGACATCTCGACAGTTACTTCACCGAGACTGGCAATGGCCGGGCGTTTTGTCGAAGAGAAGATCACGCCCAGCACGACGCCGAGTGCCAGCGTGCAGGACGCAATCGCCACCAATACGGCGCGGTCGCGCGTGCGCCGTTGCTGGGCGATGATGTTTCCCCATTGTTTGGGAGCAGGGTCTTGCATCACGACTTCAAAATCTCCGGCGAGCCGGGCTCAGCCTAGTTCAAATTTCTTCTTCAATGTAGGCCGTTCAGAAGGGGGATGACAACGGAGCGTGTCGTAAAAAGGTGGGCGGAGTATAGCAAACGCGTTCCAGCGCGAACAGCCCGAAACATGCCTGGAACGAGAAAGTTTTTACTACGCGTTTGACCTGGCAAAAGGCAGAGTGGCAAAAAACCGCCGCTGGCGTCAGACCAACGGCGGGTTTTTATCATAAAGCTGACAAGTGGTTTAAGGCGCAAAGTACCCCGACGCATCCAAAATCAAATCTGTCGTGAATTGCGTCAGCACTTTGAACTTGCCATCCGCCGGACTCAAACCCACAAAGTAATGCCGGTTGTAACCAAACGTCGCTGGCGCCGGATAGTTCGACGTAGCCACCAACGGCGCGGTCGTCAGATTCGCCGGGAACAACGTCAGGAAGCCCGCGCCAGTAGTGTTGACCACCGAGACATTGCCGACGACGGCTTGCGCGCTGGCCGGCAAGGTGCAGAAGTTCGCGGCCATCTGCGTATGCGTTGCGCTGGCCAGGTTGCCGACAATCGGCGCGCCGGTCATCGTGCAGCCCGCAAAGCCTGCGCGCGTTTCGAGCAGGCGCACCGGGCTCGGCAACGGATTGAAGAGCAGGCCCGCGCCGTTCGCATCAGTCGCGTCCTCGCTGTAATAGCCGAGGATGTCCACCACCAAGTGCGTCGTGGCGAAGGTGTAAATCTTGAACTTGCCATCCGCGCCCAGCTTCACCGCAAACGGCCCGTTGATGACATCGTTGCCCGCATAGTTCGAACTCGCCACCGTTGGACGCGTCCCGCCGCTCGGATAGATCGTCAAGTAACCAAGACCTGTGGGCAACACGCTCGTCGCGTTGCCGACCAAGACCTGCGCCGTGGCGGGAATTGAATTGCATGGCGCGGCCACGGGCGAACGTCCCTGCAACAGCAAATCCAAATTTGGATCAGCACTCGGATTGCCCGTGCCTACGAGCGGCGCGCCCGGCGTGATGCAGCCCGTGAAGCCGGGCCGCGTTTCGAGCAAGCGCACCGGCGTCGCCAGCGAATGGAAAAACAGTCCGCCCGTATTCGGCGGCGCGTAATATCCGGTCACGTCTACGATGACGTGCGTGGTCGCGCTGCTGAAAATCTTGAACGCGCCATCGCCCGCGCCCAAGCCGACGGTGAAAACGTTGTTGGTGATTTCGTTAGTCTGGAAATTGGAGTTTGCCACCGTCGGTTGCGTCGCGCTACTCGGGAACAACGTCAGGAAGCCGGGCCCCGACGGCACGACCGTGATGTTGCCTGTGACGGCCGCCGCCGCCGCTGGAATGCCAGCACACGTTGTGCGCGCAGGCAGTGTCAACGTGCCATTCGCATTGATCGGCACGCCGGGCATCGTGCAGCCGCTGAAGCCTGCGCGCGTTTCGAGCAAGCGCACCGGTGCGGGCAGCGCATAGAACTGCAAGCCATTCCCGCTGATGATGACCGTGTACGCGCGCGTGCCTGTACAGCCGGTGTTATCCGTCGCCGTCACGGTGAAGTTGAACGTGCCTGTTGTTATTGGCATGCCCGTCAACGCGCCGCCGCTCGCCAGCGTCAAGCCATTCGGCAAACTGCCGGTCGTCACGGCAAAAGTATGCGGCGCAGTGCCGCCCGTCGCTGTAAGCGTTTGCGAATACGCGGCTCCGACAAAGCTATTAGGCAGCGTCGCCGGATTGACCATGATCGTGGTGCAGGGCGGATGGAGGAAGAGCGTGTAGGGGCGTTCGCCAGTGCAGTTGTTTTGATCGGTCGCGCGCACCGTGAAATTGAAGGCGCCGTTCACCGTGGGCGTGCCCGATAACAGCCCGCCCGCCGCGAGCGACAGCCCGGTGGGCACCGCCCCTGCACTGACGCTGAACGTCACCGCCCCCGCGCCACCGGTTTGCGTGAAGGTCTGGCTATACGCCGTGCCCGCGTGCCCGGCCGGCAGCGTAGGATCGCTGGGATTCACCGTGATCGTCGGGCAGGTTGCTGTAACGGTCAGGGTAAACATTGCATCGGTCGTCACGGTGCAATTGTCTGTCGCGCGAATGGTGATCGTATGCGCCCCAACGGGTGCGGCGTTGCTGATTGAGACGACTCCCGAGGCATTGACCGAGATCGTGCCGGTATACGTACCCTGGCTTTGCACGGCAAAGGCGTTGAGCGTGCCGTTGTCCGAAGGGCCGGTCGCCGGGTTGATGGTGGTAGCGCCGCCCGTCAGCACTGCGGCATTGGCATAGGTCAGCGTGGGTGCGGTGTTGGCGGTGACGTTGACCTGCAAATCGCCGGTGCCGTTCAGGCTGCCGTCGAAAGCCAGGAAACGCACCGTGCCTGCCACTGCCGTGCACGACGCGCTGACTTGCGCGGTGATCGTGCCGTTGGTGTTGACGATGTTTGTCACGCTGATGCCGCTGGCGGTGCCGCCCGCGACTTGCGTGACGATCAAACTGCCAGCGGGTGTTTGCGCATCGGTCACCGTGCCCACCGTCACCGCCGCGCCCGCCGGGCTGCCTTGTTGACGCGCGAGGGCTGCCGCCGGCGTGAAGGTCGGCGGGGTGTTCGTGGGAGTGGTGTTCGTCAAGGCAAAATTGACGGCTGCGGTGACGCCGCTGGCATCCGCCGCCACGTTGTAGGGACCGCCCGCTACGCCATTCGCCGTCGCCATTACGCTGGCCTGTCCGCCCGCGATGGTGGCCGGATTGCCCGTGAAGACGGCGCGCGGGCCTGCGACGGGCGCGGTGAAGGTGACGCGTCCGCCGTTGACTGGTTCGCCATTCGCGCTATTGGCGGTGACGACCAGCGGATTGGCGAAGGCCGTGTTGATATTTGCGCTCTGGTTGTTGCCGCTGCCGATGGCCAGCGTGAAGCCGCGCGATTCAAACGCGCCGATGTCGGTGGCGCCCACGCGCGCGATGCCGCGTTGATCGTTGGCGGGCGCGCCGGCAGCGGTGCCCGCGTTGATGGCCGGACTGCCCGGCAAGAGCGCGTTCGTTGACGTGGGGCCGCCGTTGTTGGCGAGAGTGCTGACGAGCGGATTGAGCGCGGGTGCGCCGTTGCCCGTCTGGTCGCCCGTTTGATTGAAGGCGGTCACGGTTCCCACATTGCCAACGAGGTTAAAGCCGCTGGAGGTAATGGCCGCGGGCGCGACGATATTCACGTCGGGCACGGTGGTGTTATCGCGGTTGGCCGCGATGATGGTGTTTTTCACCGTCACCGCCGCGTTGTTGGTGCTAATGAGTCCGCCCGTGCCGTTGAAGCCTGACGCCTGGTTGTCG
>JAYUCP010000161.1:0-13836 GCA_043740245.1 Acidobacteriota bacterium | reverse complement strand
TTGTTCCGAGGGCGTTGCCCCCGGCTATTAAATCCCGCCCTTTCAGGGCTTTAAGAGGCAAATTCCCTAACTTAACCTCATTGGGCTTCAGCCTGTGTTCGAGTTCTCCAACACAGGCTGAAACCTGAACTCCATGCTCTTGCTTCGCATAAGTCCTGCTTACTTAATTCACCCTCTCGCAGCAACTGCCAAGCCACCAAAGCGTCGCTGCCGCTGATGAAAAGCGGTCACCGCTTCTGTCAATTGCACCCGGTCGAAATCAGGCCAGAGGCAGGGGGTGAAATAGAGTTCGGCATACGCACATTCCCACAACAAAAAATCACTCAAACGTTGTTCACCGCTCGTGCGCACCAGCAAATCAACATCGCGGGCCGGTTCGTGATCGTGCATCGCCGCTCCAATCGCTTTAGCCAATTCAGCGCGCGAATCCGGTGGCCGCCCCGCACTGACGAGTTGCTTGACCGCCCGCAACAAAGTCTCACGCGCTGAGTAATCCAGCGCCACGCGCACGTGCAAGGTGCGGCCGGTGCGAGTCGCTGTTTCAGCGGCTTCGATCAACGCCACCAAATCGGAGCCCAAGCGGTCACGCCGTCCAATCACGCTGATGCGCACGCCGTTACGCACGCAATGCGCCGTCTCTTGCAGCAAATACAAACGCAACAGCTTCATCAACGCGCCCACTTCGGGTGCCGGGCGTTGCCAGTTGTCGCAAGAGAAGGCGTAAAGCGTGAGCGCGCTGATCCCCAACTCTGGCGCGGCTTCGATCACGCGCCGCACCGCATCTGCGCCAGCCTTATGCCCAGCCGTGCGCGGCAACCCGCGCCGCTGCGCCCAACGGCCGTTCCCATCCATAATCAACGCCACGTGCAAGCCGCGCGCAGCGTCAGATTGAAAACTACTTTTCAGCATTGAACTCCACCTCCGCAAGCTTCCTCATCGTTGTCCACCCGTCCCATGAGAGTTGCCGCAGCAGCCAGGCCAGTAAAAACACCGAGCCATAGATGGCAAAATCCAGCCCGGCGACTTGCGCCATGTCCACCAAATGGCCCAACGGCGAAGCGCGATTCCACGCAAACGCCGTCGGTGACGGCAGCCCCAGCCGCACGTACTGGTGCGCGAACGGCCAAAACAGTTCGACGCCCACCGAATCGGTGAAAATAAAATCCAGCAGCGGATGCGTCGCCATCGCCGCGCTGAACAACAGCGCCGCGCGCAATTGCGTCACGCGCAGCATTGTCTCACCGCCACGCACGCACAACGCCAGCAGCGCGCCGCACAAGCAGGCAAACCCCAGCGAATGGGTGAAATCGTGATGCCAGCCGCGTCCGGCAAACGGCGCGAATGGCAAAAAGCCCAACAGGCAATCCAAATCCGGCGCCGCCCCTAACAACGCGCCCAGCACACAGACGCGCCAATCCGGCAGCGCCTTGCGGTTCAGCGGAAACGCGGCGAGCACAGCCGCGCCCAGCAATCCATGTCCAATCGGTGTCGGCACACAATCACTCCTTGTTCGTTTACTGTTCGCTATTTGGCCCGGCCAGCAACGGCTGCCCAAGCGCACCCTCACGACGCCGGGAACCCGCCGGTGAAGCAACCGCAGGGCGGCAGCCAAAGCTGCTCAAGATCGTTTCCAAAACGGGCAGCATTTGTCCGGCGCGGCGCGCGCGAATCACCCAATCCCACAACGGCTCGAACTTCTTCCAGCCACCGGCATAAGCGGCGTGGCGCAGACAACCGGCCCAGTCCGGTTTCGTGCGCGCGCCTTGCCAGATCGCGCTCCAACGGTAAAAGTCGCGGTAGGCCTGCCAGTAGCCTGCTTCCAGCGCTGTGGGTGAAAGTTTTTGCGGACGAAAGACGACGTGGCGCGTGTCGTACTGCTCCCAATCTTCGCAAGTCATACGCTCCTGCGCGCGCATACGCTGGTACAGCGCCGTGCCGGGATAGGGCGTGAGAATGTGGAAGGTGGCGGTTTCGATGCCCTGTTCGATGGCCCAATCCACCGTGCGCGCAAAGACTGTCTCGTCGTCCTCATCCATCCCGAAAACAAAACTGCCATTGATCATCACGCCTAAATCATGCAGGCGCCGGATCGCGGCGCTGTAATCGCGGTTCAGGTTTTGATACTTGTGCTGCGCGCGCAGGTTGGTTGGATCAAGCGTCTCGAAACCCACGAACAAACTGCGCAAGCCGCATTCGACGGCTTTTTCCAGCAGCTTCGGTTCCAGCACAGACTTCACCGTGCCCGCCGCTTGCCACAAGCGCCCCATCCCTTTCATCCCGTCAAACAGCGCGGCGGCAAAACGCGGGTTGCCGAGCAAGTGATCGTCGAGGAAATACAGATGCCGCCCCGGCAGCCGCTCGATCTCGGCCAGCGCGTCGTCCACCGTTTGCACGTAAAACGATTTGCCGCCTTCGAAAAAGGCTTCCTTGTAGCAGAAGTCGCAGGTGTGCGGGCAACCGCGCGAGACGACGATTGAATTCGGCACCAGATAGAGTTGGCGTTTGATCAAATCGCGGCGCATGCGCGGCAGCCCCAGCAAGGTGCGGAGTTGCGAGCGATAACATTTGGCGGGCCGCTTGGCGCGATAGTCCGCCAGGAATTGCGGCCAGGTGTCTTCACCCGGCCCCAGAAAAATCGTGTCGGCATGCTGTGCTGCTTCCTCTGGCAATGAAGTCACGTGTAAGCCGCCCAAACAGACATAGGCCCCACGGCTGCGATAATGATCGGCCAAGGCATAGGCGCGTTTTGCCGAAGTGATGTAAACCTGAATGACGACCACGTCTGGCGCGTCGTCCAGTTCAAGCTGCTCGACGTGCTCATCCTGCAATACCACTTCATCGGCATCGCTCAGATAACCGGCCAGCGTAGCCAGCCCTAACGGTGGGAATAACGAGTATTTGATGGGCCGCCAAAACGGGCTTTTCGCTTCGGTCAGCGCGGGCAGAATCATTTTCACCTTCATCGCGTTTTCCTTTCTGCCAGAGTTCAGCATTTCGCTGCCTAGAGCTTTCGGCAGTCAAAAGAACTTGGTTTGGCAAAGTACATTGGCCAGAGAAAAGCCAGCACCTCAGCCGCTGGCTTTCCTGTATGTGATTCTTATGTTTTTCCGCCACGCACAACGCGGAAGCGCGGGCCGGCTTGTCCCATCACCATCACCGACACGGTGCGCAGGCGCGGGCAATCCAGTTCGATAAAGAAGATGCGCTGCCAGCGGCCCAGATTCATCAGGCCATCAACCACGTTGACCGTTTCAGAGGCGCGCAGGAAGAGCGCGCGGCAATGCGAATGGCCGTTCGGTTGTTCATCGGGCTGCATGTTGACGGTGCGGATGCTGAAATCGTTGTGGCGATAAGCGTGTTCGAGCGGGGCAAAACGCTCCAACAAATCACGCATATCGTCCAGCAACAGGGGCTCGTGTTCGTTAATGATGACGGCGGTCGTGGTGTGTTGGGTTTGGATGTTGACCCAACCGTGCGTGACGCCGGAGGCGGCAACAGCCTCGGCGATTTGCGCGGTGATGTCTATGAATTGGACACCGCCTTCGGTCTCAAGTTGAAGAGTTTCGTGGTGAACGCGCATTACGGCATTGAGCGATTCTTCGACCTGCGCGGCTTGATACATACCTCTGCTCCTTTTCAGATGAAAACAGTAAAAACGCCGAGGCATCTTAGCAAACGCCTCTGCAAACGGCGAACTGACCGGGCGGCCATATAAACAAGGCACGCCTGTTCGGCTTTCGGCTCAACGTTCGCGGGCCGCGCGAATCAAGGCTTCCATATGATCCAGGTAACGGCCCAGCGCGCTACGCCCAGACGCCGTCAACTGATATTCCGTTTTAGGAATGCGCCCCTCAAAGGATTTGGTGCAAGTGATGTATTCGGCGTCTTCGAGTTTGCGCGTGTGCACGCTGATGTTCCCATCCGTCGTTTTGAGCAAGTCCTTCAACTCGCTGAAGGTCAGACTTTGGTTCGCCGCCAGCGCGCTGACAATGCCTAAGCGGACGCGTTCGTGAATGAGGTTGTCCAGTTCAGGGGCCTTCTCGGCCACGCGCAACGCCTGTTGCGCGCGTGCCGCCGCACGGGCTTTGCTGGGCCCTGCGGGTCCACCCCGCGCTTCAATTTGATGAGCAGTTCGTCTAGCCACCATGCCTCCTTGCGATGATGATTCCGAAAACAATGTGCAGCCCGCCGAATCCCGCCGCCATAAACCAATTGCCATACGCCGCCGGCGCGCCGAGCGCGCATACGCCCAGCGTCATAAAACAAAGGCCCATCACGGGGACGATGCGGACTGAAAACGCCCCGCCCGTAACCACGCCTGTGCCGTACAACAACAACCACAAACCCGGCAACGCAAAAAACACGTGGGCGTGATAAAGCACGACCGAAAGCACCGCGCCCGCCAACAACGGCGGTGCCAGGCTCAGCGCGAATTTGCGGCCCGGCCCCGACAAGACTGTGGATTCGCCCGCGCGCGCCTTGCGCTGCATCGTCCAGCCGCCGATGGCCAAGGCCAACAATGCCTCGACCAGCCAAGTCATTAACCAAGCGCGCGTCGTGGGTTGCCGCAGCGCCACAGCCGTCGCCAGCAACGCCGTCACGCCGATGACCACGCCGCCCCAGCCGGGCACAGCGGTGAACGAGGTAGCGCGCTCCATCGTTTCGCGGATGAAGCGCAAATTATCCATCGCCCGGCCATGCAAACTGGGCAGGCTGGGCGGCGGCACAGGCGCTTCATCGTCTGATGTGCGGAGGGGTTGCAGTGAACTCATAAACAAGCCGGATCATAGAGGGCGTGGCGATTTTTGACAAGTACTTTTTGCAATAAAGTACAACCGGCGGCAATAAGCCATGCTCGTCCAAAGCGCGGCCAACCATGCAAGTCAGAGGCGGCGCCCGCGCGTGGCCCCGATTTTTTGGCGGTAATCATCGCCTTTGATTTCGATCACCTTGCACATTTCGTAGAGGCGCGAGCGCAGGCGCACGCCCAAGCGATCCACCAGCGTCTCTTCTTGCAGCACTTGGCGATCCTGATAATTCGAGGTGAAGAGCGTGATCTTCTTGTCGTTATAGCGGGTGTTGATGATTTGCGTCATCGTGTCGCGCACCCAATCGGTGGGCTTTGACGCGCCGAGTTCGTCGAGCACGAGCACTTCGGCCTCATAAATCGGCGAGAGCACTTTCATCTCAGAAGTCTGCGAGACAGCGTTATAGCTGTCCTGAATTTCTTTGAGCAGATCGCGGAAATCGTAAAAGAGGCATTGAATCCCCTTGCGCACCAGCGCGCGCAAGGTTGAGACAGCCAGGTGCGTTTTGCCTACGCCACAGGGGCCCAAAAGGAGCAAGCCGAATTCGACGCCGGGGTATTCATCCACAAACTGCTTGGCGTCGCTCAAAGCCATGCGCTGCGAACGGCTATTTTCCTCGAAGGGATTGCCCTGCGGGTTGTAATTGTCGAACGAACAATTTTCATAACGCTTCGGTATGCGCGCGCGTTCGAGCAGTTCGTTGACGCGGTCCGTAATGCGGCAACGGCATTGACGCACACCTTTGCCGGGGATCAATTCCCAGCCGGTACCGCTGCAAAATTCGCAAACTTGTTGTGGCAATCTTCGTTGATTCGGCGACATAGTTCACCCGCCCACGCAGCCCGCAAAAGCGCGCCGCACTGCTCAGCCATTAACTGTAAAGCATCATTTTTCAGTTGGAGTGTTCCGCAAGAGGAAGTGGATTATAGGCAGCCAGACTGCTTTGTCAAAACCAGCGGAGCGCTGCGCCGCGCGGCTTTTTTGGCAGCCTGCTTTTGCCTTTTGATTTTTGCAAAGAGTAAAATCACGCGCGCATTTTACCTGCGTTTTAGCGATCGGTTTTGGTCTTCATCAAAAGGAGAACCGTTATGTTTTGTAGCCGTCTCAACCCTTGGCGCAGTCTCGTTTGTGTCTTGCTGATGATGCTGGCGAGTTGGACAGCCAGTGCCCAAACACAACAGACAACGCCTGTGATCAAACCCAAAGCCGGGCCGGAAAGCTGTGACGGCGCCTTGGACGTAGTGCCGAATAAATCAGCGACCTTCGTGCGCAAGCGGCGCGCGCCGGGCAAAAAGCCGGCGCCCAAGACCGAACTAAAACCTGAGAACAAATCATCGCTGTAATCAACCTTCTTGCATCGCCTACATGAAAGCTAAACAACCGCGCGCCACGCAAAAGGCGCACTTCCAACCAGCCGAATTGCTGTTTCTCTTGCTCCCGCTGATTGCCCTTACGCCGAATTTTTTTATTATCCCGGACTTGGGCTTCCCCGGCTTGGCGACGCAGGAATTCGTCTTCGGCCTGGCTGTCGTGGCGTTTGCGGCGGCTGGTTTAGCGGGCGCTTTGCAGCTTCAAACAAGCCTCAAATTGCAACGCTCGCAAACATTGCTGCTGGCACTGCTCTGCGCTGTTTGCCTCTGGCAATTGCTTTCATTGGCCTGGACGCCCGATTGGAGCGAAGGCGCGCGCCAGCTTGCCATTTGGTTTGGCCTGGCGCTTTTTTTTGTGACGGCGCTTTGGGCCTTGCGCGAAAAATCCATCTGGCCGATTTATGGCGCGATCTTGGCTGCGACGGCGTTGCTGCTCTGGTCGCTGTTTTATGAATACGCCAAGTATGGCGCCGATGGGATGCTGGGAATTTTCTTCAATCACGGCATCACGGCGGAATTGCTGGCGCTGCTGTTGCCGGTGTTTCTGCTGACGTTCCTCTGCGAACGGCAGAACCGCTTTTTCGTCGTTGCGTCTTTGCTGGCGACCGGCGCCAGCGCGGCGGCGTTGATGCTGACGCTGCGGCGCGGGCCCTTGCTCGGCGTGCTGGCGGCGGGCCTCTGTATTGCCGTGGCGCTTATCGCTAAGGCCGTCGAAGCAGCGGACAAACGGCGCGTCTACGCCATCGTAGTGGCAGTGCTTTTGGTTGTTGTGCCGCTAGGCATCTACAAACGCGAGGCCTTGATCGCGCGCATACGCGGCGCGACGCAATTGCAGACGGCGCTAAATACACACAGCGTCGAACTGGGCTTGACCAGCCGCGCCGTGCACTGGCTGACGGCCTGGGAGATGGGCAAACGCAACGCGCTGCGCGGCGTGGGTGTGGGCGGATACTCTGCGCGCTACGGCGAGTATAAAAAGTTCTTCGCTGAAAACCCCAGCTACGCCGCGATTGCCGCAGCGGCGGAGACCGAAGATTACGACGAGATTCGCAGTCCCGGCGCACACAGTGAATCCTTACAACAGTTCGCCGAAGTTGGGCTCGTCGGACTGTTCCTGTTTACCGCATTTTGGTTACAAGCCGGTCGTCAATTATGGCGGCGGCGGCACGCGCCCAGAGGCTACTTGTCATTGGGGGCGCTGTTCAGTCTGATCGCCTTTGCCGTGAGTTCAATCGTGAGCGATTTTTCTTTCCGCTCGACGCCGGGCGTGTTGATGCTGAGTTGTGTGCTGGCAATCGGCTTTGCGATTCGACCGGAAGAAACAGAGGAAACTGCAAACGGCGCCTTGCTGCCCAAGGCATTGATCAATGGTTTGGCCGCGCTGGCGCTGGTGGCCGCGGTTGCCGTACTCGCGCGCAACTACAACGTCTATGCCAGTCAGCAAGCACAGAGCCGGCTCGACTTTACCTTTGCGCTCAACAACGAGGCGGAGAATGAACGCCTGGTGCGGCGTTACCGGCAGGTGCTCGACCTCGATCCCGCCAATGCTGGCGCGCATCTGGGATTCAGCCTGCTGCTCTTTCAGATGAAGCGTGTGCAAGAGAGCCTGGCGCACATCGAATACGCCGCGCAACACGGTTACAGCCGCCCTTACAGCTACGTGCTGCGCGCGTTTTGCTTTGAGCAATTAGGCGACCTCAACAAGGCCGCGCAAATTTTGCAGGAATGCCTGGCCTCGTTTCCCAAATCCATCGTCGCGCGCGCGGCTTATGCCGAGCTGTTGCGCAAACAGGGGCAGTATGAACAAGCCAAAGAACAACGTGAACGCCTGGAAAAAGTGGATGGAAAACTTGCCAAGAGTTGGGACCTGGCGCTGAGGATGAAAGATGCGCCCGCCGCCGAAGCCGCCCGGCAGGCCGGGTTGTTCGCGCCGGGTGAATTGGAGCCGCAGTTGATGCGTGTGTTGGTGCAAGCGCGGGCTTATCACTATCTGAAATAGAAAAAGGCACGCCGGAATTCAGGACGTGCCTCAAACTTCGTTCGTGTGCAAAAGATTTAAGCGCGTGAATTGAGCGCTTCCGGCACGGCTCGCGGTGGGCCGGCCCACTCCAAGCGCGACACGGGGTCAGACCGCAACAAGGCGGCAAACTGCTGGGCCAGGAGCGGCCAGTTATAAACCTGTTCGACCAAGGCGCGGCCGGCTTCGCCGTAATGCGCAGCGGCCTGCGGATCAGCCAACAGCGCATCAATCGCGTAGACAAAACCCGTCACATCATCGGCAAAGGTGATCCAATCCTGGCCAATGCGCATAACCTCTGTTGTGCGTGTGCTGATAATCGGCTTGCGCAGCGCCGCATATTCAAACAGCTTGAGCGGGCACGAGCCATCCGAAACAGCATCGTGTGTGAAGGGCAGCAAGCAGACATCCATCCCCGCGACATAATTCATCGCCTCCTGGTAAGGCACCGCGCCGGTCAAGACGACATTGGTCAAGCCACGCTGATGAACCTGCTGTTTGATCACTTTCCAGCGCCGCCCGCCGCCCACGAGCAAGAAATTGATTTGCGGCATACGGCGCGCCAGATTCATCATCAGGTCGAAATCCACCCAGTATTCAAACGCGCCGACAAAACCCACCGTCGGGCCCGCCGCACGGGCGCGCCAGGCGCTGCCATCCGCCTGATCGAGTTCATCCAGATCGGCGCCGTTCGGCAGCATCAGCACTTCCCGCTGCATACGCTCGGCCAGCACGCTTGAAGCCACCGTCACCGTCTCAGCTTGTTTGAGCATGTGCTCTTGCGCCGAACGGGCAGCCGCCACGGCGCCAGCACGCGCTAAGAAATTATGCTCGCCCGCCAGCATTGCGACCAAATCATCCGCCAGATCGAAATGCGTGCGGCATTCGTTCTGTTTCAACAGATTCACCTGCGGCAGATTGTAGACGAGCAGCACATCAATCTTTTCGCGCTCGATAAAGCGCCGCACCTGCCCCATCGAAGTCAGCGAGAGCAAGCCTTTCTTCAACAGCTTGGTGCGCGGAATCCAGGTCTTCCAGAAAGAGCGCAAGGGCGCGGGCGCATACAACTCGCTCAACGTCAGACCATCCGGCAACTCTTCGGTCGCTTTGCCGATGTCAGTTGAACTGATGTCATCGAGCGCCATCGGCGGAGCTTTGAGCACGAAAACCTGGTGCCCCTGTTTGCAAAGTTGATTGAGTAGTTGATGGTAACGGCTGCGATTTGCCGAGCGCCAGCGCGCCAGATATGGGAAGAGAATTTTCATGGTCTCTGTGTGGGGTAGTCTGTGTTTCAGTGCTTACAACCGCTGACCTTTTAGTCGGTCATTCGGGGATAGGTCAGCGACTGCCAGATTGTCTGCCTTTGTTGTCTGCTGCGCAACCCTCAGCGCCCGGCTTTTAACCAATCACGGCGGCCACGGCGAAAGGTTGCGAGCCCAATGCTATAAAGCCACATCGCCACGTAACGGGGCGCGGCTAACAGATCCTGCAAATAGCGCGCGCGGTCTTCGACCAACGCCGCACCAATCAAGTAATAAAGCGCATCCAGCGCTAAACCAACCAACGCCAAGCCGGTCAACCAAACACCTGACGGTCCGAGCAACAATCCAACGAGCAAAAGCAAAACGCGCAAACCCATCAAGGCTGTCTTGGGGCGCAGAAACAATAACCAGAGCAGGAACCAGACGCCGATTCCACCCTTGGCCAAAGCCTGCAAGGCCAGCGGCCAATAAGCGCGCAAGACCTGCCATTGGCCTTGCAACCAGCGCGCACGTTGACGTGAGGCGCCTGCGGTTTGTTGCGGTTTGGGGTCGAAAACAACTGCCTGGGGCACGAAAAGAACTTTGGCCTGACGGGCTGCCAGCAAAACATCCAATTCCAAATCTTCAGCCAAAGTGTGTAAGCGGGGCGCGAGTTCGGCGAGTACCTTAACCCGGAACACCATTCCGGTGCCGCGCAAGGGGGCGTTCCAACCGCAACGTAGACGCGCCTCATCATCTATGCGTTGCATCAGCACTTCTGACCAACCCGCCAGTTTGCCTGCCTTGCTAGCGGCGGCAGGCGCAACGAAGGCTTGCGCGGCAATAGCATCACTTTGCATCGCGTCTCGCAAGGCGCGCAAACTGCCTTCAGCCAACCGGCTATCCGCATCGAGTACAATCACGCAATCACTTTCAGACCAGCTTGAACTATGCTCCTGCAACCACCACGCCAGCACAGCCCCCTTGCCCAACGGCCCAGTCGTTCGGACTGCAACTTGCGCGCCAGCTTCGGCGGCTTCTGCGCCCGTCGCGTCTGAACAACGATCAGCTAAGACCCAAACCCGCGCTTCAGGCCATTCATGCAACTGCTGTTGCAAAGCAGTGACAGTCGCGCCAATCGTGCCAGCCTCGTTGTGCGCAGGAATGAGAATGTGACAGTTCCCCGTCCTTACCGCACCGGCCAAATGAACCGCAGGCGCAGGCTTTTTCAACCAGCGCAGGCACAGCAAGGCAAAGCGCAGCAGGCTGTCGAAGATCAGACTTGCACCCAGCAGAATTTGAACTGGCATCACTAATTGCATTGCGTTCGCACAGCGGCGTTCGTTCTGTCGTGCGGCGGAGAGGAGCCCCAGAACCAGCCAGCCATTCGTAATGTTTCAACTTCAGCGCCACATCTTCACGTCAAGTGTTGTTGGTGAAGAATGCCGCGAAAGGCAAAACTCAAGCGCGAATTTTCGAGGATAAAGTAACTGCTAGCGCGATCGTTACGGCAATCGCCACGGCCAACATTTCGCAACCTAATTCGGGGCCTTGAATCAACGCGGCGTATATGGTGTGACTCAAGATGTGGTTGTTGATGTAGGTTACGCTACAACGGGCGGGAGTTTAGTACACCGCCTCTGACCGGTCAACCGTGCGCTTTGCCACATTGAATCATGCTTGAAAAGCAAAGCAGTCAGCCTGTATTTGTCGGCATTTTGGAAAAGGTGAAAGGTGAATCGGTATGAGTGAACAAATCATTATTGGCGTGCCCGGCGTTTGGAACAGCCAAGCCGAAGTCTCGCAAGCCCTGACCGCGCAAAACCAGAATTACATCTTTGCCGGGTTCACGCTGATGGACACGGCCACACAGGATGTCTCTTTCGTCGAGATGCAGGATTACGACCCGCGCCTGGTGGATGTCTTTGAGACCATCGGCGATTCCTCGATCACCGATCAGGAATTGCAGCGCATCGCCCAACACCGCAGCACGCTCTGGGTGCTCAGTCCCGATGTTTCGATCAACCAGGCACGGCGCATGATGGATGTCGGCATGACCTTGCTCAAAGCCGGCGGGCTGGCCATCAAGGTTGAAACCTCCGGCGTCGCCCACAGCGCCAAGCGCTGGAATGAATTTGCGGCCTCCGATTCACTGCAACCGATGTATTGCGCATACGTCAACCTGATCGAGGGCGCGGAATACTTTTACTCTTGCGGCATGCACAACTTCGGCTTGCCCGATGTATCGGTGACCAGCGAGATCGGCGCGGCGGAAGCCACCAAGCTGCTCAATCAGTTCAACACTTATCAACTCGAAGATTTGCCACAACTCGATGAAGGCGATTATTTCAGCCTCGACGAGCACTCGCGGCGCTACAAACTGACGTTCGAAGCCTGCGAGGTCTATGAGCCCGAGCAGCCTTTCTACAATCCCTTTGGCCGCTGGCATCTAATACGGCTGTAAGACCTGCTGCGCTTTTAACCGCAGCACGCCGCACCAAATGGAGAATTGACGCTGGACTGAACGCTATGTTTGAATCACGCACGAACGACACGAACGAAATGACATCCACGCAATTTCCATCGCAAAGACTTTGCGCTTCCCCGTTTTGAAACCAAGCAGTTCCGATTAGCCCCGGAATCAACCTGCCGCACCAACTCTTCCACGAATCGCGTTGCGTTCTTTAACGCTCTTCTCATTCGGATTGAAACTTGGTTTACTCAGGAACTGGCCTGCTTAGGAACGGACTGGAAATAACGCTGCCAAATCAACCACGGGGCGCACGGGGAACACGGGGAAGAACAACCACAATTGACTGGCTTTCCCCGTGAACCCAGTGGCCCCCGTGGTTTGGCAGGGTTATTTCCAGGTCATTCCTTAAGGTCAACACCGCAAGCACTGCCCGCTTGCGCATCAAGCTCGGCAGCGGGTCGAAACAACCAGTGTGTTTCCCCGGCTGCCCCGTTGCGCGGGCACGTTTGCATCCCCGCCCGCGCACCTGAATTCTTTCGCCCCTTTCCCCGAACCCCGCCCGCATCTCCGTGGCACGCGTCCAATCGCTCTTTTTTGGAACGGCTTCGTGATTGCACATTCAAGCTGATCCTTTCAACGTCAACAACTGACTGACTGACTGCTGGCCCCTATCAACTCGCCTTTCGACCGGCGAAGCAGGAGTTCAAGAATGAAGGCAAAATTGTAGCGCACGCTCGCGCTCTCACTGTTGTGTGTCTGTGTACTGTACTGGCAGCGAGCGCGTTACCAATCCAGGCGAAACAGCCCTGAAGCCAGGAAATCAAAAGGCAAAAATCAAAAATGGCGGCACTCACTTTTCTTGAAAGCGCGTGCCGCCATTTTTGCCTTTTGATTTTTGCCTTTTGATTTTTGATTTTCCCGCCCGCCTTTTGCCTTCTATCTGCGGCTGCTATACTCGCGCGCGTTGCGGCTGGAAAATTCAGCCCAACGCTGAAACATCA
The DNA here is from genome assembly GCA_043740245.1 of Acidobacteriota bacterium. GTDB lineage: Bacteria > Acidobacteriota > Blastocatellia > RBC074 > RBC074 > JACPYM01. The sequence continues at coordinate 926 of JAYUCP010000161.1, read as the reverse complement.
CCCAATCAAACCGCGTATCATCAAAAGTTGTTGAACCCAGCGGCGGTGCAATTCGCTTTCAAACAGCGCCGCCGTCACCAGAGAAAAGGAAAACGCACAATGTGGACACGTCTCAAACGGCTCTTTCGTTCGATCTTCGGCGGCCTCATCTCCGATGCGGAAGACCCGGAATTGATCCTGAATCAACTCATGCGCGATATGCAGGACGAAGTGCCGAAGATGCGCAACAACGTCGCGCAAGTGATGGCGGGCGAAAAACGGCTGGCGGCGGAAATGGAACGTTCGCAAACGCAGCTCGTTCAAATTGACGCCAAGATCAAAGCCGCCATCCGCACCGGCAATGACGATATTGCGACGACGCTGATCGCCCAGATGCAAACCGCGCAGCGCGGCCTCGAAACCACCAAGATGCAGCACGAGCAGGCCAAAAACGCTTCGGTCAAGGCGCGCGAGTTTCTCGATAATTACATGCTCCAATTCGAGCGCAAGAAAGCCGAAGCCATGCAATTGCTCGCGGCCAACCGGCAGGCGCAGATGCAAGAGCGCGTTGCTCAAACTATGGCGAGCTTCCAGATGGGCGACAATTCGCAGACCTTTGACGACATGCGCGAGAAGATCGCCAATCGCGTCGCTGGCGCCGAAGCCCGCGCGGAACTGGCCTCCACCGGCCTCGATTCGCGCATGCAGAGCATTGACCGCGAGATCGCCAATTTCGAAGCGCAGGATATGCTGTTGGCCTACAAACAACAGATGGGGCTCGCGCCCGCCACTCCGCAAGCGGCGCTGGGCGAAGGCGCCCCGTCGGCCAACATGGAAAAAACCCTCGGGGCGGCTGACGCCGTACCGCAACAACATCAGAAACTAGCCGAATAGTAATCGGTAGTCGGTAGTCGGTAGCCGGTTCGCTGCTTGACCGGCTACCGACT
>JAYUCP010000160.1:0-13842 GCA_043740245.1 Acidobacteriota bacterium | reverse complement strand
CGGCTATTGAATCCCGCCCTTTCAGGGCGCAGCGGAAAATCGTTTCATCGTCAGGTTACAACTTTGACTTCGTACACCTTGGGCGGCTGGCCGCTGGTTGTACATCGCGCGCCCTCGGTAGTAGCATTCGCTCGCTTTCAATTCATTCAACAACTGAGACCATACATCTATGCTGAACTTATTCAATATTCGGCCAGCCCTGCGTTTAGCCTTGCGTGCCGGCAGCGCCGCGTTGTTGCTGGCCGTGTTACTCAGCGCTTGGGCTTGCAACGCGCAAAAACAGCCTGCGACCACGACGGCCAATCCGCTGGGTGTCTGGCGCGGCACGATCAAAACCAAGGCGGGCGAAGAGGTGGCCTTTACTCTGGAAGTCAAAAGCGCGGGCCAATCGGCGGCGGGCCTGACGCAAGTGACCGGCGCGTTGCTCAATGGCGACGAGCGCGTCGTTTCGAGCGAAGGCGTCTTTGATGAGTCGTCGTTGAAATTGCGCTACGATTTTTATGACGGCGCTTTGCTGGCGCGGCTCAAGGGCGATGAACTGCAAGGCACCTTTGTGCGCCAATGGCAAAAACAAACGCTCACCCGCGAATTGCACGCCACGCGCAGCGCGAATGCTCCCGCAGTTGCCGGCGCTACGGCAAACCTCACTGGCGATTGGGTGCTGAAGGTCGGCGAAGGCGAACAGCAACGCTTGTGGCGGGCGGCGTTCAAGACCGCGAATGGACAGGCGAGCGGCACGATCATTCCGGTCAGCGGCGATTGGGGGCAACTGTCGGGCACGTTCACGGCGGACAACACGCTGACGCTCAATCGCTTCGACGGCATCAACGCGCGCATCTTCAAGGCTACGTTGCAAAGCGATGGCACGCTCGCCGGATACATTGACCTGGGCCTCTTCGATCCCAAGCGCAAGGTCGTCGCCGAACGCATCAATGACAAGAATAAAAAATTGGTCGCCAGCCTGCCCGACCCGAATACCTACACGCGGATGAGCAATGCCAGCGAGCCGTTCATCTTCAGCTTCCCGGATTTGGACGGCAAGCTCGTGGCGTGGAATGACGAACGTTTCAAAAACAAAGTCGTCGTCGTTTCGATCACGGGCAGTTGGTGCCCGAACTGTCACGAAGAGACGCCGTTCTTGCAGGAGCTTTACGCGCGCTACCAAAAGCAGGGCCTCGAAGTCGTCGCGCTCGCCTTTGAATACACCGGCGAAGTCGCGCGCGATCTCGAACAGGTGCGCATCTTTGCCAAACGGCACGGCGTGCAATATCCGATGCTGCTGGCCGGTTCGACCGAAGACGCGCCCAAGAAGCTGCCGCAACTGGTCAACTTCGGCGCTTATCCCACGGCCCTGTTCATCGGACGCGACGGCTTGGTGAAGCGCATCCACGCGGGCTTTGAAGGCCGGGCGACCGGCGAACGTTTTACGAAACTGAAAAATGAAGTCGAGGCGCTGGTGAAAGATTTGTTGCGCGAACAGGAGAAATAGATGAATCGCAAGAAGGAACTGAAACGTGCATATCAACAAGGGCATCGGCCGATGGGCGTGTTCCAGATTCGCTGCCTGGCGAATGAAAAAGTCTTTGTCGGCAGCACGCTCAACCTGCCCGGTATCTTCAACCGGCACAGGGCTGGGTTGCAGGCGGGCATTCATCAGAACAAGGCCCTGCAAGCCGATTGGAACGCTTTCGGCGCAGCGGGGTTTGCCTTCGAGATTCTGGATGAACTGACGCCGCGTCCAGACCCCGCTTATGATTACCGCGAAGATTTGACCGTGCTGGAAGATGTCTGGCTCGAACAACTGCAACCTTACGGCGCACGCGGCTACAACGAACCGAAAAAGAGCCGTGACCAGCGGCTGCACATGATTGCTGAAAACAGATTGCGCGCTTTGCAGGATGATGAAACGACGTAGGGCAAACTGTTAGTTTGCCCGTGCCTTGTTGCCGAACCCATTGGTGGCCCGTTACGGGCTAACTGTCTGAGCCTGGGCAAACTAACAGTTTGCCCTACCTTAAGGAGCGACCATGACCAACCAAATCAAGCGCCGCGAATTCATCAAACGCAGCGCCGCCACTGGCGCCGGCGCGACCTTAACGCTGGGCGCAACCAAACGCACCGAAGCTGCCTTCGATCCGCAAAACAGCCCGAACGACCGCCTCACGCTGGGCTTCATCGGCACGGGCGCACGCGCGCAAGAGGTGATGAAAGATGTGTTGCGGCTGCCCGGCCTGGAAGTCGTCGCGCTCTGTGACGCCTACAAGGGCCGTCTCGAACGCGCTGTCGAGCGCACCGGTGGCCGGGCGAAAGTTTATGCCAACGCCGCCGAACTGTTGGCCGCGCCGGGCCTTGATGCGGTTTACATCGGCACGCCCGATCATTGGCACAAAGACCACGCCATTGCCGCGCTCAACGCTGGCAAAGATGTTTACATCGAAAAGCCGCTGACTTACACGATTGACGAAGGTTTGGAAATCGCCGCCGCCGTCAAACAATCCTGGCAAAACGGGGCCGGCCGCATCCTGCAAGTCGGCAGCCAATCCATCAGTTCGCCCGTGCAGCACAAGGCCCGCGAGATCGTGCAATCGGGCCGGCTGGGCCAGATCACGATGGTGCGCATCTCGGTCAACCGCAACACGGCGGGCGGCGCGTGGCTTTATCCGATCCCGCCGGATGCCAACCCGGAAACTGTCAACTGGGAAATGTTTTTGGGCCGCGCGCCCAAACAGCCTTTCAGCCCGGAACGCTTCTTCCGCTGGCGCTGTTATCAGGATTATTCGGGCGGCATGGCGACCGACCTGTTTGTGCACGCGATGACGACGCTGCATTTCGTGACCGGCGCGCAAGCGCCGGCGGCCTGCTTCGCCGCCGGTTCGCTCTATCGCTGGAAAGGCAGCCGCGATGTGCCCGATACGCTCGACGCGATTTTGCAGTATCCCGAAGGCTTCCACGTCAATCTGAGCGGCACCTTCAACAACCAATCCGCCGGAGATCGCGGCATTCAAATCCTGGGCACGCAAGGCACGTTGACGCTTGGCCGCGACCTCGTCTTCGCGCCCGAACGCCCGGTTGAAAACAACGACTGGATTGTCGAAGCGTGGCCGAGTGCGCTGGAACGGGCCTATTACAAAGACCCCAAGGTCATTGCCGCCGAACGCCCGAACGAATGGGCGCCCCAAGTCTTTGCGGGCGAAGAGCGCTGGAGCGGCGCGGGGCCGAACGCGAACGTCCTGCATTTCGAGGCCTTCCGCAAAGCCGTGCGCGAACGCCAACAACCGGTCGAGGACGTCTGGGCCGGCCATCGCGCGGCGGCCGTGGCGCACATGGTCAATCTGGCGGCGCGGCGCAAACAGCCTGTCTATTGGGATCGTGAGCGTGACAAGTTGAAGGCTTGAGGCGTAGACTGACGCGGCAAATTGCTGGCAGCCAGCCAGTCTCAGTTACAACTTGGCTCTTTATCGAAAGGAAGGAAACGCAATGACTGAAGACCTCAATACCAAAGACCTGAGCGACCGCGAACTGTTTGAGTTGATGCGGCGTGATCTAGTCTCGATGCATCAGGATTTCAATTCAAGGCTGGAGAAGTTAGAAGCTCGCACCAATCCGCTGCCGCCCAATTACGACGTGCGTTTTACTGCCTTGGAAAACGATGTAAAGGAACTCAAGCGCGAAATGAAGCTGCTGCGCAAACATGACTTCCAGCGTGAAGGTGAGTTGCAGGAAGTAATCGAGCGTGTGGATGTACTTGAGGAAGCAATGGCGGCGTAAACCCGCCTACAACTGCCTGAAACTACCAACCCCCGGAGACTTGCCATGAAACGATTCACCCCATTCTTGCTGACCATTGCCTTGCTGCTGAACACCGCGCCCTCGTTTGCCCAAGAAGCAAAAACGCTCGACGACCTGAAACGCCAGGCCGTGGCTGAGGTGGACAAGCTGCAAACTTTCACCCAGCAGATGGTGGATCAGATTTTCAGCTTCGCCGAGTTGGGCTTTCACGAATACGAAACGTCGAAGTATCTGACTGGCGTGCTCGAAAAGAACGGCTTCAAGATCGAACGCGGCGTGGCCGGAATGCCGACGGCGTTTGTCGCAAGCTGGGGCAGCGGCAAGCCGGTGATCGCGTTTATGACCGACATTGATTGCATCCCGCGCGCTTCGCAAAAGCCGGGCGTGGCCTATCACGATCCGCTGGTGCAGGACGCGCCGGGGCACGGCGAAGGGCACAATTCGGGCATGGCCGTGAACATCACCGCCGCGCTTGTGCTGAAGCAGTTGATGGAGAAAAACAAGCTGAGCGGCACGCTCAAAATCATGCCCGGTGTGGCCGAAGAGTTGGTCGGCGCGAAGGCCTTCTTCATTCGCGCGGGCTTGTTCAAAGACGTAGACATCGTGCTCGGCGCGCATGTGGACAGCGATTTCGCCACGAATTGGGGCCAGCCCGAACGCAACAGCGGCTTGGTTTCGGTGCAATACAGCTTTCACGGCAAAGCGGCGCACGCGGCGGGCGCGCCGTGGTCGGGGCGCAGTGCGCTGGATGCGGTTGAGTTGATGGACATCGGTTGGAACTTCAGGCGCGAGCATCTGCGTTTGCAGCAGCGTTCGCATTACGTCGTCGTCAACGGCGGCGATCAGCCCAACGTCGTGCCCTCTGAAGCGAGCGTCTGGTATTACTTCCGCGAGTTGGATTATCCGAAGATCAAAGAGCTTTACGAACTGGGCAACAAGATGGCGCAGGCCGCGACGATTATGACCGACACGACCGTCACGCAACGTGTCGTCGGTTCGGCCTGGCCGAATCACTTCAACAAAGTCATCGCCGAAGCGCAGGCCAGGAACATCGAGAGCGTCGGGCTGCCCACGTGGAGCGAGGCCGATCAGACGCTGGCCAAAGCCTTGCAAAAAGAAATCGGCGCGAAGGTCGAAGGTTTGAAGGCGAAGGCCAAAGGCTTGGAAGGGCCGAAAGAGCAGGTGCTGGGCGGCGGTTCCGACGATGTGGGCGACATCTCTTGGAATGTGCCGATGGTGTATTTGCGTTACCCGGCGAACATCCCGAATTTGCCGGGGCACAGTTGGGAGAACGCGATTGCGATGGCCACGCCGATTGCGCACAAGGGTTCGACGGCGGGCGCGAAGGTGCAGGCGTTGACGGCGCTCGATTTTTTGACGCAGCCCGAATTGGTCAAACAGGCGTGGGACTATTTCAACAACGTCCAAACCAAAGAGGTCAAATACCAGCCGCTCATCAATCCGGGCGATCAACCCGCGCTCGATCTGAACAAAGAGAAGATGGAAAAATTCGCGCCGGAATTGAAGAAGTTCTATTACGACCCGGCGAAATACAAGACCTATCTGGAGCAGTTGGGCATTCAATACCCCACCGTCAGAAAATAAGCCGTTACTGATGGCGGCAGTGAAAATCACGTAACAATACGTATAGGCAGCGCGTCTGGCTGGCTGTATCTTCGTCTTGTTCGCGCTTGCTGTGTGTGCGGCAGGGGACGGCCAAGCACACGGCGAAGTGAATCCAAGATAGTAGCCGGTGACGCTTTTGCATTCCGGCTATCTCAACGAGGGTGGCGGTTCTTGTGGGGAGAACAGCCGCCCTTGGTGTTTTTTGGGAGTTGAAAGTGGCGGCCCCTTGTAGTGGCGAATTTATTCGCCCAACGCCAAGCCGTGACGAATAAATTCGTCACTACAAGGGGGCTACAGCCCAATCCGCCGCAGCATCTGGGCAAAGCGCGGATCGTTGCGCAAGGGCTTCAGTCGCGGATCAACGCCGAGATAGGCCAGCCGGTCGGCGCGTTCGTCATAGGCTTTCTGCAGCAGCGCAAAGGCCTGATCCTTATCACCCAAACCAGCATAAATGACGGCCAGGTTATACGATGAAATGGCCTTCGGCCCGGTCAAGGCCGACAATTCAGTGACAATCTGACGGGCTTCGGCGTGCTTGCCCGCGACGGCGTAAACGTGGGCAAGTTCAGCCTTGACCAGCGCGCTGCCGCCGGAAAGCGTGACGGACTGGCTCAACTCGGCAATGGCTTGGGCATACTTTCTTTGCTCCGCATAAACCTGGCCCAAGTAGCGGCGCGCGACGAAGGAGTTGGGATCGCGCGCCAGCGTCTTTTGCAATTGTGCGACGGCTTCGTCGTATTGCCCGGTGTAATACAGCGTGCGGCCCAGATGCACGTTGATGATCGGCGAGAGCGGATCGAGTTCCTGTGTGCGGCGCGCTTCGGCGATGGCCTCTTCATTGCGGCCCAGCATGAGCAACAGTGTGGTGTACCACTGATGCGCCGAAGCGTAATCCGGATTGAGCGCCAGCGCGCGTTTGAATTCCTGTTCGGCCCGCACCCAATCCCAATCATAAAGATAAGCCGCATACCCCAATGCGGCGTGCGCTTCGGCCAGCGAATTGTCGAGTTCCAGCGCGCGCTGGGCGGCGGCTTTGGCTTTGGGGAAGGCTTGTTGCGGCGGCAGCGCGTTGTAGCTCGCCAGCAGGTTGTAACAATCGGCCACGCCGGCTTGCGCCTGGGCGTAATCGGGATCGAGCGTTATCGCTTGTTGAAACAAATCGAGCGCCTTTTGCAGCCCGTCGGTCGTGCGCTGGTTCCAGTAATAACGCGCCTTTTGCGAAAGCTGCTGCGCGTCCAGATGCTGTTGATCGTGGGCGGGGCCACCCAATGCCACGCGTAACTTCTCGGCCACATCGCGCGTGATTTCCTGTTCGACCAATTGCAACTCGGCAAATTGATGCTGGTACTGCTCGACCCAAAGCGACGAATTGTCGCGCACGCGGATCAATTCGATATTGATGGCAAACCCGTTGCTGCGTTTGGCCAGGTGTCCGATCAAGAGGATCTGTGCGTCCAGTGCGGCGCCGATGCGTTTGGTGTCGTGGGTCGCGCTGCGGTGAGCGCTGACGGCGTTGAACGACTTCACCGTCAGGTTTGGCAATTGCCTTAGCTGGTTGATCAACCGAATGGTCAAATTGTCGCCGAGAATTTCCAACTCCGGATCGTTGGCGTCATTGATGAAGGGCAGCACGGCCAGCGCTTCCAAGGGCTTCTCGCGCCACGCCAACCAACCCAGCGCGGCCAGGCTTGCCAGCACAAACAACAGAACCGCCAACAACCCGCGCCGCCGCCGTTTGATTTCCATCAGGATGTATTCGGCGCTCGACGTATTGCTGAGCGTGGGCAGGTTGGTGTCCGTGCGGAAGGGATCGTGCGGCAGCGGCGGTGCGACGGTCTGGTTACTGCTCAATACCGCGACTGGCGCGCTAGTCAAACTTTCGGTGCGGTCATTGCCGGCGGCGGCTTGGGCGGCGCGGCTCAGTTCGGCCTCAAATTCCAAGCGCTGTTTCAAGCGCTTCAAATCGCTGAACAGGCTCTTGCTGGTTTGATAGCGCTCCTCGAAGTCTTTGGCGAGCAGCTTGGTGATAATCCAATTGATCTCGCTGGGCGGCCCGGCTGTCGAGTTGCCGCTGCGCAATTCCAGCGGCGGCGGATCGTAGTGCAACACGGCGGCCAGCACGTCAGACGGCGTCTGCCCGGTGAAGGGCAGGCGGCCGCCGATCATTTCATAAAGCACTACGCCCAGGCTGAACAGATCGCTGCGCGCGTCCACCTCCAAGCCGCGCGCTTGTTCGGGCGACATGTAACTGACGGTGCCCATGACCTTGCCCGGATCGGTCTTGAGCGCCAGCGTCGGCGCTTCCGGGTCAGAGGCAGGCCGCTGCCGTTCGATCAGTTTCGCCAAGCCGAAATCCAAAACCTTGACGTAGCCGTCGCGCCGGATCATCACGTTTTCAGGCTTGATGTCGCGGTGAACGATGCCGGCTTCGTGCGCGGCGGCCAGCGCGCTGACGATTTGTTGCGCGATGTTGATGGCGTCGGCTGCGCTCAACCGCGTCTTAGTCATGCGTTGCCGCAACGTCTCGCCTTCGATGAATTCGGTGGCGATGAAATGCACGGCGTCGGTTTCGCCGACTTCGTAGATCGTAATGATGTTGGGATGATTGAGCGCGCTCGCGGCCTTGGCTTCGCGCACAAAACGGCGCAGGCGGTCGGCGTCCGAGGTGAATTGCGGCGGCAAAATTTTGAGCGCCACTTGCCGCCCCAGCCGCGTATCCTGCGCCAGATAAATTTCACCCATCCCGCCCGCGCCGAGCGGAGCCGCGATTTCATAATGTCCGAGGCGTGCGCCTTTGCTGATCGCCATTTGGGAGTATGCGTTGCTTGCAAATTGTGGAGAGCGAAATGGTGGGGGCGGCGTGGACACCTACCTACGATTGCCACTCTTCATCGCTCAAGATAGCTTGGATATTTTGTCTGCTATGAAGAACGCGGACGACCTCAACGCCATTGGGCAGCGGCACGTAGAAAATTAAGTAGCTTTCAAAGCCCTTGATGCGCCATTGCCGCAGGTCGGGCAACTGTGCCGCCAAATGGGGCCGGGGGCTTCCCAATAATGGCTGCTGCGCAAGTTTTGTGAACGTCTCGTTAGCGGCAAAGAAAAAGGCCCTGACTCGGTCGAGATTGTAGGCCTTCTCTATGAAATCCGCTGCTTCAAGCAGATCGAAACGTGCCAACGGGCGCACGATGAATTTCACTTTGTTGCCGCCTTTCTTCGTTCCGCCGCGCGTCTGACCACTTCCGCCTCTAAATCCCGCCAGGTTTCCTCCGTCATCTCTTCAGGCTCGCCGCTATTGATGCCGTCGAGTATCAATTGTTTAAGTCGCGCCGTTTCGATCTGGGTGTCCGGGTCAATTTCTTGCAGCCGTACCGAGACGGTTTCGCCGTCGCTCAACAGCACGCGCAACGGCGCGCCTGCTGCTTGCGCGAGCCAGGCGCGTAAGAGTTCCGTCGTGGCCTGATCCGCTTGTATGGTTTGTCCGGTCATCAGCACTACCTCCGGCCACAGCATACCGTGTACCAAGAATTGGGGAAAGAGCAGTTCAGACATCCTGGCACAGCGCAAGGATGTGGCACTGCATCAATCCTTCGCGCCCAGCCGAAACGTCAACCCCACGCTGAACGTGCGCGGATAGCCCGGCGTAGCATGAATGCGTTCGCCCGCATCAGCATTGGGCGCGACGCGCGAGGCAAAATAATTCTGCGTCTCGAAATAACGTTTGTCGGTCAGATTGTCTAGCGCCAGATTGAATTCCAACCGCCGCGACAGCCTTTTGTTCAACCCAAAATCAATGACATCCAACCCCGTCGCGCGAATGCCCGGATCAACCGGATCGAGCCGGTAATTGCTGGTGTGGCGATACCGCCACGAACCGCTGAAGCCACGCCAGCCCATCAGCGTCAACGCCGCGTTGGCGACCAGATGCGGCGCGCTGTCCACCTACTTGCGCACGCCCAGCGGCGCGTCAAAAAAAGGATCGCGGAAGAACGCGTTCGCTACACGCGTCACGCCCGCGTTGAAGCTGACGAAGCGCGTCACTTGCGCCGCCGTCTTGACCTCGAAGCCATACGCGCGCGTCGGCCCCTTGAATTCAACGCTGCCGTCATCCGGCACGTAGACCTGCTCGTGCGAGCGATCCAGCCAGAACAGATCGGTACTGATTGAAAGCCGCTTGAAATGATGCGCCGTGCCCACCTGATAAAAATCCGTCGTCGAAAGGCGCGGGCGTTCGGGCCGTTGCACGACGCCGCGCGCATCCTGGCTGGCGATGCCGCGCCCGTAATTGAAATACAGCGTCAGCGGCAGGCGGTCATGCGGCGTCACCGACAGGTTGAATTTCGGCTGCACGCGCGCCGCGCCCTGCACGCCCGAAGCCGTTGGCTCAAGCTGATCGTTCACGCGAAAGCGGAAGTAGTCGTAGCGCAAACCGCCCTCGACGTGCACGTGACCGTGCAAGAGGTCAAGCCCTTGCTGCACGTAACCAGCCGTGTTGGTGACGCGGGCGCGCGCACTCGTTTGCAAAACATCCGCGTTGCTGCGCTGACGATTCGGCGCGCGTCCGATGGATGGATACAGCCCGACGTTGATCTGGTTGTCGTGATAATTCGCGCCCGCGATCAGCAGCGTGTGTTGGCCAAAGACCGTAAGGCCGCAAGTATTGCGCGTTCGCGCCCTGTTGCAAGCGCGAATCGTGCTGCTGAATCTCGTCGCCGTGTTGCGGGTCATTCAAAAAGAAGGTGAAGTTGGAATAGAGATCGAAGAGCGAACGCGACACAAAGCCATCCACCTTGAACACCGCGCCCTGGCTGTCTTCCTGCCGTTAATACACGCTGCCGACGCCCGTCCGCACGCGCCCGCCGTTGTCCGGGTCAAGGAAGCCAAAGCGATCCAGCGCGCCCGCGTTGACCAAATCGAGCGGGAGTTGCCCCGACGAATAAAAATCATTGCGGCCCAGGTTGAATTTGAAACCCAGCTTGCGCGTCTCGCTGAGGTTGCGAATAACATTGCCCGTCACGTTGTCGCGTTTGTAGCGCAGCGGATTTTTGAACGGCCCATTGCTGCGCGACAGTTCATACGCCGGCAACGCCACGCCCGTTTTCAGCTTCGAGCTGTAACCGAGAAACGAGCGATAAGTGTCGAAGGAACCGCCGGAGAAGCGCGCCGTCAATTGATCGCCGAGCGTTTCTTTCAACCGGATGTGCACTACGCCCAAGCCCGAAAAATCGCCGTACTCCGCGCTGAACGGCCCGTTCACGATTTCCACGTCCTGCACCAACTCCGGCGTCAGCGACTTCAACTGGCCCAGGTAGCCCTGCCCGTGGCCTTGCGTGCCCTGGTTTTGCTGCACGTTGTCCACCAGCACTTTCAACCCGCCATTGACGCCGCCGTGATCCAGGTTGAAACCGAAGCGGCGAATTTCGAGCGACTTGCCGCCGCCTTCGTGCTGGCCGGCGTTGATGCCCGCGTCCAGCGTATGAAAGACCTGATCGTCGCGGCTAAACAGCGTGTCGCGGTAAACGGCTTCGTTGCGCCGGTCAAGCGCGGGATCAAGCTGCGCGGCAGAGATCACCAAGCCGTCGTGAATTTGCGGGATGCCGTATTCGATCTCCAATCGCAGCTTGTCTTTGGTTGCGTTGACGGCCGTTTCGTTCGCGGCGATGTTCTGGCCGCTGACGCGCACAATCAAGTTTTCGCGCGGCACGGGCAAGCTGAACTTGCCTTCAGCATCGGTGACGGTTGTCATTTCGCCTGCGGCAGTCGTGACCGTCACGGTCGCGCCGCGCACGACTTCATTGCGCGCGTTGACGACTGTGCCGGTTAAGGTGCGTGTGGATTGCGCGATTGCTGACAGTGTGCAGCCCAGCAGCAGACACAAGACAAAGCCGATGATCGTTTGGAAGCGCATACGCTCGCATTTCTCCTGACTTGATTCACTGACGGCGCGAGCCATCACTGGGGATTACGGTATACCGGTGGAAGTGGATTTCAGCAATTGCCAGCAGCCTCAGAATGCGAGATTCGCAGCATCCTTGTAGTAGCGAATTTATTCGCGGTGTGCAGGCGCGAATAAATTCGCTACTACAAGGGCAGCAGAAAAGGGCGAATGTGGTAAAGTCCGCGCTGCTTTTGCACTGACCAAGACTGCTTAACGATTTTAGAAGGAGAATTACCAAGTGTTCCGCAAATCATTTTTGCCAGCGTTGCTGGCGTTATCACTGCTCACTACGCCGTTCGCGTCATTCGCCGACGAAGGCATGTGGTTGCCGCAGGCGATTGACAAGCTGCCGTTAGACCAACTCAAAAAGCGCGGCTTGCTGCTCAAACCCGAAGAGATTTACAGCGCGAATAAGGTCAGCCTGAAAGACGCGGTCGTGATTATAGGCGGCGGTACCGGCACGTTCATCTCGCCGGACGGGCTGATCGTCACCAATCACCACGTGGCCTTTGAAGCCATCACAGCGGCCTCGAGCACCGAGAACAACTACATCGAAAATGGCTTCCTGGCCAAAGCGCGCAGTGAAGAGATTCCGGCTAAAGGCTACACCGTGCGCATCACGCAGGAAGCGCGCGATGTGACGGAGCAAGTCATGGCCGCCGTCACGCCGGGCATGAGCGATGCCGAACGCAATCGCGCCGTCGCGGGCAAACAGCGTGATCTGGCGCGCGAATTTTCAAAAGACGGGCTGGTCGCGCAAGTCGTCGAAGCATTCGGCGGCGCGCAACAGCATCTTTACATCTATCAACAACTCAACGATGTGCGCCTGGTTTATGCGCCGCCCAAGGCCATCGGCTATTTCGGCGGCGACCCGGACAACTTTGAATGGCCGCGCCATTGCGGCGATTTCAGCTTCCTGCGCGCGTATGTCGCGCCGGACGGCAAGGCGGCGGGGTTCAGCAAAGACAACATGCCCTTCAAACCGAAGAAGTTTTTGGCGCTCGATGCCAGCGGCGTCAAAGAGGGCGATTTCACGATGGTGCTGGGCTATCCGGGGCAGACCTTTCGCTGGCGCGAATCGTATTCGGTGGACTACAACCAGAATGTGCGGCTGCCTTATCTGGTAGACACGCTGAACGAACAGATCAATGTATTGACGGCGGCGGGCGAGCGCGATCCGGCGCTGAAGATCAAATACGCCGATGATATTTTCAGCCTCAGCAATTCGGCCAAGGCCTTCGATGGCACGGTCAAAGGGCTGCGCCGTTCGGGCGCGATCGAACGCAAGCGCGTCGAAGAGGCAGCCTTTAACAAATGGCTCGACAGCAATCCGGCGCTGAAAGAAAAGTACGGCAAGTTGCTGCCGCAAATCGCCGGGCTGTACAGCGACCTCAACAGCTACGGCGCCAAAGAGCAGGCGCTGACCGGGTTGTTAGGTTCGGGCACGCTGATCTTTGCGGTCAGCACGGCCTATCGCCGCGCGTTGGATCAAGAGAAGCCGGCGAACGAACGCAACCCGCAATTCAGCGATGCCGCCTTGCCACAGGTGCTGGGCTTTTTCCAGAACGCCTGGAAGGAGCGCGATGCGGCGGTTGACTTGCAACGCTTTCAGGCCGCACTGAACCGCCTGGCCCAGTTGCCCACCAACCAGAAATCGAGCGCGGTCGAACCGTTTTTTGCAAGCAAGACCGGCGCTGAGCGCAGCCAGGCCGAAGCCGAGTTTGCCCGCAAGGCAATGGGCGAGACGCCGCTGAAGTCATTCGATGAACTGAGCAAGCTCTTCAAAATGTCCGCCAGCGAATTGCGCGCGAGCAACGAACCGCTGGTCAAACTGGCCGCGGCAGTCGCGGATGAAGCCGCGCCGTTGGCAAAAAAGCAGGAAGCGTTCAACACCGCAATTCCGAAAGTGCGCGCCGATTACATGCGCGCCCTCCTGGAATGGAAGAAGGGCGCGCAATACCCTGACGCCAACCGCACGCTGCGATTCACCTATGGCGAAGTCAAAAGCTACAAACCGCGCGACGCGGTCAGCTACGACTGGCAGACCTCGTTGACCGGCGTGATTGAAAAAGACTCCGGCGTCGAACCCTTCAACGTGCCCGCGAAGCTGAAAGAGTTGAGCGCGAAAAAGGATTTCGGCCCGTATGTGGATGCGCGCTTGAAAGACGTGCCCGTCGCCTTCCTGACGACCAACGACATCACGGGCGGCAATTCGGGCAGCGCGGTGCTGAACGGGCGCGGCGAGGTGATAGGCCTGGCGTTTGACGGGAACTTTGAAGGACTGGGCGGCGATTACAATTACGACATCACGTCGAATCGCTGCCTGGTCGTGGACATCCGCTACGTGCTGTTTGTGACGGAGAAGTTCGCGGGCGCCGATTACCTGTTTAAGGAAATGACGATCAAGCGCGGCAAGGCAATGGCGGCGGGCCGCTAAACAGACTGGCAAAGCAAAAGAGCATGGAGTTCAGGCTTCAGCCTGTGTTTGG
>JAYUCP010000159.1:0-5612 GCA_043740245.1 Acidobacteriota bacterium | reverse complement strand
CTGCTCGAAGGCGAAATCCGCTCCTGCTTCGCCATGACCGAACCCGAAGTCGCTTCATCCGACGCGACCAACATTCAATCCAGCATTGCGCGCGACGGCGATGAATACGTCATCAACGGTCACAAATGGTGGACTTCGGGCGCGGGTGATCCGCGCTGCAAGCTCGCCATCTTCATGGGCAAAACCGATCCGTCGGCGCACCGGCACAAACAGCAATCCATGATCCTGGTGCCGCTGGACGCGCCCGGCGTGACGATCAAACGCATGCTTTCGGTCTTCGGCTACGACCACGCGCCGCACGGCCATGCTGAAACGCTGTTTGAGAATGTGCGCGTGCCAGCCTCGTACCTGCTGCTCGGCGAAGGGCGCGGCTTTGAAATCGCGCAGGGCCGCCTGGGGCCGGGCCGCATTCACCATTGCATGCGCCTGATCGGCGTGGCCGAACGCGCGCTCGAAACCATGTGCAAGCGTGTCAAACAGCGCGTCGCCTTCGGCAAAACGTTAGCCGAACAAGGCACGATCCGCGCCGACATCGCCACCTCACGCATCGAGATCGAACAGGCGCGCCTGCTGACGTTGAAAGCGGCTTACATGATGGACACGGTCGGCAACAAAGTCGCGGCGGCTGAGATCGCGATGATCAAAGTGCTCGCGCCCAACGTCGCGCTCAAGGTGATTGACCGCGCGATTCAAGCCCACGGCGGCGGCGGCGTCAGCGGCGATTTCAATCTGGCGGGGGCGTGGGCCAATTCGCGTACGCTGCGGTTGGCTGACGGGCCTGATGAAGTGCATCGGGAAGCGATTGCAAAAATCGAATTAAGGAAGTATGAATAGCGCGCGGTTGTTCACTACCGCGCCGTTTCTCAGTGTTCAAACAAGCAGATTATCGCAGTGCGGATTGCCAGCGTTTCTTCCGCTGAAGAATGCTTGAGCGAAACCAACGACCGATCCTGCACTTATCCCTTCGATGTGTTGTGTACCCAACTCACTTCGACAAAGCACTGTTGTTTCTCTTGCTGCTGCTCTGGCTTGGCGCAGATGCGGCGGTGAGCGGGAAATCCAAGCCTGCGGCCACAACCCAGCCCACCCCGCCGCCTGTGACGGTTGAAGTCATCGTTTCAGAAATGCCTGCGACGGTTTATTTGCCTACTTCGACCAGTGGTGAGACGCACACGATTACGTTCTTCGTGCGGTCGCGCACGCCAGCCATGCTGGAAGTACAAATCACATCAGCCGGTCTGGGGGGAGCGATGTTCCGCACAAACGCAGGCTCCGCTCCGGTGGCTGGCTCGATGCCCAACACGCCTAACTCTTTCGCCAGTCAATATTGCCCTGCGGTCACGGGGAAACTGACCCCCTGTTTGACCTTGCCCCGGCTCGACCAACACGGCATGCACTTGCAGGTGGAATTGCCAGTCCAACTCGTGCCGCAGCCGGGCAATTCAGTTGCAGGGAAAATCCTGATGTTCGCGGCGGGGCAAAAGCCGTTGGAAGTTCCGCTAACCTTGCAAAGGCTCGCCCCAGAGCTAACGTGGACTTATGTGCAATGGGGGTTGGGAATCTTCGTGCCCGCCTTGCTCTCGTTTCTGTTCGGTTATTCCTCCGGCAAATTCAACCTTTGGAATACGGAACGGCGTGAGCAATTGAACCGGTTGCGGAGTTTCAAGGACGAGAAGTTTACTGAGCTTAATGTTTTCTTCGGCACGTATTACGGCAATTTGTATAAAGACGAGGGGCCTACAACATTCGTAAGCACGATGTATAAGAAATTGGCGGAGCAAAATTACCTACCGCAAATTCCCTTGCGTGAGCGGCGCAAATTGGAAAGAGCTAGGCGCAAGAACAAACTCGAAAGTTTCAAGAAAACTCTTGCCAAAGTATTCCCGGAATGGGAGCAGGCGATCAAGCATCCAACCGCTGGAAACGATGGCCAATAAGGAAAGGCGGCAGCATGACTCAGCTCGTTCAACAATTCTGGTCTTTGAACACACACCCGTTTCGCCCGGCGGCCAACGGCGGCGCTTTGCTCAGTACGCTCGACCCGCGCAAAGACTCGCAATGGCTGCAATTTTATTACGATCTTTACGATTGGCAGCACAGCACGCTGCTCAACGGGTTGGACCCGGGCATGGCTTTAACGCGCTTCCCCGCTACGGCGGAACTGGCCGACCCCAAATCTCTGCTGATTTTGATTGCCGGAGCCGAGAATACGGGGCGCGAGTCGCTCTGTAATTTGATCCTGCACAAAATCAAGTTGCAGTTTAACCAGGAACTACTGGTGACCGAGGCCATCCTGGACACCAAAAATCCTTCCGAAAATATCAAGGCCGCGGCGCGACTTTTTATGAGCCAGTATGACCTGGAAGAACTGGCGCCGAGTTACGAAGAGTTGAACAAATTCTATCTGCGAGAAACGGGCGCGCAGGCCAAGCCCACCAGCACTTACTCGACGCTCTTTCAAATGTGGAAACCACGCGTGCGCAGGGCCTGTGCGCGCCCGCTGATCTTGTTGCTGCGAGGCGGTGAATCCTATGACAACTGGAAGGCACTTTATGAAAGCACGGCCCACCTTTTCGATTTCGTGATCGTGTTGGCCACCAAGGTGACCGATGCGGAAACCTGCAACCAACTCCTGAAAACGGAAAACAAAAACGTCGTCCTGATCAAGGCGCGTAAACTGGCTGTCAACGACGCCGTCACCTACTTGCAGGCGCGCCTGCGCCTGCTAAGAGTCCCTGCTGGGGCCCAGCCGAATTCGTTGTTGCCGTTCACGGCGGCAGCCCTGCAATCGCTCTATGCCCCCGGCCCGACCGCCGAGGGAAAACCGGTGGAATGGGAGATTGGCATGCTGAACAAATCCCTCTGCTGCGCTTTGGATGACCATATCGGCAGGCTCGAAATACTGCTTAAACAAGGCCGGCCGGCGGCAAGTTTTACGCCAGCCGAGTTGCAGATTGACGCCGCCGCCATCCAGCAAACCCGACAACGCATCAATCAGGGCGGCTGAACCAACCGCCGAGGAACGCCATGAAGACCAATCCTTTTTCCCCGGAAGCGGTGGCGACCTATGGGCAAGCCACCATAACCTGCGCCGACCTGCAATACATGCGGCAAGCGCGGACGGAACTGGAAGAATATCTTAAGAGCTACCCCGACTCAGGGAAACGGTACGGCGCTGCCATCGGCTTGCGCGGGGAACATGGCTCAGGCAAAACGCATCTGCTGAATTGGCTGGCAGAGCAAGCGCGCGCATTCACACACGGCACGCCCGTGGTGCTTTATGCCAAAGCCGATCAAGCCAGCTTGTTTGACGTTTATACTCAACTGATGGACGACCTGCCGCGCGAACGATTACAGCAAGTGTTTGCCCAGGCGCTGCAAACCGTCGCCATCGAACATGTCCAGACAGCGCAGGCCACGCAAAGCATCCAGGCCCGCATTCGCCGCCCGGAAGACCTCAACCTGCTTTATCAGGAGGAACTGCTCAACCCGCCGGAGTTGGTGCGCCTGCTACAAAACAAGCTCGAAGCCGCGCCGCTGCCCGTCGAAATCCCACGCACGCTCTTGCAAATCAACGATCCGATCTGGGGAGAACTCGCTTATCAATGGCTGTTGGGGCGCGAGGTCGAGGGATTGGAAAACCTGGGCTTGCGCCATCGGCTGCTACAACTCCAGTCGGAAAATGACCACGAGGCCCGCCCCGACTTGGCCGCCGTCAACGTACTGGAAACGATCGCGGCGCTATGTTCGCTGGCCGGACAGCCGCTGCTCATCCTGATTGATCAGTTGGAGGTCTTGTTGCGTACCGCCCAGCCCACGCGCCGCGAGACCCTGTACTCGCAAATCAAGAAGTTGATCGAGCAACTGAGCCATCAACACGCCTTGCTTTTCATTGCCGGCAACCTCGAAGCGTGGCAACAGCTCCCGCGTGATGTCACGCCGCGCTTGCGCCAACGCGAGCCTTTGACCATAGGTAATCTCGCAGCCCAGGAAATCGGCAACTTGTTGCAGGCTTACACGACCCACCGTTTTTCAGAAGCCGTTATCAATACGTTGTGCAACCTGTCGGGCGGCAGCCCGCGCGAAGTCCTGCGCATCGCTTATTTCGCCTTTGAAGCCGTGCATGGCGAGGTAAGCGAAATCAACCCGGACACGCTGATTGCGAGCGCCCGGCAATCGGGCAGTGTGGCCGAGCGCAATCGCCTGGCGCTGCTGCGCGCAGACGAAGTGCTGGAACGTTACGGCGAAGTGCGCAAGGATTTCGGCATCGGCGAGGGCGTCGTGTTACAGCGGCTGTTGGAGGTGCAAGGCCAAGCGGCGCTCGCGCTCGCCACCATCAAAGCCGTGGACAAACTCTCGGAAATAGACTCAGCGCGCCGCATCAACCAAATTCGCCGCTACCTTGAAGCCACCTGGCCGGGAGCGCCGCTGCTGGTCGTGGCGGTGGGGTATGCGAGCCGCGAAGTCGAAACCTTACTGGGACAGACGGTTTCGTTCCTGGTCTTCCACGAGGCTGATTTCGCCCCGCAGTTGCAAACCAAAGTCGCCGAATTCCTCGCGCGCCAACCAGCGCCGCCGGCCAACGCCAATCCCGAACTGATGACGCTCTTGCAGGGGATCGCGGCGCAACTCAATAAACTAGAGACGCAACGCGGCGCCGAAGTGAAGCAAGCCGCCCAGGACTTTGCCGCGCTGACCGCCGTCTCGGCAGAGCCGGAGGTGAAGGAGCGCGCGCTCAAGACTCGCTGGGAAATGCTGGAAGTCCTCGACGATTTGCGCGCCGCCTTGCGCGACGAGCGACCCCGCCGCGAACGCGAAATGATCGCTTCGCTGCTGGTGGCCAATGAAGCGATCGGTCGCAATGACCGGTTCGACTTCCTGGGATTGCTTTACGTGGATGCGCTGAACGAAGAACTGGAAGCAGACCGACTGCTAGATCAAGATGCCAGAATCAAACTGACCAAGCGGCTGAAGTGGTACCGCGAAGACATGCTCAATTCCTTGAAAGCCATCTTGCGTCCCAAACCCCTTTTTATTTATCACTGGCTGGAAAGCCCGGTGAAGTATTTGTCGTTGCTTTGGCTGGTTGGCTCGGTTTTGCTGGTTGGCTACAGGGCGCGTAACAACTTACGTTACTCCCTGTTCGAGTCATTCATCTATGCAACAATTTATAGCTTGCCATTCCTCCTGTTCTTGGGGGTTGGATTCGCCGTCCTGATCTTTGTGGTCTACTGGATGCAAGCGTTGCGTTGGCAAATCAGGCTCAACTCCTTGCGGCAACAACGGCGTGCGCTGGCGGGCCAATCATAAAAAGGAAATCCAACATGAATCTCAAAGACAAAGTCATCGTCGGGACTGGCGGAGCCAACGGCATCGGAGCCGCGCTTTGTCGCCGTTTCGCACAGAAAAGCTCCCACGTGGTCATCGCCGATCTTGAAATCTTGGCAGGCGCGTGGGCCAATTCGCGCACGCTGCGGCTCTGACGGTCCCGATGAAGTGCATCGTGAAGCCATCGCTAAGGAACGGACTGGAAATAACGCTGCCAAATCAACCACGGGGCGCACGGGGAACACGGGGAAGAACAACCACAATTGACTGGCTTTCCCCGTGAA
>JAYUCP010000158.1:0-5617 GCA_043740245.1 Acidobacteriota bacterium | reverse complement strand
CCCGGCTGCCAGCTTGGGCCGGAGGTCGAACGGGTGCGCGACTTGGCGGCGTTGGAGCAACTGCTTTTCGATTTGCCGCAACTGCCGGATGTTGCGGCGTTGCGGGCGCGGTTGACCGCACTGGCTGCCCAGGCTGCATAAAAACATCACTGCCCCACCGTCATCAAACAACACGAGCTGTTCAATCGAACAGCGCTTTGCTGTCTCGTCGTTCCCCCACACAGCTTGCGCGAGGCTTTTGTTCAAACGTCCTACACGACAACAAACTACAGGAGGAATTATGAAAAGGACTCTCTTGACTGTCCTGAGTCTGGCGTGGCTGGCCGCGAGCGCCTTTGCGCAAACAGCCAATTCGCGTATCAGCGGCACCGTCACCGATTCGTCTGGCGCGGTGGTGCCGGGCGCAAAAGTCACGGCCAAGAACGAGGCCACCGGCGTCACCGTCACCCAACCCACGACGGGCGCGGGCGTTTACGCCTTTCAATCGCTCAACGTCGGCTCTTACACCGTCACGGTCGAGATGAACGGCTTTAAGACCGTCAACAAGACCGGCGTGCTGTTACAGGTGGACACGCCGCTGGCCGTGGATTTCGCGCTCGAAGTCGGCCAGGCCGCCGAGATCGTCAACATCGAAGGCTCGTATGAAAAGCTGCAGACTGCCACGGCCACCATCGGTAACGTGGTCGAGCAGAAGGCCATCGAGAAATTGCCGCTCAATGGGCGCAATCCGCTGGCGCTGATTACGCTCGAAGCCGGCGTGATGCAGCGCTCGTCGGGCGCGGGATCGAATCTGATCAGCGTCAACGGCTCGCGCGACCGCGCCTTCAACGTGACGATTGACGGTATCGAGGCCAACGAATCGTCGGTGCCGACGGCCACCAACAACATCTTCCGGCTGAATCCCGACAACATCAAAGAATACAAAGTCACCACCAACAACGCGACCGCCGAAGAAGGGCGCAACAGCGGCGCTTCGATTTCGGTCGCCACGCGCGGCGGCGGCAACGACATTCGCGGCACGCTGCTTTACTTCCTGCGCAACGACGCGCTCAACACCAAGGAGTTTTTCTCCAACGCGCAGGGCACGCCCAAACGCGGCATGAAGCTGAATCAATACGGTTTCGAGGTCAGCGGCCCGATCCGCAAGAACAAGACCTTCTTTTTCGGCAGCTATCAGGGCAACACGATCAACATCACGCAGCCGATTGACCAATCCTTCGGCGTGCCGATCGTCTATTCGCCCACGGCGCTGGCGGGCAAGTTCCGTTACTTCATTCCTGATCCGGCCAAACCGCTGGTTATCAACGGCTCGACCATCACACGCAATTCGCCCTTGCTGGTGAATCCGAGCACCGGCGCGTTGCGGCCTGAAGTCCCGCTTTGTGCGGGCGCGCTCACGCTGGGTTGCGTGGCGACTTACGACATCTTCGCCAACGACCCGCGCCGCATCGGGTTGGACAAGGTTACCGCCGGGTTGCTGAACACCTACCCGCAGCCGAACACTTACGCCGCCCTCGCCTCAGGCATTGATGGGTTGAACACAGGCGGTTACATCTGGAATCCGCCGACGCAATTCCGCGGCCCGGCGTATATGGGGCGTGTGGATCACACCTTCAACGAAACCAACAACCTTTACGGGCGCTTCCTCTATTCCGACTACAACACGCTGAAAGGCGATCCGCTTAATTCGCGGCCGCAGGTTTTCCCCGGCGATTTCCCGGCGCTGGGCGAGGTCTACCGCCGTTCGCACAATCTGGCGATCAACTATCGCCGGACGTTCTCGGCGCGGGTGAGCAATGAATTCACGATGGGCTACGCGCGCTTCGTGTTTCTGTTCACGCAGGGCGAGACAGACAAACGCTTCCCGGCGGTGCCGCCCTTCGATTTCGGTTCGGTTAGCGAACCTTACAACAACACGCCGCGCACCTTCCGCGCAGTGACGACGCCGCAATTCATTGACAACCTGAGCATCGTCAGCGGCGCGCACGTCTGGCGTGTGGGCGCGAACATGCGCTTTTACCGCCACGCCGATCAACGCGGCCAACCGGGCGGCATCAACGTCACGCCCAGCATCACCTTCCTGGGCGCGACACGTTCGCCGCAACTGGCGACGGCCTTGCCGACCAACATCAACGCGACTGACAACACGCTCTTCCTGAACACGATCAACAACCTGCTGGGCACGCCCGCGCGGTTGGCGCAGACGTTTATCGGCGACCTGAACGCGAATGCCTTCCTGCCGTTCCAAACCAACGGCAAGGTCAATTTCCAGGCGGTCACGCACCGGCTGAATCAGTACAACTTCTACGCGCAGGACGAATGGCGGCTGCGCCCGAACTTTACCGTCAATTACGGCGTGCGCTGGGAATTGAACACGCCGCCTGGGAGCGGCGACGGCTTCACCTTCGTGCCGGACACCTCCATCATCACGCCCGGCCCCGCCAATCCGGTGGTCGGCCAATCCGGCGCGGTGACCTTCGTCAAATCCGACCGCTGGTACAAAGGCAAATACAAAGGCGCCATCGGCCCGCGTATCGGCTTCGCCTGGAGTCCTGAATTCAAGGACGGCGTGCTCAGCAAGCTGTTTGGCGGCGCGGGCAGCCGCACGGTGATTCGCGCGGGTTACGGCCTGGCCTTCGATCCGCTCTCGTCGTTCCAGGTGACGGCCGCCTCGGGCCGCGTGCCGGGGTATGTCATCACCTGTTCTTCGACGCTGACCAACACCGCGCCGTTCCACACCACGACGCCGGGTTGCACGCCGGCCGTGGCGGCGGGCGCGACGCAGTTGCCGCGTTTGGGTGACGGCTTCCCGCTGGAAGTCGCGCCGCCCTCGCGCAAACCGTCGGAGTTTCTGAATTCGCCGTTGCAGCTTTATTCCAACGCGCCGACGCTGACGATGTTCGACCCGCAGATTCAAATGCCGACCGTGCATCAATGGAGCCTGAGCGTGCAGCGCGAATTGCCGTGGAATCTGGTCGGCCAGGTAGCCTACATTGGCCGGCGCGGCACGCACCTGCTGCGCTCCTACGACATCAACCAGATCAACTCGGAGCCGATCCTAGGCGACTTTCTGGTGATGCGCGACAACGTGCGTAATGGCTGCAACGCCGATGGCACGCGGCCCGCCAACGCGGCGGCGACGGCGTGCATTGGCACAACCGCAGGCCGGTCTGTCGGCTTGGTCACGCGTGGCATCCTGACGGCGGCGATGGTGAACGCGGCCGCCGCGCGCACCGAGATTCAGCAAAACGAAGCGGGCGCCTTTGCCGAACGCATCGAGAACAACACGCTGGCGTTGCGCTTGCGCCCGAATCAGCAATTCAACCGCATCACCTATTTGGATGCGGGCGGCGATTCCTATTATCACGGCTTGCAGGTCGTGTTGCGCCGCCGCTTCGGGCATGGCGTGGGGACGAACCTGGCCTACACCTTCGCCAAGTCCATTGACAACGGCTCGGCTGATCCGGTCGGGGCGACGTCGGGCGGCGGGCTTTCGACGACGGGGCGCGGGGCATCGGATATCCGCAACTTCGCGCTCGACCGCGGGCGTTCGGATTTTGACCGGCGGCATGTCTTCAACCTGGCGTCGGTGTGGGATCTGCCCTTCGGCAAAGGCGAGAAATTCGGCAGCGGCTGGAATCCGCTGGTGCAGGGCGTGCTGGGCAACTGGTCGCTCAACGGCATCTTTGTGGCGATGAGCGGCGAGCCGTTCACCGTCATCAGCGGCGCGCGCACGGCCAATAACGCCCGCGTCTCGCGCGCGGCCATCGTCAAGCCGGTCCAAGCTAAGTTGCAGGAAGTGCCCGGCGTGCTCGGCCCAGTGCTGTTTGCCGACGCGAGCGCCTTCGCGATCCCCGAACCGGGCCAGACAGGCAGCCCGCGCAATCTGTTTCAAGCGCCCAGCTTTTGGAACGCGGATATCGGGCTGATCAAAGTCTTCCAGTTGAGCGAGCGTTTCAAACTGCAATTCCGCACGGAGATTTTCAACGTCTTCAATCACGCCAACTTCGACAACCCGCGCGACGCGACCTCGGGCAGTCCGAGCATTCTGTCGGCGGTTTTCGGGCAAACCTGCTGTGCGGCGGTCTCGACGCCCAGCAGCCAGACGATCATCCAAACGGGCGAATCGTCGCGCGTGATTCAGTTTGCGTTGAAGCTGAATTTCTGAGGCGGCAGCGGCTTGCCGGTTGAACGGGCGTTGAGCGATGGGCCGTATGGTTCATCGCTCAACGCTTTTCATCGGCCGTCGAAAAGGAGTGGGCCCAATCCTGCTTGTAATCACAGTATGGGCAGACCCAGCCATTTGCAGTGGCAACCAGAATCCCTTCCCCGTCGAGATGCCACTCGTCTTGTCTGTTCCCGCTGCCGCAGGTGTAAGGATGGAAATCGCCCGCGTGTTGATAGCGGTTCAGCGCGGCTACCTGTTCCGGCGTCCAGGGCGTATTAACAACTTCAGCGTTCGACATCTTTCGATCCTCCATTTCATTCGAGATTGCGATGAGGCTTGGCCTCAACAGCCAGCCTGATTTTATACTGCTTGCTCAACCGTAGGACGGACTTTAGTCTGTCCTACTGCCCGACAGACTAAAGTCCGTCCTACGTTCACTGCACATGAAAAACATCGCCATCATCGGCGCCGGCAGTTGGGGCACCGCCCTCGCGCTGGTGGCCGCGCGCACGGGCCATACGGTCAAGCTCTGGGCGCACAGCCGCGAAGTCGTCGAAGCCTTGCGCGGCCAGCGCGAAAACACCATCTACCTGCCTGGCTTCATCCTGCCTGAAAACATTGAACCGCTGGCTGACCTGGGCGCGGCGTTGCACGCCGCCGAACTGGTCGTGACCGTTGTGCCGTCGCACGTGTGCCGCGAGGTCTATGCGCAACTCGCGCCGCACGCGCAACCGCGGATGATTTTCGCCAACGCCGCCAAAGGCCTCGAGACTGCGACGCAAATGCGGATGGAAGAGGTCGTGCGCGCGGTTTTGCCCGCGCCGCGTTACGTCATGCTGTCGGGGCCGAGCTTTGCGCAGGAAGTCGCGCGCGATGAGCCGTGTGCCATCGTGGCCGCCGCGCGTGAAAAAGCCGCCGCCGCCGCAGTGCAAGCTGTTTTCTCCTCGCCACGCTTTCGCGTTTACACCAACGACGATGTGACGGGCGTGGAGGTTGGCGGCGCGCTCAAAAATGTCATGGCGATTGCCACCGGCGCGGTGAATGGGCTGGGGCTGGGCTACAATAGCGCGGCGGCGCTGGTTACGCGCGGGCTGGCTGAAATGACGCGACTCGCTGTTACGATGGGCGGCAAGCCTGAAACGCTCGCGGGGCTGGCAGGCTTGGGCGATCTCGTGCTGACCTGTTTCGGCGAACTCTCGCGCAACCGCCGCGTAGGTCTCGAACTCGGACGCGGTCGCTCGCTGCATGATATTTTGAGCGAGATGCACGAAGTCGCCGAAGGCGTCAAAACCGCGCAAGCGGCTTATGCGCTGGCGCAACGTCTGAACGTCGAAATGCCCATCACGACGGGCGTTTATCAGATGTTGTATGAAGGCAAGACGCCGCGCGAACTGGTGACGGAGTTAATGGAACGTCCGCTCAAGGCCGAACGAATCTGAAAGTGGGAAT
>JAYUCP010000157.1:0-13891 GCA_043740245.1 Acidobacteriota bacterium | reverse complement strand
CGCTGCCTTCAAAGACGGTGTAGCCCACCGCACGCATGCCGGGTTTGACCTGTTCGACCGGGAAGAATTTGTCAGATGGCTGACTCTCGGCCTTAGTGACGGCTTTGGCAATCGGCGCTGGTGTTTTTGCCGCCGTGTTTTGGGCGGCAACTTGGGACGCTGACAACGCGAGCAGCAAACTCAGCGACAATACTTGTTTCATCGAACTGTTACCTCGCAAATTTAAATTGTTTCGGTTGGGTTGAACACAGACGCTCTTCTCCGCTGAGTCCGCACTATAGCATAGATCACGGCGATTCCAGCTTGCCGGGGTTGGGCCGGTTTGCCGCAAGCGAATTTCGTAGCGCGCCTCATTTCGCTTTCCACACCCGGCGGGCAGACGTACAATGCGCGCGCTGCGGTGGCTTGCGTTTTTTCAACCATTCAGCCGACAGCACAGCCCCAAACCTGCAACACAACGATCATCCCCAAGTGCCTCATTTATTCGACCGGCTTTTGATTGCGCCCGTGAGCCTCTTGCTTTGGGCACGCTGCCAGACACATTAAACGACTATGTTGAAACATGTCTTACCTACTTGCCTGTTCATCTGCGTGTCATTCTACGCGCTGCCATTCGGCAGGCAACAAGCCCTGAGCGCGGCTGCCACCACTTATCTCAAAGATAAAGCTGCGGCCAAGCCCGACGCGAAAACCAACGCCAAAGAACCGGGGCTATCCAGCCTGCCAACGGCGCTGCTCGACGATTTACAAACCTGGGCCAAGACGGTTGATTTCTGGCAGTTGGTCGCACGCGGCGAACGTTTGGCCGCCCGTCTCGAAGTGCACGCGGTCAAATCAACTGCGCTCGAAGCCTGGGTCTGCGGCCAAACTAAAATTTGCGTTTCAAGCCGTCTGTTGGGCGAATTCCAGTCCGCCGCGCAGCAAGCAGTCATCGTCCACGAACTCGGCCATTTGCTGATCGCGCGCAATTACACGGCGCATCCGCAATTGTGGGAAGCCCAGTGCGATCTATTCGCTGTCGCCTTCATACGCGATGCCGCGCAGATGAAAGCGATGCTCGGGCAGTTGGCGGATGATTGTCCCAATTGCCGCGACCGCGAGCACCCTGTCCCTACAGTACGCGCCGCGCTGGTCGAACGCTATTCGGCCACGACGCTTATCCAAGTGCTGAAGTTCGATGAATTTCGCATGCGTAGCTATGCGATTCAGTACCATGGAAAGCAGCGCTACTTACCCAGCGCGCTGCAACAACTGAATTTTGCGATCAAGCACGCCATTGCTGCGCCGAGCTATTTAGCCGAACTAAAAACGCTCAGTTTTGCGCTCAGCTTTAATGAGGCACAGAAGAAGCGTTAAGCTCCCGGCCATGATGAAACTACTCGCCGCGATTCAAGCCGGTGGCCGCAGCACCCGCATGGGCGCGGACAAAGCCTGGGTGGAACTGGCCGGACGACCGCTGATCGAATATGCGCTACAGGCTGCCCAGCCCTTGGCGCAACGTCTGGCCATCGTCATCAGCCGCGACACCCCACAGCAAGAGCGTTACACACAGTTGGCCGCGCGCTGGCAGGCTGAATTGCTGTACGATCCCAATGACCATTGCGGCCCGCTGGGCGGGATTCAGACGGCCTTACTCAATTGTGAGGCGCGCGAAACAGCCTTGATCCTGGCCTGCGATTTACCTTTCGTCACCACGCAATTTCTCGCTCTACTCCACGCAATTCACAGTGGAGTTCTCCTTGCCTGCTATCCGCAATCCGCAATCCGCAATCCGCAATCCATCACCATCCCGCTGGATCAGACAGGCCGGCGCCAAATGCTCGCGGGCTTTTATGAAAAGGCGTGCCTGCCCGCCATCGAACTGCTGCTGGCGGAAGGCAAGCTGCGCGTGGATGGGCTTTGTGCGCGCGTGGCCGTGCGTGAAGTCGAGTTCGCAACCTATGCCCATCTGCCGCGCGCCGCGACGTTGCTCAACAACCTCAACACACCCGAAGAGTTGCGCTCCGTTGCGTTCACAACATCTCCGCCAAGTCCAGGTTGACCCCTTGATTGACGAAGCTGGAAACCCTGTGCTAGGTTGGCCGCCTACTTACGAAACACCTATCGTTACAGCGTTTTTCCGCAGTTTTCCGTAGAAAGAGAGCACCGCGTTTTGGCCGAGAATCCGCTTAAACAAACAGCGCTCAACGCCGCCCACCGCCGGCTGGGCGGCAAGATGGTGCCCTTCGGCGGCTGGGACATGCCCGTGACCTATGCGGGCACGATTGACGAACACATGGCCGTGCGCACGGCCGTGGGACTCTTCGATGTCAGCCACATGGGCGAAGTCGAAGTGCGCGGCCCGCAAGCGTTGCAACTCGTGCAACACTTGACCACCAACGACGCCAGCAAATTGCAAATCGGCCAGGCACAGTACACCGGCTTGCTCTATTCGAACGGCGGGTTCGTAGACGATTTTCTTGTGCACAAACTCAGCGATGAGCATTTCCTGCTCTGCGTCAACGCTGGCAATACCGACAAAGATTTCGCTTGGATTCGCCAGCACGCCGGGGCCTTTGACGCCGAAGCTCTGGACACCAGCGCCAACTACACGCAACTCGCGCTGCAAGGGCCGCAAGCGTTGGCGCTGTTGCAGCCTCTCGTTGTTGATGTCGAACTGAGCGCAATCAAGTATTACTGGTTCACGCACGGCCACGTGGCAAGTGTGCCTGCCCTGATCGCGCGCACTGGTTACACCGGCGAAGACGGCTTTGAGTTGTACTTCGATCCGAACGAATCCGAGCTGGTCTGGAACAAGTTGCTCGAAGCAGGCCAGCCCTACGGCATTCAACCCTGCGGTCTAGCCGCGCGCAACACGCTGCGGCTGGAAGCGAAGATGGCGCTCTATGGCAACGACATTGACGACACGACGACGCCGCTGGAAGCTGATTTGGGCTGGATCGTCAAATTGCAAAAAGGCGATTTCATAGGGCGTGATGTACTGGCCAAACAGAAAGAGATTGGTTTGTCGCGCAAGCTCATCGGCTTTGAAATGATCGAGAAAGGCATCGCGCGCGCGCATTATCCGATTTGGCTGGGCGGCGCACAGGTCAGCCAGGTTTCGTCGGGCAGCCCCGCGCCCTTTCTGAAAAAGAACATCGGGCTGGCTTATCTGCCGCTCGAACACACCGCCGTGGGCACGCGCTTCGAAGTGGATGTGCGCGGCAAGCGCGTGGCGGCGCAAGTCGTCGAGACGCCCTTTTACAAACGCGCCAAATAGAAGTTTCATAGCCGCGGCAGACGGCTGGCACGAGGTTGCCGCAATCTGCCTTCTTAACTACTTTAGCGAAAGCGAGAACGCGATGGCGAACTATCCTGAAAACCTGCAATACAGCAAAGACCACGAATGGCTGCGCGTCACCGGCGACACCGCCGAAGTCGGCATCACCGATTTCGCACAAAACGCGCTGGGCGACGTGGTGTATGTCGAACTGCCCGTGATCGGCGATGCGCTCGATCAAGGCAAGGCCTTCGGCTCGGTCGAATCGGTCAAGTCGGTCAGCGAACTCTTCGCGCCTATTTCGGGCGAAGTGGTCGCAATCAACGAAGAACTGGCCGACGCGCCCGAATTGGTCAACACCGATCCTTACAAGGGCGGCTGGATGATCAAACTCACAGTCCAAAGCGCGGGCGAGATTGATGCGCTGCTATCGGCCAGTGAGTACGAAGATTTCGTGGCGACCCAATCCGAGTAAGCCCACAATGCGCAAAAGCGCCGCCGGGTCAGTTACGGGAGAGATTGGCTTCACGCCAACGCCGAAGGAGCAACCGCCCAGGAATCTCTCAGGCAAAAGGACCGTCTGACCTTTTCAACATCTGGAAAGTGGCAACACTGTTGCCCGCCGAAGGAATAACACTCTCAGGCAAACAGACAGATCGGGCAGCCAATTCAGGCTTGGCTCAACCCGTTTGCGCCCGGCCTTTGGGAGTGTCCGATGAATCAACCCGCACCTGCTGACAACTTCGCGCGCCGCCACATCGGCCCGGCACCCGCCGACATCGAGAAGATGCTGCAAACCGTCAAGGTCGCCAGTCTGGCTGACTTGATGGCGCAAACCATTCCGCCCACCATTCGCCAAGCCACCCCGCTCGATTTCGGCCCCGCACTCTCTGAGACCGAAGCGCTCGACCGTTTGCGCGAGATCGCGGCCAAGAATCAAGTCTTCACTTCGCTGATCGGTCAAGGTTACTCCGGCACGCTGCTGCCGCCTGTGATCCAGCGCAACATTCTGGAAAACCCCGCGTGGTACACGGCCTACACGCCCTATCAACCCGAAATCAGCCAGGGCCGCCTGGAAGCGCTCATCAATTATCAAACGATGATTTGCGATTTGACCGCGCTGGATGTCGCCAACGCTTCGCTGCTGGACGAAGCGACCGCCGCCGCCGAAGCGATGGCGTTGGCGCAACGTTCGAGCAAATCAAAATCCACGCGCTTCTTTGTGGATAGCCAGGTGCATCCGCAAACGCTGGCCGTGTTGCAAACTCGCGCTGAACCGCTGGGCTGGTCATTGGTCATCGGCGACCCGCTGATAGATTTAGCTGGCGCGGATGTGTTCGGCGCAATCTTTCAATACCCAGGCACGCACGGCGAGATTCGTAATTTGCGTCCGGCCATTGCGGCGGTCAAAGCGCAAAACGGCGTGCCCGTCATCGCGGCTGATTTGCTGGCGCTGACCTTGCTGACGCCGCCGGGAGAATTGGGCGCGGAAATCGCCATCGGTTCGGCGCAACGCTTCGGCGTGCCGCTGGGTTACGGCGGCCCGCACGCGGCGTATATGGCCGTGCGTGATACGCACAAACGCTCGCTGCCCGGACGGCTGGTCGGCGTTTCGATTGATTCACGCAAAGCGCCCGCGTACCGGCTGGCGTTGCAAACGCGCGAGCAGCACATCCGCCGCGAGAAGGCCACGTCGAACATCTGCACCGCGCAGGTGCTCTTGTCCGTGATGGCTTCGATGTACGCGGTCTATCACGGGCCGGAAGGGCTGACGCACATTGCGCGCGCAGTGCAACACAAGACTGCCGTGCTCGCCGCAGGCTTGCGCCGCCTCGGCTTCAACGTCTTGAACGACACTTTCTTTGACACATTGACTGTCGAGGTTGGCGACAAGCAGACAGAGATCATCGCGCGCGCAACCAGCGAGAAAATCAACTTCCGCGTGCTGCCAAATCAGCTTGGTATCGCGCTGGACGAAACGACCACGCCCGCCGTGATCGAGGCCGTCTGGCGCGCCTTTGGCGGCGCGTTCACGTTTGCCGAAGTCGAGACCGAGGCGAATGCCGGTCTGCCCCCCGAACTCATCCGCACATCAACCTTCCTGCAACACCCAGTTTTTCATCGCTATCGTTCTGAGACCGAATTGCTGCGCTACATGCGCAAGCTCAGTGACCGCGACCTGGCGCTGGATCGCGCGATGATTCCGCTCGGTTCGTGCACGATGAAGCTCAATGCGACCGCCGAGATGATCCCGGTCACCTGGCCCGAATTCGGCGGGCTGCATCCATTTGCGCCCGCTGAACAGGCACGCGGGTATGCCGAGTTGTGCGAAGACTTGAAAGCCAAACTCTGCGCGATGACGGGCTACGACGCGATCTCGCTGCAACCCAATTCGGGCGCGCAAGGCGAATACGCCGGGCTGCTGGCGATTCGCGGCTATCACGCCAGTCGCGGCGAAGCGCAA
The DNA here is from genome assembly GCA_043740245.1 of Acidobacteriota bacterium. GTDB lineage: Bacteria > Acidobacteriota > Blastocatellia > RBC074 > RBC074 > JACPYM01. Next base: position 8,168 of record JAYUCP010000157.1, on the reverse strand, counting down.
CGCAACATCTGCCTGATTCCCTCTTCGGCCCACGGCACCAACCCGGCCTCCGCGCATATGGCGGCGATGGAAGTCGTCGTCGTCAAATGCGATGACCAGGGCAACGTAGACATGGCCGACCTGCAAGCCAAAGCCGAACAACACTCCACCCGCCTCGCCGCCGTGATGGTGACCTACCCATCCACACACGGCGTGTTTGAAACGCAAATCCGCGAACTCTGCGACATCATCCATCAGCACGGCGGGCAGGTTTATCTGGACGGCGCGAATCTGAACGCGCAGGTCGGCCTCGCGCGCCCCGGCGATTACGGCGCGGATGTCTCGCACCTGAATTTGCACAAGACCTTCTGCATCCCGCACGGCGGCGGCGGCCCAGGCATGGGACCGATTGGCGTCAAGACGCACCTCGCACCGTTCTTGCCGGGGCATCCGGTGATTGACGGCGGCGCGGCGAAGGTTGGGCCAGTGTCGGCAGCGCCGTTTGGTTCGGCTTCAATCCTGCCGATCTCGTATGCCTACATTTTGATGATGGGTGGCGCAGGTTTGCAGCGAGCAACAGAAGTCGCAATTCTGGCCGCCAATTACATCGCGGCGCGTTTGGATGAGCACTTCCCCGTGCTTTACAAAAACGCCCAGGGCCGTGTCGCGCACGAATGCATCATTGACCCGCGCGCGCTCAAAGACAGCAGCGGCGTGACGGTGGATGACATCGCCAAGCGGCTGATTGATTACGGCTTCCACGCGCCGACGATGAGCTTCCCCGTGCCAGGCACGCTGATGATCGAACCGACCGAATCGGAATCGCTGTATGAATTGGATCGTTTCTGCGACGCGCTGATTGGCATCCGCAATGAAATCCGCGAGGTCGAAAACGGACGCTTTGCCATTGCCGATTCCCCGCTGCGCCACGCGCCGCATACCGTTCACGATCTGGCCGACGACGAATGGAACCGAGCCTATTCACGTGCCGAAGGCTGCTTTCCGGCTGGCTCTGCGCGGCTGGACAAGTACTGGTCGCCGGTCGGGCGGATTGATAACGCGTATGGCGACCGCAATCTGTTTTGCGCGTGTGTGCCAATAGAAGAGTATGCACAGTAACACTCGGCCGGCGAAGCCTATCACTTCCTAACATAGGGGCTTCTTGCGCCAGCCCCATGCGGCGGCTAGAATCGCTTTCCGGCTGAATTCACTAGCCAGTCTCTATGCAAGAAGTACTGAAGGCTTGAGCAATGACCCGACCACTGAATCCTTTATCTGTCGAGCTATCCGACCAACTGGGCGACCGCTTGCGCCGTTTGCTGGTGCGCGTGGATGAGATGCGCGCCCAGGCGCAACAACCCGGCTCGTGGCATCCGCCCGTTGATTTGTGCGAGATGGAAGATGCGATTCTGGTGCGGGCTGAAATGCCGGGCGTCTCGTTCGCCCAACTTCGCGTCAGCATGCTCGACAGCAAACTGCGCATCGAAGGCCGCAAAGAACGCGAAGTCGAAGAACCCGCCAGCGATGAGCAACGGCCCTTGCGGTTTCTTTGTTTGGAACGCGAGTACGGCGCCTTTGCGCTGAACGTCACCGTCAAATGGCCGGTAGACACCGAGCGTATCACGGCCAAATTGATTGAAGGGGTACTACACGTCCGGCTGCCAAAAACGAATGCCTGCGGGCGCGAAATTACGGTCCCGGTTTCTGAATGAGAGTTGGCCTTTGGCAGTCAAGGCACAACGCACAAACTACCGACTACCGACTACCGACTACTGACTACTTTTTTTATGTCAACCAACACGAACGAAAACGAAGAAAAAGCCTTAGTACCCATCGAACCTGATGACGAGCAACTCAGGATTCCCGAATCGCTGCCGGTCTTGCCCTTGCGCGACATCGTGATCTTCCCGTTCATGATCGTGCCGCTCTTTGTCAGCCGCGAACGCTCGATTCGCGCCGTAGATCAGGCGCTGGCCGAGAACCGCATGATCTTGCTGGCCGCGCAAAAAGATGTGAATAAGGAAGAGCCGGGCGCGGACGATCTTTACGATGTCGGCACGGTGGCGATCATCATGCGCATGCTCAAATTGCCCGATGGCCGTATCCGCATTCTAGTGCAAGGCATCGCGCGTGCCCAGATCAACTACTTCGAAGACTCGCCCGATTACCTTGGCGCGCGCATCGAGGTGCAGACCGAAACGCCGCCCGAACAAAACCTGGAATTGGAAGCGTTGACGCGCAACGTGCGCTCGAATCTCGAAAAAGCCGTCGCGCTCGGCAAAAACATTTCGCCCGAAGTGATGGCGATTGTCTCGACCGTCGAAGACCCCGCGCGGCTGGCCGACCTAGCCGTCTCGAACCTCGAACTCAAAGTCGAAGACGCACAGCAAGCGCTCGAACTGATTGACGTGGCCGCCCGTTTGCGCCGCGTCAATGAGTTGATGGCCAAAGAACTCGAAGTGCTGACCGTCCAGCAAGAGATCAACACACAAGCCAAAGGCGAGATTGACCGTTCGCAGCGCGAGTTTTATCTGCGTCAGCAATTGAAAGCCATCCAAACCGAACTCGGCGAAGGCAACGAACTAGCCGAAGACATCGCGCAATACCGCGAGAAAATGGAGAAGGCCAAACCGCCCAAAGACACGCAGGAAGAAATCGAGCGCCAGTTAAAGAAACTGGAACGCATGCATCCCGACGCCGCTGAAACAGGCACCTTGCGTAACTGGCTGGACATCATGGTCGCGCTGCCCTGGTCGAAAACGTCGAAAGAAAACCTCGATCTCAAAAAAGCCGAAGAGGTGCTCGAAGCCGATCATTACGGCCTGGAAAAAGTCAAAGAGCGCATCATCGAAGCGCTCGCCGTGCGCAAGATCAAAGAGAAACCCAAAGGCTCGATCCTCTGTCTAGTCGGCCCGCCGGGCGTCGGCAAGACTTCGCTGGGCCGTTCAGTGGCGAAGGCGTTGAACCGCAAGTTCGTGCGCCTCTCGCTCGGCGGTGTGCACGACGAGGCCGAGATTCGCGGCCACCGCCGCACTTATGTCGGGGCAATGCCGGGGCGCATCGTTCAATCCGTACAGCAAGCCGGCACCAACAATCCGCTGATTATGCTGGATGAGATAGACAAGGTCAGCTCCGACTTTCGCGGCGACCCCTCGTCGGCACTGCTCGAAGTGCTCGACCCCGAACAGAACAATTCGTTCCGCGACAATTATCTGAACGTGCCGTTCGACCTGTCGAACGTGATGTTCATGACGACTGCCAACGTGCTCGAAACGATTCAGCCCGCCCTGCGTGACCGCATGGAAGTGATCCGTTTGTCCGGTTACACCGAAGAGGAGAAGCTGGAAATCATCCTGCGCCACTTGCTGCCGAAGCAGATGGAGGAGAACGGCATCACGCCCGACAACCTGCATATCTCCGACCCCGCCTTCCGCGATGCCATCGCCAAATACACGCGCGAATCGGGCTTGCGCCAGCTTGAGCGCGAGGTCGGCAAAATCTGCCGCAAGGTCGCGCGCCGCGTGGCCGAGGGCGACACCAGGCAGGTCAAAGTCACACCCGCCAATCTCCCCGATTTCCTCGGCGTTCCGCAAGTCGAACGCGACCAAGCCTTGAAACACGATCAAGTCGGCGTGGTGACAGGCTTGGCCGTGACGGCAGTCGGCGGCGACATCCTGTTTATCGAAGCCATCACGATGGGCGGCAAAGGCGGCTTGCAACTGACCGGTCAACTGGGCGATGTGATGAAAGAGTCCGCTGCGGCAGCTTTTTCATACGCGCGCTCCAATGCGGCGGAATTGGGCATCCCCGCCGAGGCCTTCACAACCAAAGACATTCATGTCCACATCCCCGAAGGCGCGACGCCCAAAGACGGCCCCTCGGCGGGTATCTCGATGGCGACGGCGATGATTTCGGCGCTGGCAAATCGCCCCGTCCGCCGCGACGTTGCAATGACCGGCGAGATCACGCTGCGCGGCAACGTGCTGCCCATCGGCGGCGTAAAAGAGAAAGTCCTCGCGGCCTATCGCGCGCAGATCAAAAAAGTCCTGCTGCCCGCGCAAAACCGCAAGGACATGGAAGACGTGCCGAAAGAACCGCAACGCGAGATGAAGTTCGTCTTCGTTGACCACATCAGCCAAGTGCTGAAAGAGGCCCTGAGCAATACCGAGTCGAGTGAACCGGCGGCGCAAATGGAGGAGGCCGTCAGCGACAATGGCGCGGAACCCAAGGCCAATGCCAAAGCCGCTGCCAACGTGGTCAAACCGAAAGCGAAGCCCAAAGCTGACGTGGTGAAACTCGCGGCCAAAGCCAGGACGAAAGCGCGGCCCACGGCACGGCAGTAACGATGGCTGCCGACACTACCCTAAAGTTGTCTTGCGGGTTTAATCGTGGCTAACATATATTGGCATTCATGTAGAGGCTGTGCTGTAACAAAAGGAAGACTTATGAATGAATCCGTCCCAAATCAAATCAAGATTTTTTACGAGAGAAGCCCCCAGCACCGCACCATCAGTGCAGACGGTATATGGGCGGGAACATCGCCACAGGGCGGCGTACAAATTGCCTTTCTCACTGATGTCACCCCGATCCCCGATTACACTGTAAACAAGGTCACCCCAGAGGGGCATATCGGCGAACAAATTGACAAGCTGCAGAAAGATGGGATTGTTAGGGAGACAGAGGTGATGGTCGTTTTGCGTCCGCAAGTCGCCGAGCAGCTTGTTGGGATATTGCAGCAAATGTTGGGTGAATTGAAAAAGGGACAGGAGCCGGCTGTCGAATAACAAACCAGGTAGGGTAGTTATGTTTATCGAACCTGTTTTTTCTATGGCAATTGCTTTTGGAAGCACCGGGCAATCCATGACCGGGCTGACTTTCCCAAAAAACGGGAAACCTGCCGAAATTTTCTTCGAGGCGTCCAGCATTCGGAAGTTGGCTTCAAACTCAGCTTTCTTGTCGCTTATCCCTGCAAGCAACAAGTTAAACGCTTTGCTGGATAACCAAAATACGAATGGCTATGTATTCAAGCCTACGTTGCAAGCATACAACAATGCGTGCGCCCGCTTGCTGTTGGCGTACAAGTTGATGGGACGATCTTACTTTGAACCGTCCATTCTCCCTGACGGCGAAGGCGGCATAGACATCGAGTGGGAGAAAGATAGCAAGCATTTATTGCTGAGTTGTCAGGCTACTTCCGGTCAGCGGGATTTCTTGTATTACCAGCAGGACGATAAATACGAGGCGAAGGATTTTTCCGTGTCACTCCTGAAAGAAAAGCTTTATTGGTTAATACGCAATGCCAGATAGCACCTGTGATTCACCCACAGAACTTGAGCCATACTCCGCCGAGCAAAATGTCTTTCGCGCGGTAATCTACAAAGATTGGGTTAAGCCGGACGGGAAAACCGTAACACACCAGGCGTTTCTTCGTCTCAGAAAAGACCTGACGGGACTTTCCATCAGCCCGACTCCCGAAGATTGTCAGCGCGGTCTCCAATTTCCTACTTTTGGCGAGATCATCCTGAACGTCGGTAAAATCAGGATGATTCAGAAAAGCAACCAGGAGTATTTAGACGCTGTTCCTGACAGCCCCACTCATGGCAACATCAAAGAACTCCCCTTCCGGGATGTTGATCGAGCGGAAGCCATAAAGCTCGCTAAAGACTTGTCCGACATCTCTACCCGTTTTCATCCTGAATAAATCGAAGCGCCGCTGAGAGCCTTTCCAAAAAAAGACCTGCGTGAGTGCTATGCGGCATTCACGCAGGCCGAAGTTGTTTTGGATTTCGACTGCTGTTAGTTGAGCGTGAAGTTGAAGGTGAGCACCCCTTGTACTTTGACCGGCACATCGCTCAGCAAGGTTGGGCGGAAGAGCCATTGCCGCGCCGCTTCGAGCGCCGCCTGCCGCAACAACGGATGACCGTTGAGCACAGTGGCCTCAATCACCTGTCCTTCTTCTGAGATCATCACCTGAATTTGCACTGGGCCTGACGCGCGGGCAGCGCGGGCGATTGCCGTGTATTGCGGCGCAATCTTGCGAATCGCCTTTCCTTCCGCCACACCACCTGAAACTTTGAGAATTCCCGCTGGCGTTGGTTTCACCGCCGGCTCCGGTGTTGGTTTTGGCTTCGGTTCAGGCGGCGGCGGCGGCACAGCGTTCCCCAAACTGCCTGACACAAAGTTGCCAGCGGCCGGTGCATAGTCGCCAGGCGGTAAACCCGTATTCACCACACGCATATTCGTCAACGGCCCTAAAGGCGGAACGGTCAAAGGATTTGGAATTACAGCCGTGGGTGGCGCTGGTCTGAAACTTGGCGCTGCCTGTGGCAAAACGCGCGCGAGTTGATTGGTTGGCGGTGGCGGTGGCCCAACCGGTACGGGCGGCGCCAGTGTCGTTAGCTCGAAGCTTTCCGCCAACCCTGGATTCAAGCCCAGAATCGTCCACACACCCAACGTAGTCAGCAGCGTGGCGTAGAGCAGCCCAGTCAAGATGAAGATTCTGCCGCTACGGTAATTGGATTTGGTTTTGGTTGATTCAACTAATTTATCGAACATTGTTTGGTCTCCCTTCTGGTTTCGCCACGGGCGCGAATGGAAATGCTTTGCCGATGAGATACGCGATCTTGCAGATAATAAAACTCAATCCAGATTTTCGAGTTGCAAGCCGATGGGTGTGCAACCGGCGGCCTTCAGCGTGTCAATCACGCGCACGACTTCGCCGTAGGCCAGCCCGTGCGGCGCTTTGATGAACGTGGCTTTGCGATCCAACGGGCGTGCATCGAGCGCGAAATGCAAGAGCCCTTCCAAGTCATTCAAGGTTGCCGCAGGTTGTGCATTCAATTGGTAACCGCCGCCCGCGCCGACCGTGACCACCAACGTATCAACGGCGGGATTCACCGGCCCTTCGGCCTTTTCCGGCGCTTTCACGTCAAAGCGGCTCGGTTTCATCGGGCTGATGACCATGAAGATGATGAGCAGCACCAGCAGCACGTCTATCAACGGCGTGACGTTGATGTTGGGCCTGGCGGATTGTTGATTGACTTGCATTGTTGTGCCTCCGTTTTTGCCGACACTGCGGCCCTGACAGGCTGCGCAAACAGCCCGCTGACGTTTTCGAGACGGAGCTTGCCCCGCCAGTTGCGCATTGCAACCGCGCGGCCAGCCCGAGTTGTCATCGTGGAACTAATCCAGGTGAGCCGAGACGTTCATTTTGCCGAAGACGATCACCGCATTGGGGCTGGTGAATTCGTTCCGGCGCAGCGGTTGAAAACTGGCTTGTTGATAAAGCACAGTCGAGAACCTGCTCAGTAACGTGGGGTCATTGCCCGCATTCAGCAGGCCTGACTGTTCGAGCAATTGGCCCAAGCGGGCGCGGCCGTTTTTGCCGTTGACGCGCACGGTGGCGATGATTTCAGAATCTTCCGGCAGATTCTGCCCCAACTCCAACAGCGTTTCGTGCGGATTGAATGTCGGCGGCGGCGGCGGTTGCAAAATCATCACGCGATACCGTATCGCCGGATCAACCGGATCATCCGCCGTGACAATCTGCGGTTCAGGCACGGACGCCAGCAAGGTGCGATAGGCCGGACGGAAGACCGCCGTCACCACAAAGACAAACAACACCAGCGAAACGGCGGTGCCGATGCCCTGGGCAAACAGCCGCATCAGCCACAGATCAATCAAATCCTGCCGCCGCCGCACCGGATTGCCGTGCAGGCGCGTCTCGCGTTCCAGCGCCGCTTGAATCTGCAAGGTCAAATCAGGGCCGCTGTTCACGGGCGGCTGGGGAGCCTCGATCATCGCCAAATCCGCCCGCAAGCGGCGCAGCTCAGCGGCGTAGTTGCGGCACGCGGCGCAAGCGCGCAGGTGCTGCTGCAACCGGGCTTGCTCGCGCTCAGTCGCGTGCCCATCAACCTGGGCCGACATCAGCAATGGAAACTCTTTGCAACTCATAGCTACAACTCGAATGGCATGCGCCTTGCGAAACAGCAACAACTTTTTCGAGGGACGCGCCCCGCCGCGAACGCGTGTTAATAGAACCACAATGGAGTTGCTGACCCATCGTGCGTTCATCTACGGTTTCGCCGACCCATCGGCTTTGAGCGTCGAAAAACGTTCACGGCCTGCTGGGCACGCCCCTCGAAACTTAGTGTCAGTAGCCCGACCGTGAGGAAGGGCCGACCCAAGCA
>JAYUCP010000156.1:0-13905 GCA_043740245.1 Acidobacteriota bacterium | reverse complement strand
AAAAATCAAAAGGCCGGTACTTGCTTTTCCAGCCCCAACAGACGCGGGCGGCCGCTTCTTACTTTTGCCTTTTGATTTTTGCCTTTTGCCCTTTGATTTCTAAATGATCGTCCCGTCCGTAATCGTCGCGCCTTTGGGGACGATCACGATGCCTTCGCGGATGAAGTAATTACCGCCTTCGCCATCGAAATGTTCGCGTCCAGCCTCATTGAGGATGCGGACGTTGGAGCCGATGCGCACGTTTTTATCAATGATCGCTTTGCGGATGTGGGTGTTCTCGCCGATGCCGATCCAGGGCAAGCCGTGTTGCCGTTCGCTGGCGAGTTCTTCGAGTGGTTGATAAAAATCGGCGCCCATCAACAGCGAATGTTCGATGGTGGCGCCGCTCTCGATGCGCGCGCGAATGCCGATGATGCAGTTGCGGATTTTGCATTGATTGAGAATGCAGCCATCCGAAATCAGCGAATTATTGATCTCGCAACTGACCAGCTTGCTGCTGGGCAAATAGCGCGGGCGCGTGTAAATCGGCTGATCGGCGTCGAACAAATTGAACTTGGGCATGATGCTCGCCATGTCCAGGTTGGCATTGTAAAAGGAACTGATCGTCCCGATGTCTTCCCAATAGCCGTTGAACAGATAGGCCTGCACGTTGTATTTGCCGATGGCCGCCGGAATCACCTGGCCGCCGAAATCGGTATTGCTCTCCTCTTTCAACAACTCGCGCAAGGCTTCGTACTTGAACAGGTACACGCCCATCGAAGCGATATACGGACGGCGCTCGGCCTCTTCGGCATTCAACCCCAGCGTCGTCGTATCCACGCGCATATCGGCCAATTGATCGGCGGGCGGTTTCTCGCGGAACTCAACGATGCGCCCGGTCGGATCGGTCTTGAGCAAACCGAAGCCGGTCGCGCGCGCTTCGTCGCACGGAATCACTGAAACGGTCAGATCGGCATTGGTCTCAATGTGGCGCTGCAAAAACTTGCTGTAGTCCATCTGATACAGATGATCGCCCGACAGGATCAGCACGTTTTTCGGCTCGAAATCGGTGATGTGAATCATCACCTGCCGCACGGCATCGGCGGTGCCTTGAAACCAATCCTTGTTGCCGGGGGTTTGTTCCGCCGCCAGGATTTCGACAAAGCCATCGGTGAAGGGGCTGAAGCGGTAGGTGCGCGCGATGTGGTGGTTGAGCGAGGCCGAATTGAATTGCGTCAACACGTAGATGTGATGAATGCCGGAGTTGATGCAGTTGGAAACGGTGATGTCTATCAGCCGGTATTTGCCACCCAACGGCACGGCTGGTTTGGAACGTTGCAAGGTCAGCGGGAAGAGCCGTGCGCCCTGTCCGCCGCCGAGGATCAGGGCCAGTGCCTCTTTTTTCATCGGGGACTCCTGAAAGCGAACTGAATAATGCTGGTGCGTGATTGATTGCGATTATGAATGCTTGGCGCGCTGTACTGACTACGCTAAGCTTTGAAGCGGGCTGAGAATACGAGAGGGCAGGCGGTTTTTCAAGAACGCCATTTGCCATGCGCAGCCAACCTGAGATTCACCAATGAACCAAACCAACCAAGTACCGACAACTCCGCAATCCGCAATCCGCAATCCGCAATCCGCAATCATCGCCCCCACAGTGGCCCAAGCGTTGATGTCCAACCAGGGCGTCGTCGCCCTCGAATCCACCGTCATCGCGCACGGCCTGCCCGCGCCGCACAATCTGGCAACGGCCCGGCAATGCGAACAAGCCGTGCGGGCCAGCGGCGCGCAACCCGCCACCATCGGCATCATCGCCGGTCAGCCGGTCATCGGCCTCGACGCTGAACAACTGCAGGCTCTCTCAAACGTAGGCGCTGCCCATCAGCCCATCGCCAAAGTCAATCTGGCCAACCTGGGCGCGGTGTTGGCGGCGGGCGGTTGGGGGGCGACGACAGTTGCGGCGACGCTGCATCTGGCACAGCGGGCCGGCTTGAAAGTCTTTGCCACCGGCGGCATCGGCGGCGTGCATCGCAGCGCTGGCGATAGCTTTGATGTATCGGCAGATTTGACGGCGTTGGCGCGCTATCCGCTCGTGACTGTCTGTGCCGGAGCCAAAGCGATTCTCGATTTGCCCAAAACGCTGGAGGCGCTCGAAACGCTGGGCGTGCCGGTGATCGGTTATCAAACGGATGAACTGCCTGCGTTCTATTCGCGGACGAGCGGCTTGCAACTCGATCTGACGGCGCACTCCGCCGCCGAGGTCGCGGCCATCGCCCAAGCCCACTGGCAACTGGGCTTTCAAACCGCCGTGCTGGTCGTCGCGCCCGTGCCCAGCGCGGACGAAATCCCCGCCGCTGAAATCAGCGCATTCATTGACGAGGCATTGCGCGAGGCCACGCAACAACACATCAGCGGCAAAGCCGTCACGCCGTTTTTGCTCAGCCGCATTGCCGTGGGCACAGAGGGCCGCGCGCTGCGTGCCAACATCTCGCTGCTGCGGAACAACGCGCGCATCGCGGGCGAAATTGCATGCGCGCTGACAGCTTGCCGCTTCTGATTTGTTTTCAGCGGCTCTGCCGCCAAACTGGCGACTTGACCCGCACAAATTCCAGTAGCGTCAAAAAAAAATCATCCGGCTTAATAAAAGCTGCCCTGGCGGCATCTTTGGTAGCGGACAGGCCTTTTGCAGTACCGCAGGCTTCCCGAAAAACCCTGACTGACGAAACGCCAGCGCAGCCGTGTGCTGGCCTTGGCGTTGCTCGTTTGAATTTCGCGGCGCAACGGCTTTCGTTTTCTTGACGCCCTTCGCATACAATGCCGCGCGCGTAGTCTCAACGCACTCAAGCAAGCGCGGTTCAATGTGTCGAGCCGTGCGCCAACGAACTCGAACTGCTCGAACATCACCTGTCAGGGCGGGCCTTCGCCCTGAGAATCGGAGGAAGCGCACCGATGAGTGAAATCAAGGTCTTTATCAGCTACAGCCACGATTCCGAAGCGCACCGCGAAAAGGTGCTTGCGCTCTCTGAGCGATTGCGCGCCGACGGCATCAAAACCATCCTCGACCAGTATGTGAATGGTTCGCCGGAGCAAGGCTGGCCGCGCTGGATGCTTGACCAACTCGATGCGGCGACCTTCGTCCTCGTCATCTGCACCGAAACGTATTACCGCCGCTTTCGTGGACACGAAGAGCCAGGCAAGGGCAAGGGCGTGGATTGGGAAGGTGCATTGATTACCCAGGAGCTTTACGACGCGCGCAGCCGGACCTTGAAGTTCGTACCCGTTTTTCTGTCCGATGCCGTGGCGGACTGGATTCCTGAACCGCTGCGTTCGATTGGCTATTACGCGCTGACTTCTGCCAGTGCTTACGAGGGCCTTTACGACTTTCTGACCGGGCAGGCGGGCGTCGCGCCGCGACCGGTCGGTACGCTCAAAACCAAGCCGCGCAAAATCGGCGGCCCGCTGACTTTCGACGAACCAGCCCAGCCCGCTCGCCCCATAGACATTTCGCGCATCATCAAATACGCCCCGACCGAACTCATCGGGCGCGAGGCCGAGACCGCGCTGCTCAACGACGCCTGGGCCAAAGCGCAAAGTCACGCCACGCAACGCCCGCACATCCTCACCTTCGTCGCGCTCGGCGGCGAGGGGAAGACTTCGCTGGTGGCGAAGTGGGCTGCCGAACTCGCCGCGCAGGATTGGCCGGGGTGCGAGGCCGTGTTTGCGTGGTCGTTTTACAGCCAGGGCACGCGCGAGCAGACCGCCGTTTCGTCCGACTTGTTTCTGAGCGAAGCCCTCACCTTCTTCGGCGACGCGGCGCTGGCGGGCAGCGCGGCGGGCGCTTTTGAAAAGGGGCAGCAACTCGCCCGGCTCATGGGGGAGCGGCGGGCGCTGCTCATTCTCGATGGGTTGGAGCCGCTGCAATACGCGCCCACTGCGCCGACGGCGGGCGAACTCAAAGATCAGGGGCTGGCCGCGTTGCTGAAAGGGCTGGCCGCCAATAGCCACGGCCTGTGCGTAGTCACGACGCGGTATGCCGTCCCCGACTTGCGCGCTTATTGGCAGAACAATGCGCCGCAGTGCGAACTGCCGCGCCTGGCGACTGCCGCCGGAGTAAAGCTACTCCGAAACATCGGCGTGCAAGGTACGCTGGCGGAGTTCGAGCAACTGGTCGAAGACATGAAAGGCCACGCGCTGACGCTGCAAATCATGGGGCAATTCCTGGTGCGCGCCTTTCACGGTGACATCCGCCGCCGCGACCGCGTCAACTTTGAAAAAGCGGATGCGAAAATTCAGGGCGGCCATGCGTTCCGGGCGATGGAGGCGTATGTGAAATGGCTGGAAGACGACAGCGCCGAAGCGCGGCGCGAAGTCGCGGTGCTGAAACTGCTCGGCCTGTTCGACCGCCCGGCCACGGCGGAGCTTATTGATGTCTTGCGGCGCGCGCCCGCCATCCCTGGCCTGACCGAGCCGCTCGTGGGGTTGGCCGAAGAAGACTGGGAATACAGCCTCACCGCCTTGCGCGACGCCAGACTGCTGACGGTGAACCGGGACGCGGCGGGCACGTTGCTCGCGCTGGATGCCCATCCACTGGTGCGCGAATACTTCGCCAAACGGCTGAAGGATGAAGGCGGAAGGATGAAAGAAGGAGAACCTTCATCACTCATCCCTCATCCTTCATCCTTCCAACTGGCGCACCGGCGGCTTTACAAACACCTCTGCGCGACCACGAAAGAAGGCGACCAACCCACGCTCGAAGACCTGCAACCGCTCTACCAAGCCGTGGCCCACGGCTGCCAGGCGGGGTTGCAGCAGGAGGCATATGACAAGGTTTACTTCGCACGAATTAGAAAGGGCAACGAATACTACAGCGTCCACAAACTTGGAGCATTCGGTTCCGACTTAGGAGCCATTGCTTGTTTCTTCTGTCCGCCTTGGAGCATTCCCGACTCTGGTCTCAAGGATTCCATACGTGCTGTAGTCCTCGGGCAAGCTGCCTTTTACCTGCGTGCCTTGGGCCGGCTGACCGAGTCCCTTGAGCCGATGCGGGCTTCGTCTGAGCAGGTAGCCAAGCGCGAGGATTGGAAAAACGCCGCCATTGGCTTCAGCAATCTGAGCGAGTTGGAGCTGACGCTGGGCGAAGTGGCCGGGGCGGTGGGGGACGCCGAGCAGTCCGTGACCTACGCCGACCGCAGCGGCAATGCGGGTTGGAAAGAATGGTTGCGCACGACCTTGGCTAACACACTTAACGAGGCGGGCCGACATAGCGACGCACTATTGCGTTTTCGAGAGGCTGAGGACTTGCAGAAAGATGTGTTCTCAAACTTCGCATACCTCTTTGGGGAACCCGGTTTCAGCTACTGCGGTTTACTCTTGGTGGAGGCTGAGAGAGGCGCTTGGCAATCCCAACTTAGCGGAATTGGCGATTCAACTGCGGTCGATTTGATTCGAGCCTGCCGCGAAGCTGAGAAGCGCGCGTTGGTGGTGCTTGATTTTGACAAGAAACGGCAGGGCACTTCGCTGGTCGAAATTGCCCTCGACCACCTCACGCTGGGCCGCGCTGCGCTTTACGCGGCGATCCTCGAACCATCCGCAATCCGCAATTCGCAATCCGCAATCGAATCCGCCGTGTCCGGCCTCCGCCGTGCTGGCGCGCAAGAGTTCATCCCGCGCGCGCTCCTCACCCGCGCCTGGCTGCGGCACCTGACCGGCATGCGAACCGGCCCCGAGAGCGCGGAGAGCGACCTGGACGAAGCCTGGGAAATCGCCGCGCGCGGCTCCATGAAACTCTTTCTGGCGGACATTCATCTGTACCGCGCCCGGCTATTTGGAATGCGGAAGGCGGAAGGCGGAGTGCGGAATGAAGCAGAGCCGTATCCGTGGGAATCGCCGCAACACGATCTGGCCGAAGCCGCGCGGCTGATCAACGCGTGCGGCTACCACCGCCGCGACGGAGAACTGGCCGACGCCAAACGGGCGCTGGGCGGCTGAGCCTGGGTACGCACCGCTTCCAGCGTGCGGGCGTGGCGTCAGGCGGAACAAGGCCGGAGGGTTTGCCTGTCGGTTTAATTCGGTCTGCCGCGAAGTCCGCACGCTGGAAGCGCTGCGTACACAGGTTTGAAATTATGGTAGTGGGTCAATCGGGTGAGAAAGGCGTTCACCGTAGGGGCAGACCTGTGTGTCTGCCCCGGTGGATGGGCGCACATTGACCGGGGCAGACACACAGGTCATTGTTGTCAACTTAAGCTGTAAACACCCGCTCATCAGCCGTTTAAGCGGAACTGAAGGCGGAGCCCACAAAGCCTGTAACAAGAGTTCTTTACACGATAAAATTGAGTTGTTTTCCCGCCGCCTCATGGCCCTGAAGGAGAGGGCGAAGCAGCTTGCAACTCACTTTTTCTATCTAATTGAGAAAGAATGGTTTATAGCCTGGGGCAGTTCTTAAGTTGACATCAATGACACACAGGTCTGCCCCTACGCTATCTCCTCCAGTTAGCCGCTACCGAAATTCTGTTCTGAGCACACAACTAACCATCAAGACACAACGAGGTGAACCGATCATGAAATCAACCCGACTCCTGCTCGTCCTAACCATCGCCGCGCTTTTAACGGCCACGGCCTTTGCCCAAACCAGCGGCACCATCAGCGGCACGGTGGCCGACGGCAGCGGCGCGCTGGTGCCCAGCGCCAAAGTCGCCGCGCGCAACCTGACCAACGGCGAACGGCGCGACACCGTGACCAATGCCAATGGGCAATACACCTTTCCGCTGTTGCCGCCGGGCGAATATGAAATCGAAGTCGCGCAGGCGGGTTTCGCCGTCACCGTGCGCCGCGCCGTGCTCAGCGTGACCGAACGCATCGCCGTGGATTTCACGCTGCAACCGTCTTTGGTCAAAGAGCAGGTCGAGATCAGTTCCGCCGCGCCGCTGCTGCAAACCGAATCCGCCGCGCTGGGCCGCGTAGTCGAGGGCGCGGCGGTCAAAGAGTTGCCGCTGTCGAGCCGCAACTTCACGCAATTGCTGGCGCTCTCGCCCGGCACGTCGGGGCCGCTGAATGACGCGGGCGCGCTCGGTCGCGGCACGCAGAACATTTCGTCGGGCGGCGCGCGGCTCGGCTCGAATGCGGTTTACATTGACGGCGTAGATTCGGTCAACGTCCACAGCAACACCTCGAATGAAAACGCCTTCGCCTCGAACGGCCTGGTCGCGCCTGCGCCTGAAGCGATTCAGGAATTCAAAGTGCCAACCGGTTTGTACGACGCGTCATCGGGGCGCAGCGGCGGCGCGAGCGTCGTGCTGGTGACCAAATCCGGCTCGCCGAAATTTCACGGGACGCTGTTTGAATTCCTGCGCAACGACGCGCTCAACGCGAACAGTTTCTTTTTCAATTCGACCGGGCAGCAACGCCCCGTGCTGAAGCAGAATCAATTCGGCGGCAACCTGGGCGGGCCGGTCATCAAGGACAAACTGTTTTTCTTTTTCTCGTATCAAGGCACGCGGCAACGCAATGGATTGTCAGGATCGAATTCTTTGTCGCTGCCCGCGATTCCGCTCGACCGTTCGCGCTCGGCGCTCGGCAAGGCCTTTGCCGGACGCACTGGCGCGCGCGGCGGCCCGACGATCAGTGCCGATGGCGCGAACATCAATCCCGTCGCGCTGGCGATTCTCAATCTGAAACTGGCGAACGGCGAATACCTCATCCCCTCGCCGCAGCAGGCCGTGACGGGCGTCAATTACGCCGTCTCGATTCCGGCGCGCTACACCGACAATCAATACATCTCCAACGCCGATTACCAGGTCACGCAAAATAATCGGCTCGTCTTCAAATCCACCCTCTCGGCGCAACCCGCGTTTCAACCTTTGCCATCGGCCAACAACGTGCCGGGCTTCGGCACCACGCAGGATTTCAAGAGCCGCATCATCAGCGTCACCGACACGCACGTCTTTTCGTCCACGCTGGTCAATGAAGCGCGCATGGGCCTGTCACGCTTGGTTGGCGTGGTCGTGCCTGAAACCGCGATTCCGCTGAGCGCGGTTGGCATGCGACGGTTCAATGCGGTTGATTTCCCCGACATCCCGCAGATCATCGTCACCGGCGCGTTCACCATCGGTTACAGCGTCAACGCCGATCAGGGCGTCAATCAGAATACGTTTCATTGGACGGATACGCTGTCGTGGACGCACGGCAGTCACTTGATTCGTGGCGGCGTCGAGGCGCGCCGTTATCAGGACAATTATTTCTCAAACAACCGCATGCGCGGCACCATGACGCTGCAAAGCTTCGGCGACTTTCTGCTCGGCTTGTCGGGCGCGCCCATCGCGCAAGGCGGCAATGGCACGGGCTTCAGCAACATCAATTCATCGAGCGTCGCCAGCGGCGTGGCCTCGCGCGCCGACCGCATCACTGATCTGGCGTTTTTCGCGCAGGACGATTGGAAGCTGACTTCGCGCTTGACTATCAACGCGGGCCTGCGTTGGGAATATCTTGGCTTCGCGGTGGACAAGTTCGGACGCAACGGCAGCTTTGATACGCGACTCTATCAAGCGCCGCCCGCGAATGGAGCAACAACGGCGGGCTTTGTGCAAAGCTCGGCTTCGTTGAAACCAGTGCCCGGCATTCCCAAAGTCGCGCCGACGTTGATTGACCACGCGCCGAACAAAAACTTCGCGCCGCGTTTCGGCCTCGCCTATCGCTTCACCAACAAGCTGGCGTTGCGCGGCGGTTACGGCATCTATTACGACCGGCTGTCGAATCAACTGGGCCTGCTCGAATCGCTCTCGCTGCCGGGTTATGTGCGGACGGACTTGCAAGGCTCGGCCAACAGCGCCTACACGTTGCAGAACCCCTTTCCAACACTCCCTGTGCGCAGTGATTTTCCCGTCGTGCCGCAACTGTTCGCGCCGCCTTACACCAACGACCGCCCGGCCATCGGCCTGAACGCTGTTGACCCATCGTTGCGCACGCCGTACTTGCAACAGTGGGGTTTGAACCTGCAATACCAGGCGCTGGCGAACACACTGGTCGAAGTCGGCTACGTCGGCACCAAAGGCACCAACCTCGCCACGATGCGTTTGATCAATCAACCGCTGCTGGCGAGCGCCGCGCAACCGGTCAACGGTCAGACGACCAACACTGCGGCCAATGCGTCGTTGCGCGTGCCGTATGTGGGCTTTTCGCCGACGGGTTTGGTGTGGCTCGAAACCTCGACCGATTCGCGTTACAACGCGCTGCAAGCCAGTGTCACGCAACGCTTGAGCAAAGGCTTGCGTTTTCTGGCGTCGTATACCTGGGCCAAATCGCTCGACAACAATTCCGGTTCGAGCACGGGCGCGACCTTCACCGGTTTCGACGGCGATCAAACGCAACTCAACCTCAATCGCGGCCTGTCGGACTACGACCGCACGCATCGTCTGGTGGTCAATTTCAGCTACAAGATTCCGCGCTTCGGTTTCGGCTTGAATGACACGGCGCTGGGCAAACGCCTGTTCGACGGCTGGCAAGTGGCGGGCGTCACCGTGCGGCAATCGGGCACGCCCATCAGCATTCTTGATACCAGCGGCGCGGCGTTTTATGCCACGTCGAGCAGCCGCGCCAGTTTCGCGCCCGGCGCGACGGTCGAGACGGCCGAGCGTTCGGGCCGCATTCAGGATCGGCTGACGCAGTATTTCAACGCAGCGGCCTTTGTGCGCTCAGGCAATGATTACGGCAACACGGGCCGCAACATCCTGCGCGGCCCGGCACAACGCAACTTCGATCTGTCGGTCAACAAACGCTTCGCGCTGACCGAAAAGTTTGGCCTGGAATGGCGCGCGGAATTTTTCAATGCTTTCAACCTGGTCAACTTCGCCAATCCGGGCAGCAGCATCACCACTTCGACGCACGCGACAATTCGCAACACGACGGGCAACCCGCGCGTGATTCAATTCGCGTTGAAACTGGCTTTCTAAACGTCTGGCAGAAGCTGATTTTCTGAGTAGCATGGCGATATGAGTTTTCAATCCAGTGTAATGCGATTGCTGTGCTTGTTGTGTTTGCTGATCTTGCCGGTGCGGGCACAACCTCCCGCTGTGCCCCAAAAGATCATCAACTATGGCGGCGGCGGCTGGAAGGACGGGCAGGTCAACGAACCGGTCATTCTGGTCAATCCGAAAGACGCGTCGAAGCTGGTGATGTTCTATTCCGGCATGCAACTTGGCGGCAGTGCGGGAGCGATTGGCAAGGCCTGGGCCAATGTCGCGGAACCTTTCAACTGGCACGAAGACGCGGCGAATCCGTTGATGACCGCCGACGCCAACATTCCGTTTGAAGCCTCAGCGATTCGTCTGGACGCGGTGATTTATCACAATGCGCGCGACGAATATTGGATTTATTACACCGGCAGCAATTTCAAAACACAGGCCGATGCAATTGGCTTGGCGATTTGCCCGGCGGGCAAGGATGGTTACAGCCAGGTGACGACGGCCAACCTCAAACGTTACGAAGGCAACCCGATTCTGTCGCCGCGCGGGCAAGGCCGGGATGATGAAACCTACGTCTCGCAAGGTGCGGTGTTGCGTGAAAAAGGGTTGTGGTATTCGCTCTATTCTTATCGCACGCCTAAAGAAACCTTGCCCGGCATTCGGCTGGCGACTTCGCGTGATGGATTGCATTGGACGAAGCAGCCCGGCGCTGATTTGCTGACTGCCGCGCCTGAGTCGCGTTACATCGAATGGCATCAGGTTTATCAGATCGGCGGGCGTTACGTGATGTTTTACGAAGGCTACAACGGCGGTGTGCGTTGGGGGGCTGATGTGGCTGTGAGCGACAGCCTAACCAAAGGCTGGAAAAAAGCGCCCGTCACGCTGATTGACCAAACCAGTTGGGCGAATTACTCAGACGAAAGGCTCTTTCACGTCGCGACACCGGTGCTCTATCGCGTCGGCCGGCATTGGTATTTGTATTTCCAGGCTGCGCCTGCGGGCTATTACATCAAGCAACACTGGGCGCTCTGGGGGATGGAATGCGATGCGGCGTTCGCGCGGTGGCAAAAAAGCTGGCGTGACGCGCCGGGAAAATGATAAAACCACGCCCGTCGAACCATTCAATTCATCGAGTCAAAACCCTTTCAACCGGAGATGGTCATGAAAATCTATGCACTCGCTTTTGCTTTGTTGCTGACGGCGCTCACCGCCTCCGCCCAAACGCCGTCGGCAGGCGTGACGGGCCGCGTGACTGACGCCAATGGCGCGGTCGTCGCCGGCGCGACGATCAAAGTCACCAACCTGGACACCAACCTCAGCCAGCAAACGGTGACCAATGAAGCCGGCGATTTCGTGCTGCCGTATTTGAACCCGGCGAGCCACGCGCTCGAAGCGCACGCCACGGGCTTTCGCACCTACAAGCGCGACAACTTCACGCTGGCGGTGAGTCAGGTCTTGCGCATGGACATCCGCTTGGAAGTCGGCGAGGCGACCGAGACCGTCAACATTACCGATACGCCTTCGTCGCTCAACACCGAAACCGGCACGCGCGGCGAAGTCACGACCGCCGCCGAGGTGGCTGAATTGCCGCTGGATGGGCGCAGCTTCAGCGACCTGGCTTTGCTGACCGGCGGCGTGATTCCGCGCGGCGATGGCGGCGATGGCTCGTTCGCGGTGAATGGCGGACGCGGCGACAACACGGGCTTTTTGCTGGACGGGATGAACAACACGCAGCGGCGCAACACGGGCGCGGTCATCAATCCCCCGCTTGAGAGCATTCAGGAATTCAAGATGTTGACATCGGGTTTCTCGGCGGAATACGGGCGTTATGCGGGCGGCATGCTCACGGCGGTGACGAAGAGCGGCAGCAATCGCTTTCACGGCGCGCTGTATGAGTTCATGCGCAACGACATTTTCGACGCGAAAGGCTATTTCGATCCCGAACGGTTGAAGCTGCGCCGCCATCAATTCGGCGCGACGGTTTCAGGGCCGGTGTGGCTGCCGAAGCTTTACAACGGGCGCAATCGCACGTTCTTTTTGTTCGCGTGGGATTCGCTGCGAGAAATCAACGGCAACGCTGAACGCGCGTTGACGCCGACGCCGGAGATGTTGCGCGGCGATTTTTCAAAAGTGACCGACGCAACAGGCAAACCGCTCACACTGGTTGATACGGTCAACAAGGTGAACTTTGCGAACAATCAAATTCCGCTCAGCCGCATGGATCCCGTCGCGCTGAAACTGCTCAAGTATTTCCCCACGCCCAATCTGAGCAGCGGCCCGTTCAACTTCGTCACGCAGGGCAACGCGCGGACTTCTTTCGACAGCTTCAGCGCCAAGCTTGATCACACGTTGAGCGACAAAGACCGCTTGAGCGCGGGCGCGTTCTGGCGCGGGCGCAGCACCTGGACGCCCGTCAACGGCAGCCGTTCGCCGCTCCCCCTTTTCGGCTCGGCGAATACGCCGAACGAAGTGCTGACCTACATCCGCTATCTGCGCACCTTCACGCCGACGATGTATCTGGAAGCGAGCGCCAATTATTCGCGCCGCGACAATCGCGAGGTCTGGCCCTACAGCGGCGACAACAGCGACTGGGCGGCGGAAACGGGCTTCAACGGCGGCACCAAAAATCCCAGCGCGGCGGGGCCGCCTTACCTGGTGTTCACGGGCTATTTGTCGCTGGGCCCGGCGTATGACATTCCGAAAATCTGGGCCTTCAACAACTATCAATACGCGGGCGCGTTGACCTGGATTCGCGGCGCGCATTCGTTCAAATTCGGCGGCGACTTTTTGCGCATGCAGTATTTCTCGCGCAGTTACGGCGACACGCGCGGGCGGGTGAATTTTCTGGGCCGGTTCAGCGGCAACCCCATCGCCGATTTCCTGCTGGGTTGGATTGACAGCGACCGTCGGCAACTGGACGCGACCGGCCCCTATCATCTCGTCTCGAATTACGCGGGTTATGTGCAGGATGATTGGAAAGCCACGCGCAATCTGACGCTCAACTTGGGCGTGCGTTACGACCTGATGAAACAGCCCAAAGAGAAATACAACGCGCTGGCCGAATTCATTCCGGCGCTCGGCAGGATCGTCGTCGCGGGCACGGGCCAGTTGTCCGAGGCTGATTTCAACGCGCGCATCGCGGCGGCGAACTTGACGCCATACATCGTCAAAGCCGCTGACGTGGGCTTGCCCGACACGATTGTGCGCACCGACAAGAACAACCTCGCGCCGCGTTTCGGCTTTGCTTATCGCGTGTTCGGCAATAACAAAACCGTGTTGCGCGGCGGCTACGGCATTTTTTACGGCTCGAGTTCGCTCTATCGGATGGACGAGTACAACGACACCTATCCCTTCGGCGTGACCGAAACCTTTAGCCGCGTCACGACCGACCCGCGCCGCCTGACGCTGTCGAATCCGTTCCCGACCGACCGGCGCGGCTTCAGCGGCGTGACCAGCAGCTTCGGACAGGAGAGCGATTCGCCCGTCAACCAATACACACAATCGTGGAGCCTGGCGCTGGAACGCGAAGTCGGGCGCGGCACCGTCGTCGAAGTGGCCTATGCCGGATCGAAGGGCACGCACTTGCAGCGGCGCTACGATTTGAATCAGGCGGGCCGCACGCAGGCGACCAGCACCATCCGGCCTTATCCGGCGTTCAGCTCGATCAACATCATCAACGATGGCTCGAATTCGATTTACAACTCCGGCCAGGTGACGGTGCGGCGGCGCGTGTCGAAACAGATGTTCCTGCGTGGCACCTACACCTTCGCCAAATCCATTGACGAATCGTCGAACACGGGCGGCACGATTGCGTTCAACTTTTCCGCCGCACAGGACTCGCGCAATTTGAAACTCGAACGCGGGCGCTCTGACTTCGACATCGGCCACACCTTCGCGGGCAGCTTCATCTGGGCGCCGGCGTTCTCGAAGCACTGGCTGGCGCGCGATTGGCAATTGGCCGGCACCAGCA
>JAYUCP010000155.1:0-13911 GCA_043740245.1 Acidobacteriota bacterium | reverse complement strand
ACGGGCACGCCGCTGGGCCCCTTCACCGCGAATTGCAACGTTCAGGGGGCGGGCACCTGCTGGGCGAGTTACAACCCGGCCTTCACCGGCCCGGTGCGCATCAACGGCGCGTGGGGCAACGGCAACGTGCTGGGCGCGGTGGCGAACACCACACCTTTCATTGACGTGAATGCCTTCATCTCGCCCCTCGCGTTTACCTATGGCAACACGCCCGCGACGGGGGCTTACGGACTGCGCAATCCGCATTTCGTGAATCAGGACTTGAGTCTCTCGCGGAATTTCCAACTCTACGAAAACTTGAAGTTCGCCTTCGGCGCCGATGCGTTCAACGTTTTCAACGCGGTGCGCTTCGGCTCGATCACGACGAACATCACCAGCGCCAGCTTTGGCAAGGTCGGCGCGCAAACCAATTTGCCGCGCGTCTTTCAGTTCAAGCTCAGACTCGAATTCTGAGGCACACGAATGATTCGAGTGAGTGGGATACGGCTGTTAGGCCGTCTCTTCAACCTAACGGCCGTATCCCACTCACCTGACTTGAGGAAAAACCATGTTCCGCTTTTTATGTGCGCTGACATTGCTTTGCGTCGTGTCAGCCACAGCCCAACAACCTGAACCGCCGCTTGATTGGATAGACCCTGACACCGGCCATCGCGTGATTCGTTTGTCGCGTGAAGCGGGCACGGCGAGTTTGTACTTTCATCAAAACGCCTACACCGCCAGCGGCGACAAGCTGGTCGTCACGACGCCCAAGGGCATCGCCACCATCGAACTCAAAACTGGCAAGCTCGAATTGATCGTCGAAGGCCGCGCGGGCAGCCTGGTTGTCGGGCCGAAAACGCGGCAGGTCTTTTACATCAAGGACGGCGCGGTTTTCGCCACGCATCTCGACACCAAAGCGACACGCGAGATCGTCCGGCGGCCCGAATTGCGCACCGGTTCCGGCTTGGCCGTCAACGCCGATGAAACGCTGCTCGGTGGCAGTTATGTTGAAAACGACGCGTTAGCCGGGTTCCAAGCGCCCGCCAGCACGCAACCGGGCCAGCGCTTGGACAGCTATCCCGGCAAGGGCGAGATGATGGAGCGGCGCTTGGCCGCGCGGCTGCCGATGGCGCTCTATACGATCAACATCAAGTCCGGCGCAGTGAAGTCGTTTTATCGCGCGACCGATTGGCTGAACCACGTGCAGTTCTCGCCGACCGACCCCACGCTGATGATGTTTTGCCACGAAGGCCCCTGGCACAAGGTGGACCGCATCTGGACGATTCGCGTGGACGGCACGCAAAAACGCCTGATGCACAAACGCACGATGGACATGGAAATCGCCGGCCACGAATTTTTCAGCGCCGACGGCAAGACGATCTGGTACGACCTGCAAACGCCCAAACGCGAAGTCTTCTGGCTCGCTGGCGTTGACATCGCCACCGGTAAACAGACGCGCTACCCCGTGCCGCGCGAACAGTGGTCGGTGCATTTCAACATTGCGCCGAACGGCAAGCTTTTCGCGGGCGACGGTGGCGGGCCAAACAGCGTCGCCGCGCCGGGCAACGGGCAATGGATTTATCTGTTCACTCCGCGCAACGGCCCAAGTGGTGTGAAGTTGCAAGCCGAAAAACTGGTCAATCTGGCGAAGCACAATTACCAGTTGGAACCGAACGTCACGTTTACGCCCGACATGAAATGGATGGTGTTCCGCTCGAACATACACGGGCCGACGCACGTGTACGCAGTTGAAATCGGCAAGAAGTGATCGGCAAAGGAGGTTGTCATGATCGAGTTGAAAACAAGCATTCGCATCTCATTCGGGCTTTGTGTTTTTTCGGCAATCGCCGTCTTTATCAGTAACCTTGCTCTGATGGACATTGGGCATGGGGAAAGTGATCTGACGTTGGAATGGCGCGTCCTGCAGCTTTCGTATGCGGTATTCATCTTGTTTCACGTCTCGGCCTTCATCACCTTCGCACGACTTATGAAGTGGAAGAGCAGCGGGAAGACTGAGACCTAGCGAATGAGGACAACCGTTGTTCCGCGCTAGTCTTAAGCATTCGTTACTGCTGGAAGGGGCTAAATTGAAACAGGCAAGATGGGCACATTCATACTGGCAAGGCATTCGTCATTCTCAATTCGTCATTCTCAATTCATTCGTCTGACGACTTCGCTATATTTTTACCGGCACGGTTTGGGATTGCCGGCTGATGACATGAAAACTCTTGAATACCAGTGGCGCTCAGGTGATAGCAAACACACGCTGCGCATGATTTTTGTCGCTGGCACAAATGGAAGTCCTTACGGTTTTGGAGCGGGAAACGAAAGTTGTCTGGTTGAAATATGCGATTTTTATCTGGCAGATGTCCCGGTCACGCAGGCGTTGTGGAGCCATGTGATGGGTGACGATGACAACCCTGCGGCAAAGCGCGGTCTGACCTTCCCCCAGGAAAACGTTTCGTGGGATGCCTTGATGTCGCCGGATGGTTTTTTGCAACGCATCAATGCGAGCGCGATACGCAATCAGATCGCGGCGGCGGGGTCACTGGGCAGCGCGCGCTTTCGCCTGCCGACTGAAACCGAGTGGGAATATGCGGCGCGCGGCGGCCCACATTGGCGTGACGGCTTCACCTACAGCGGCGGCAACGACATCGAGGCCGTCGCGTGGTACGACCGCAGGCATGGCGATCACACGCAACCCGTCGCGCTGAAAGCGCCCAACCAACTGGGCCTTTACGATATGTCGGGCAACGTGTGGGAATGGTGTCAGGACGTGTATACGAGCGACGCGCAAATGATTCCGACGGATGGCAGCGCGTTTGCGGGCGCGGGCGACGAGCGCATTTGGCGCGGCGGCTGCTTTCACAACTGGGCGATGCATTGCACGGTGTCTAAACGCTACTCGCTGCCCAGCGACGCGCACGATGGTTGCGTTGGATTCAGGCTGGCGCTGTCTGTCGAATGAGTTGTGGGCCGGTTGGCGTTCAACGTTTTTTGCCGGGCTTCAAATAGTCGCGTGCGCTGTGCACGACATAAAGGACGTGGACATCCACATTCCTCACGGTGAAAAGAATTCGATATTTCTGAAACAGGAGTTGCCGGATTTCAAAGGGGAAGAATTGGCTTTCCGGCGCCAGCGGGCAGCGGTAAGGATTGTGTTCGAGCGTCAGAATGGCTGCTTCAATATCGAAGTGCCACAGGGTCGCTTGCACTGGCGCATAACGCGCCATCCACCGCGCGGCTTCGCTGATGTCGCGTTTGGCCCGGCTGCTGATGATGACTTGATAACTCATGGCCGCTGTTCGGGAATGCCGAATTCCTGGCGTAATTCGGCAAAGAACGCGCGCGCGGGTGTCCCGTCGCCGCGTTGCATGGATTCAAGCCCGGCGCGGATTCCTTCAATGGCTTCCAAATGGTCGAAGGTCTGTTCCAGGGTTTCAAGGGTGAATTGTTCAAGGTCTTTGCCCTGCGCCGCTGCGCAGCCGGCAATCTTGAGTTCCAAACTGGTCGGAATAGTGATCGTCATGCTCATTGTCAGGCTCCTTCTGTTCAACTCGGCCACGCCGGTGCGTGCGCAGAATACTCCGCGTGTTTGAACAATGGCAACCACTCCGGTTGTGGAACGTTGGCTTAGGCTGGAATGAACTTTATGAAATCAAGATTCGCTCTCACCACGGTGTCACTGCTACTGATGTTGGTTGTGCCGCGCGTTGCTTTCATCGCGCCCGCTCCGCAACAATCGGTAGCGCGCAAACCCGTGCTCTATCTCATCGGCGACTCAACCGTGAATACGCCGACGCGCGGGCAACTGGGCTGGGGCGCGCCGCTGCCCGAGTTTTTCGACCTGACGAAAATCAGCATCGAGAACCGCGCGCGCGGCGGACGCAGCAGCCGCACCTTCCTGACCGAAGGGCTGTGGCAGGAAGTCCTAGACAAATTGCAACCGGGCGATTTTGTGTTGATGCAGTTCGGCCACAATGACGGCGGGGCGCTCAACGATGATTCGCGCGCGCGCGGCTCGATTCGCGGCACGGGCGAAGAGACGCAGGAGATTGACAACCTCATCACCAAAAAGCACGAAGTCGTGCACAGCTACGGCTGGTACTTGCGCCAGTTCATCGCGGGCGCAAAGGAGAAAAGCGCGATGCCCATCGTGCTGTCGCCGATACCACGCAACAATTGGAAAGACGGCAAGGTTGCGCGCGCCACGAACGATTACGGCAAGTGGGCGAAAGAGGTGGCGGCGCAGAGCGGCGTGCTGTTTATTGACTTGAACGAAATCATTGCGGCCCATTACGAAACGCTCAGCCCTGAAAAAGTCAAAGCCGAATACTTCACCGACGCCGACAACACGCACACGTCGCCAGCGGGCGCGGTGCGCAACGCAGCCTCGGTCGTCACGGGCATTCAGGCGTTGAGTGATGGCAAGTTGGATAGCAAGTTGGATGGCAAGTTAAAAAGCTTCCTGCTGACACGGCCTTTGGCGGAATCCATCGCCGCCGCCAACGCCGCAATGCAACGCCGCACACAACCAAGTGGCATCGGCGAATTGCAGCGCCAGTTCCAAAACCCGCCCGATGACGCGCGGATCATGATGCGCTGGTGGTGGTTCGGCCCCGCCGTGACCAAGGCCGGTATCGAACGCGAGTTGCGTCTGATGAAAGAAGCCGGCATCGGCGGCGTAGAGATTCAGCCCGTCTATCCGCTGGCGCTGGATGACGAGAGCAAGGGCCTCAAGAATCTGCGCTACCTTTCGCCGGAGTTTTTGGACGCGTTGCAATTTGCCAACAGCAAGGCGCGCGAATTGGGCTTGCGCGTTGATCTGACCGTCGGCAGCGGCTGGCCGTATGGCGGGCCAATGGTGCCCGCGACACAGGCCGCCGGGCGTTTGCGCGTCGAACGCATCATGGTCGAACAGGCGCGCATACCGTTGCCGAAGCTGGGCGAGGGCGAGCAATTCATCGCGGCCTTTGCGGGGCAGCGCGAATTGACCGAGATCAAAGACGGCGCGGTTTGGCTGCCCGCCGAACAGCCTCAAAAAAGCGAAGTGCTTTTCTTCATCGCCAGCCGCACGCGCCAACAGGTCAAGCGCGCTTCGTTCGGGGCCGAAGGCTTCGTGCTGGATCATTACGACCGCGCGGCGCTGGATACCTATTTGAAAAACGTCGGCGAGCCGCTGTTGAAAGCTTTCGGCGCGCAACCGCCCACCACGATTTTTTGCGACAGCCTGGAGGTGTTCAACTCCGACTGGACGAGCGATTTGCTGCCGGAGTTTCAGCGGCGGCGCGGTTACGATTTGAAACCGCTGCTGCCCGCGCTAGTGCGCGACATTGACCCGCAAACCGCCAGCAACCAAACCGCCAGCATTCGGCACGATTGGGGCCAGACGCTGACCGAATTGCTCAACGAACGCTTCCTCGCGCCGTTGCAACAATGGGCCAAACAGCACAACACCAAGTTTCGCATTCAAGGCTACGGCATCCCGCCCGCCACCATCGGCAGCAACGCCTTCGTTGATTTGACCGAAGGCGAAGGGCCGCAGTGGAAAACCTTGCGCGCCGCGCGCTGGGCTTCGTCGGCCAATCATCTGTACGGCCGCAACATCACTTCGTCTGAAACCTGGACGTGGCTGCATTCGCCGTCGTTCCGCGCGACGCCGTTGGATGTCAAAGCCGAAGCCGATTTGCACTTCCTGCAAGGCATCAATCAATTGATCGGGCACGGCTGGCCGTATACGCCCAATGCTCCAGAAGCTGGCGTCGAATATCCCGGCTGGCGTTTTTATGCGGCGGCGGTCTTCAACGAAAAGAATCCGTGGTGGGTGGCGATGCCGGAGATTTCAAAATACCTGCAACGTGTCAGTCACCTGCTGCGGCAGGGCGCGCCCGCCAATGACGTGGCGTTTTATTTGCCCAACAGCGACGCCTGGGCCGGCTTCGTCAATCCCAAAGTGCATTACATGATCGAGGCCTTGAAAGAGCGCATCGGTGAAGACGCCATCGCGCAAGTGTTGGAGGCGGGCTTCAATCTGGATTTCTTTGATGACGAGGTGTTGCGGCAACTCGGCAAGGTCGAAGCGGGCGCGCTTGCCTTGGGGCCGAACAAATACAAAGCCGTCGTCTTGCCCAACGTCGAACGCATGCCACTGGCGACGTTGCAAAAGCTGGAAGCTTTCGCGCGGCAAGGCGGCGTGGTGATCGCCATGCGGCGCAAGCCTTCCAGTGTGCCCGGCTATCAGGTGGCGGACGCCGAACGCGCGCAACACCGCGAACTGCTGCAACGCCTGTTTGAAGGGCCAAACGCGCTGGCCCATTTCGTGGCCGATGACAAACAGCTTGGCAGCAAACTGGCGGCATTGACGCGGCCCGATGTGAAATTGACGCCCGCTGTGCCCGGCATTGGCTTCATCCATCGCCGCACTGCCGAAGCTGAAATTTACTTCCTGGCAAATTCAACGAATGAACGGCAGAGCGTCAACGCCGTCTTCAACGCAGCAGGCACACAGGTCGAAGCGTGGAATGCCTTGACCGGCGGCGTCGCGCCACTGACTGCTAAGTTCTACGCGAACGGGGCAAACGTCGCGTTGGCGTTTGAACCCTACGAATCAAAAGTTATCGTCATCAGCAAACGCGCGCTGCCGCGCCCGGCTGAAACGCCGCTGGCCAACGTGCCCGCGCCGCTCGATCTTTCAACCGGCTGGCGCGTGATGATTGGGCCGAACGCGCAGGCGCAAACCACTGAGCAATTGCGTTCGTGGACGGAGCAAGAGGCCACGCGCTTTTACTCTGGTACCGCGACCTATGAAAAAGAGATCAATGTGAATGAGGCTTGGTTGCGGCCACACGCGGCCGTCGTGCTGGATTTCGGCGCGGGCCAAGCCGTGCCAGTGCAAGCGCGCAAGAACGGCATGCGCGCCTGGCTGGACGCGCCGATACGCGAGGCGGCGGTCGTTTACGTCAACGAGCAACGCGCGGGTGCGGTCTGGTGCCCGCCCTATTCAATTGACATCACCAAGCTGCTGAAACCGGGCGCGAACCGTTTGCGCATCGTCGTCGGCAACACGGCGATTAACTATATGGCCGGGCACAAACAGCCCGATTACAAGGAACTCAATCAACGCTACGGCGAACGCTTCCAAGCGCAGGATATGGAGAACCTGCAACCGCTGCCGTCGGGGTTGCTGGGGCCGATTCGCCTGGTAGCGCAATGACGGCGCAATGCCCCGGTTTAACTGAATGCGTCGCCACCAGGCGTTCAGAGTTCCGCCTTTAGGCGGTGGCGGCGCGTAGCGCCGAAAACGCGCCTGCGGCGCGCCGCCGCCTAAAGGCGGAACTCTGAACGCTTGCGCGCCACGCTTACCGTCTCGATCAATGTTCCAAGCCCGGTTGTCGAATGAAGAAGCTCTCGCAACAATTACGCTTGCCGCTACTGGCCGTTGCCGGTGTGCTGGCGCTCATTGCCGGCGTCGGGGCGGCAGCATTGATTGATGACAGTTTCGCCGACGGCAACAGCCAGAATCAGGATTTGGCGAACAATTCCGTGCGGCTGTTCAACGGGCGCGCGGCGACGGTGCGCACCGATGCGGTGGGTTCGGCCACCTTCGACATCACCAACGCCGGCGGGTCGGAAGCCTTCTGGGCTTTCTTTACCAACGCGGAGCAGCCGGTGACGCTGGGCGTGGGCGATAGGTTGAGCGTCGCGTTGACCTTTACGCTGACGGGCTTCACGGCCAATGGCGCGGACATTCGCTTCGGCGTGTTGGACAGTCTGGGCACGCGCAACGCGGCGAACCTGACGGCGGGGATGAACGATGCGACCTTTGTGAATGACACGGGCTACGGCTTGCAGTTTTATGCCAGCGGCCAAGGATCGCCATTCGTGATTGGGCGGCGCGCGCTGCTGACGGGCGGGAATCCGTTCAACAACTTCGGCGATTTTCCCGCGATCACCACCGGCGCGACGGGCGCGACCGAACGGCAGGCGCTGGCGAATGACGTGGCCTACACGTTGAGCTATGCGATTGAACGCAGCGGCGAGAGCGAGACGCGCATTGCGGCGGCAGTGACGGGCAGCGGCTTGAACAACCTGAATTACGCGGTGATCGAACGTGGCGCGACGCCGGAAACGAAGTTTGATTATTTCGGCTTCCGCGTGGGCGGGCCGACGTTTGCGACGAAGTTCAAATTTACGCGGCTGCTGGTGGATTACACGCCCGCCGCGCCTCTCATCACGGCGCAACCGCAACCCGCGAATTTGACCGTGCAAGTCGGCAGCAACGTGACGCTGGCCGTCGGCGCAAGCGGCCAGAACCTGGCGTATCAATGGCAAAAGGATGGACAGGCGCTCGGCAGTGGCAATGCGTCGGCGCTGACGCCGGTATTGAATTTGAGCAACGTCCAGACGGGCGACGCAGGGCGTTACGTTTGCGTCGTCAGCAACGCGGGCGGCAGCGTCAGCAGCAACGCGGCGGTGTTGCAGGTCAGCACGACGCCCGTGCCGCCCGCGCCGCGCATCACCGCGCAACCAGCGAATGTGACTGCGACGTTGGGTAGCGCGGCGACGCTGGCGGTGACGGCGACGGGCGAGGGCTTGGTGTATCAATGGTTCAAGGAAGGCGCGTTGCTGGCGGGCGCGACGAATGCGGCGTTGACGATTGCGCGCGCGGCATTGAGCGACGCGGGGAATTATACGGTCGTCGTCAGCAACACGAGCGGCAGCGTGACCAGCGCGGTGGCGGTGTTGACGGTGGTCTCGGCGATGCAGGTGGTGAGCTTTGCGCCGGTTGACACGGGCATTTGCACGGACGCGCCGTTGACGCTGACCTTTGACCAGGAGCCGCGCGTGGGCCGCAGCGGACGCATTCGCGTGTATCAAGAAGACGGCACGCTGGTGGACACGTTCGATGTCTCAGGCGGCACGCTGAGCAAACCGGTGGGCGGGGCGGCTTTCAATTATTACCCCGTGCTGGTCAGCGGCAAGACGGCGACGATTTATTTGCGGCGCGCGCTGGATTACGGGCGCGGCTATTACGTGACGCTGGAGCCGGGCGTGTTGACCGATGCGAGCGGCGCGCCCTTCGCGGGTTTTAGCGATACGTCGCGCTGGCGGTTTGCGACGCGCGTGTTTGCGCCGCCGCTGGGCGCGACTTCGTTGACCGTTGCGACGGATGGCAGCGGCGATTTTTGCACGGTGCAGAGCGCCATTGATTTCGTACCGGCGGGCAACACGCGGCGCACGGTCATCACGGTGCGGGCGGGCGTTTACAACGAGATCGTTTACGTCGCGTCGAACAAGCCTTTCATCACGGTGCGCGGTGAATCACGCGAGCAGACGGTGATTCAATACGCCAACAACGCCAACGTGAACGCGGGCAATGCGCGCGCAATGTTCGGCGTGGATGCGGCGGATTTCACGCTCGAAACGATCACGCTGGTCAACACGACGCCGCGCGGCGGTTCGCAGGCCGAGGCTTTGCGCGGCAACAACACACGCATCCTGCTCGACCGCGTCAACCTGAAAAGCTTTCAGGACACGCTGATGTTGCAGGGCGCGGCCTTCGTGACCGACAGCTACATCGAAGGCGACGTGGATTTTATGTGGGGCAACGGCGCGGTCTTTTTTCAACGCTGCGAATTGAAGGCCGTGACGGCGGGCTACTACACGCAGATTCGCAACACGCAGGGGCGCAACGGCAACGTCTATGTCAACTGCCGGCTGACGGGCGCGCCGGGCCTGACGGGCGTTTACCTGTCGCGCATTGATCCGACGGTGTTTCCGTACAGCCAAGTGATCTTTATCAACAACGCGCTGGGGCCGCACATCCTGCCGGTGGGCTGGCTGCTCAACAACGCGACCGCCGCGCCCAACGTGCAGTTTTGGGAATTCGGCTCGACCGATTTGGAAGGCAAGCCGCTCGACGTGAGCCAGCGTTTGAACGTCGCGCGCCAGTTGACAGCGGAAGAAGCCAAGCAGTGGAGCGATCCCGCGTTTGTGTTGGGCGGCTGGCGTCCGCATTCGTTGTCGGCGTCGCCCAGCGTGGTCTTTCGTGAGCAGACGATCATGGCGAATTGGAGCGCGCCTGCCGAACACGCGGCCAACGATTGGGTCGGACTGTTTCGCGCGGGTGACGCCGATGCGCAGCCGCTTCAGCGGCAGGAAGTCGGCGCGGCCAGCTTCGGCGGGTTGCAATTCACCACGCCGCCGCAGAGCGGGCAATACGAGTTCCGCTACTTGCGCACGGATGGGCTGAAGATGGCGACCAGCAATGCCGTGGTTGCGCCGCCCGCGCCGTTGCGCCAACGACGCGATGCGCCCATCGGTTTTGCGTCGGTCAACGCGCTGGGACAGGACGGCACGACGGGCGGCGCGGGCGGCGCGACGATCACGGTCACGACGGCGCAGGAATTCATGACCGCCATCGCGCGCCGCGAACCGCTCATCATTCGCGTCAACGGAATGCTGACGCTGCCGCGCCGGATGGTGGATGTGACTTCCGATAAAACAATCGTCGGCGTGGGCGCGCAATCCGGCTTCACCGGCGGCGGGCTGACCGTGGGGCCGAGCACTGACGACAACGCGACCGAACCGCCCGCCGTCACGGTCAGGAACGTCATCATCCGCAATCTGATTTTCACCGACCTGCCCGACGACGCCATCAACATTCAAGGCGGCGCGCATCACGTCTGGATAGATCATTGCGATTTGTCGCGGGCCTTTGACGGGCTGATTGACATTCGGCTGGGCGCGAGTTACGTCACCGTCTCGTGGAACCGGCTGAGCGAGCACAGCAAGACTTCGCTGGTGGGATCGGATGACAGCAACGGGCCGCTGGATATTGGGCGGTTGCGCGTGACCTTTCATCACAACTTTTTTGACGGCACCGTGCAACGCAATCCGCGCGTGCGGTTTGGCGAGCCGGTGCACATCTTCAACAACTTTTACCTGAACAACATTGACGTGGGCGTGGCCTGTTTTATGAACTCCGGCTGCCTGGTCGAAGGGAATTATTTCGACGGGTTGAAGCTGCCGATTTCGATTCAGGGGCCGACCGAGTCGGGGCGCGCGGTCGAACGCAACAATGTTTACGTGCGCAGCGGCGCGCCCGTGGTGGGCGGCGCGGTGCGCGAACCCGGCGAATTTTACCGCTACACGCTCGACAATCCGGCGGAGATCAAAGCGATCGTCACGTTGGGCGCGGGCGTGGGAAAACTGAACTTTTGATGGTTAATGGCAGGGCAGACTTTTGTCTGTCCGATTTGGACGAAATAAAACAGGCGCGTAGGGCTGACTAAGTCTGTCTTACAGCCAACACAGTCAAACTCTGGAGGCAGTATGAAATTTCTGACCCGTATACTTTTGCTCGGCCTGCTTTGCGCGGGCCTGTCCACACCACTACACGCGCAAGACTATCGCGCCAAAGTCCAAGGCAGCGTCAGTGACGCCAGCAAGGCCGCCTTGCCGGGCGCCAAAGTCGTGCTGCGCAACGTCGGCACCGGCGTCGAAGTCACGCGCACGACCAATGCCGAGGGGCATTACATTTTCGATTTCGTCGAGTCGGGCGTTTACACCGTCGTCGTCGAAGCGTCCGGCTTCAAAAAACATGAGCAGCGCGGCTTCACCGTGCAGAATCGCGGCGACCTGACCGTGGATGCGGTCATGGAGGTCGGCGGTGTCAGCGAAGTCATCACCGTGCAGGACACGCCGGTGGCGGTGCAATTCAATTCGGCGAGCGATACGACGACGATCAGCAACGAACTCATCAACCAGCTTCCGTTGCGCGGACGCAATCCTTACAACGTCATCGCGCTCGACCCGACCATCAACGGCGGCGAAAACGCCAACGGCGAAAACCGGCCTTATCACCATGCCTTTGCGAATGAGTTCGACGCGGGCGGCGGCACCACGCGCGCCAACGACATTCAACTCGACGGTGTGCCACTCACCTCTAGTTACAAGACTTCTTACACGCCTTCCATCGAAGCCGTGCAGGAAGTTTCGTTTCAGAAAAACGCGGTGGATGCCGAATACGGCTACAGCGCGGGCGGCGTGGTGACGCTGAACATGAAATCGGGCACCAATCGTTTTCACGGTTCGGCTTATTACCACAACCGCAATCCGCGCTTTAACGCCTTTGGCGACCCGACCATTCCGCGCACGGCGGGCGCGGACGAAACCATTTATCGCGGCACCGATTTGAAAATGTATGGCGGCACGATTGGCGGCCCTGTCATCAAGAAGAAATTGTTCTTCTTCTCGTCGTGGGAACAGTGGTACGACCATCGCCCGATCACCGTGAAAATCACCGTGCCGACGGCGCTCGAACGCAAAGGCGATTTCAGCCAATCGCGCATCGGGACTTACGCGGTAGGCTGCCCGGCGGGGCAGACGACTTGCGCGCGCCCCGTTTATGACCCGCTGACTTCGACGGGCACGAGCGGCGTGCGCACGCAATTCCTCAACAACGTCATCCAACCCAATCGCTTTGACCCGACGGCGGCCCGGCTGATCGCTGAAACGCCGCTGCCCAATCTGCCGGGCAATGATTTGAACTGGCAGGGAACCAAGACTGAAAACGTGGGCTATTGGAATCTCTCGAACCGCGTGGACTGGAACATCAATGACAAGTGGAAGGCCTTCGTGCGCTACGGCACCTTCAAAACCAATCTGCTCGAAGTGCCGCAAGACAGCACGACGGGCAAGCTGTTTCCGGCGGCGGGCAGCCATCGCAACGGCTTGAGCATCGCGGCGGACACGGTTTACACGCTCTCGTCGTCGAAGGTGCTCAACCTGCGCGCCAATTACCACAAGCTGACGGACGAGTTCGCCGCCGGCGACGAATACATTCTCGGCAAGGCCGGCATCGAGGCGTTGTGGCCGGGCAATCCGTGGTACTCGTCGCTCTTCACGCGCGACCTGATTTATTACCCGGCGGTGGATGTGCCGACCGGCACGACGACGAACCGGCTGGGACGTTCAGGCCGCGAGTTCTGGCAACGCCCGCAAGGCTGGGGCGGTTCGGCGCGCATGAACTGGTACGCGGGCAACCACAACCTCAAGTTCGGCGGCGAACTGCGCGTGGACAAAGGCAAAGGCGCGCGCTTCGAGCCGATCAATCTGAACTTCCGCGCGCAAAACACGGCGAGCCAGAACACCAGCGCCAACAT
This sequence comes from Acidobacteriota bacterium, assembly GCA_043740245.1. Taxonomy (GTDB): domain Bacteria; phylum Acidobacteriota; class Blastocatellia; order RBC074; family RBC074; genus JACPYM01. Next base: position 766 of record JAYUCP010000155.1, on the reverse strand, counting down.
CAACATTTCGGGCAACGAATGGGCGACGTTTTTGCTGGGCGTGGTGGACGCCAACACCAGCGGGCGGCGCGTGCCCGTGCAGGAAGTCGTGACCAAAGGCTATTCGTCGTATTTTCAGGACGATTTCAAAGTGAACTCGCGCTTGACGCTTAACCTGGGCTTGCGTTGGGAATACGAACCCGGCCCGGTGGATCGGCAAAACCGTTTGTCGCAACGGCTCGATCTGACCAACCCGATTCCCGAATTTCAGGCGACGCCGCCCAACATGCCCGCGTCGGTGCTGGCGTTGTTGACGACCAAAGGCTACAAGCCGACCTACAACGGCGCGTGGGTGTTCACTGACGCGAACAATCGCAACGCCTGGTCGCGGCAAGCCTTGAACCTGATGCCGCGCATCGGCGGTGCATTCAAACTTGATAGCAAATCGGTGTTGCGTTTCGGCTATGCGCGCTATCTCTCGCCTTCGTCGAAGATTCGTGACCCGCTGGGCGATTTCGTCAATCAATACACGGGCTATTCGACGATTTCGACGGCGCTGGGCGTACAATCAATTCTTAGCAGCACCGGCCAAAACAATACCGGCATCCCGGTGGCTTTCCTTTCCAATCCGTTCCCGACGACCGGGCAATTTCCGAATCCCTTGCAACAGCCGACCGAAAAATCGTTGGGGCGTTATACCAATCTGGGCAACGCGGTCACCCTTGATCAATACGAATTGAAGCCGCAAAACAACGACCGTTTTTCATTGTCATATCAGCGCGACATC
>JAYUCP010000154.1:0-2295 GCA_043740245.1 Acidobacteriota bacterium | reverse complement strand
GGAAATTGGTGTCCGGGCCATAAACGCCGCCGAGTTGGTTGAGTTTGACATGCGTTCCCAGCTCGATGATGAGCCGTGTTCCGATGCCCCCATGCCTGGCTCCGGGCATAGTTTGTCCCTCCACGGGCGCGTCTTTCTCGACCCATTGTCCATCCACAAACTCGTAAATCTTGTCGTCGTCATCGAGGGCGAGTTGAGCAGCAGCGACCATAATTTTCTCCGGCAGTTGATGATTGATTGAGCGGCGCGATTCTACGCTTTAGCGTCGCGCCCGAACAAGCCGGAAAACCGCGCCGAAAAATAATCCGAAAAAATTCACGCCGCATGATAGTTCCCGCCGCCGCTTCCCGTTTCTGTAAGTGAGAGCGAAAGCAGACGGCGCTTGAACCACAACGGGACGCTGGTGCGCAAGAACTTTTCTTGAGAGTGAACGACGATGAAAACCGATTACTGCGCCTATCCGCCACAAATCGCCGCCGATGTCGAAATCACCGAGCAACGCGACGGCGAACGCACGGTGTTTGTCGTTGGCTCGGCTGGCGTGGGGCGCTACTTGCTGCTGCGCGCGACCGAAAATCAGGTGCTGGGCCTGATTGACGGCGCGCGTCCGGTGGGTGGCGTTTGCGCGGAATTCAACCGGCAGACCGGCGCTGCGTTGCCGCCGCCAACACTGGTCAAGTTTCTGACCAAGCTCGACAGTTATGGCATCCTCGCGGGCGAACGGGCGAACGGCGCATCGGCCGCCGCAACGCCGCTGAGCCAGATGCATTACATCCGGTTCAACCTCTTCAATCCTGAAAACCTGTTTGCGCGCTTGCTGCCACGGCTGCGCTGGATTTGGACGACGGGCTTTTTCGGTTTCAGTCTGATGCTGCTGCTGGTCACCTCACTATTGGCGTTGCTGAATGCGGCGGAAGTCGCGGCTTATGGCGCGGCCACACTGCGCGAGCATTACGTCGCCATCTTCATCGCCGCCTGGCTGGTCGGTGTGACGCACGAATTCGCGCACGGGATGACTTGCAAAGCCTTTGGCGGGCGCGCCACCGAAGTCGGCGTGCTGCTGGTTTATTACTTTCTGCCCGCGCTTTATTGCAACGTGTCGGGCATTCACCTGATTCCCACGCGCGGACGGCGGCTGTGGGTGATCGCGGCGGGCGTTTATTGGCAGTTGCTGGTCGGCGCGTTCAGCCTGCTGGCTTGGTTCATTCTCGCGCCGCACACGCTGCCGGCCGATGCCGCGTTCATCATTCTGCTGGGCAGCGTGCTGGATGTTTTTTTCAATGCGAACCCGCTGATCAAACTGGATGGCTATTACTTTCTGAGCCAAAGCTTGCGGCTGCCGAACCTGATGGATCGCTCGCGTGCCTACTGGCGCGGCGTGTTGAAGCGCATTCTGTTCGGTGAACCGAACGTTGAAGCAGCGCGCTACGACAGGCGCGAACGTGCGATCTATCTGGTCTTCGGACTGCTGTCGTTTGTTTACAATGTCGTGTTCGCGGCGCTGATCGTGGCTTATGTCGGCGGCTGGCTGGTGGACAGTTTTTATCTGCTGGGATTGCTGCTGGCGCTGGGCGTCGCGTTGATGTTTATGCGGCGACCGATCAAGCAAACGACAGACGCGCTGTACCGTAGGTTGTCCAACCTGCGGAGTTCTAGATCAGCAAACCGTCCGGGATACCTGAACTATTCCCTTCCGAAACCTCCGCAGGTTGGACAACCTACGGTACATTTTCCGCAGGAGGCCAAGATGGCTGACAACAAAAATTCACCGCCGCCGTTCTGGCGGCGCCGCTTGATCCCGCTTTCTATCGCGCTGCTGTTTGTCATCGTGTTGCTGCTGCCGTGGCGCGCGTCGGTCGGCAATTACGGCGTGCTCGTCGCGCTGCCCGACCGCGAGGCGATCATTCGCGCGCCCGAAGCCGCCACGCTTGTTCAATTGAGCGTCAAGCCGGGCGATCAATTGGCCGCTGGCGCAACGATTGGCAAACTCGGCAACTTGGATGTCGAAGAGCAGATCACCGCCGTGCAAACCGACCTGGCGCGCGTACAGGCCGATTACAACCGGCTGCTGGGCGAGTTGCGTGTGCGTGGCGAAGCGGCCTTGCGCGCCGAAATCGCACAGCAACAACGCCAGCGCGACTTTGCCGAGCTTGACGCCGAACAGCGCCAGATCAGCGCCCACGGCGCGCCGCAACCGAGCGGCTTGCGCGTCATCACCATTTCAAACATGCCGGCCGATGAGCCGCGCAATACCTATCCCGCCGCGCTGGCCGCATTGCAAGCCGAAGCCGAAGC